>CAYGBO010000013.1:35231-37392 GCA_964348145.1 uncultured Methanomassiliicoccales archaeon
CGTTCGAGGCCTTCCGCGAGCTGGATGGCGTCGTTTGCCTGCTTGATGTCGCGAGACAGTAGGCCTCCCAGGGCTTTCGCGTACACCTCCGTGATGATGAGGGCCATGTCCTGGAGGGCCTTCATGACCGTAGCCGACACGCTGTATTCCTGCTTGAGCATCTCCTTCACGTTTCTCGCGATCGCATTGCAGTGGTCCGCGACCGTCTCGAGGTCCCTCGCGATCACCCGGTACCCAGGGATTTCGATTCGCCCGCGCATTCCTAACTGCTCCACGAGGGCCTCATCGAGCTGGGCCGACAGGACGAGACGCAGGATCAGCCAGTACATCATGTCGGCATCGTCCTCCCGCTTCATCGCGTCCTCCGCGAGGGCGATGTCCCCCGTGGCGAGGGCTTCAAGGGCCTCGGAGAGCATCGTGGCGCCCAAGCTGTACAGACGTTTGATCAGTGCCTCGAGCGGATAGTTCGTCGGATCGAGGGAGCACTGGAGGACCACTTTGGAAGGGCTCTCCTCGACGATGCCGATGCCCATCAACCGCCGCATCGCGAGGCGAACCTCATCCTGATGCTCGCTCCGAAGACGCACCGACGACCGCACGATAATTTTCTCGCGACCGAGGACGTAGTTCCCGACAATCACTCTCTCCAGCATGCCGGGCCTGTCGCAGAGATCCGCGTCGACGATGAATTCCACGGACCGCCGCCTACGGTCCTCCGCGGCGGGCCCGGGGAGCACCTTGAGGGCCTCCCCTTCCTCGACGAGAAACACTTGGTCGCCCTTCCGGAGGTTCCTCTGCTCGACCCAGCCCTTGGGAAGCGAGATGGTGAGGGTCGCCGCCCCCACCTTCTGGATCTTTCTCGATTCCATGACCTTCCCTCGTGGCTCGTGGGGACCAAAAGGACGAACGGCACGGCGCTTCTCGAATTAATTGTATATTCAGTATATATCCATTCCGCACCGGAAGGAGCCCCACGGGTCGTTCACGAAGCTTCTTTCGCAGCGGAAGGGGTCGGCACGCACGCCCCCGCGGGCCGCGGGGGAGACACCGACGGCCCGCCGGTGCCCCCGGAGGCCCCCTCGGGAATGCCATGTACGGCCTCGGTGCATGGGAAGAGTATGTAGGTATATATTCAGTCAAGTCCACAGCCCATAATCCGACAGACGTCAGGAAGAATCCGGTGGTGCGCAATGACGAACCGGCTCTCGATGATCGTGTTCAGCGGGACCGTGGATCGACTGTATCCAGCCGCGATCCTTGCGTCCGGAGCGGTCGCGATGGGGATGGATGTGGACATCTTCCTGACCTTCTACGGACTGGACGCGTTCCGCCGTGGCCAACCCGAGAAGAACCAGAAAATGGATGCGAACTACGCAGAACTCGCTCCCATCCTTGCCCAGAGGATGGTCGAGAAGAAGGTGCCTTCGTGGTACGACATGCTCCAGAAAGCCAAGGAGATGGGGAAGGTCAGGGTCCACGCCTGCGCGATGACCTTGGACCTAATGGGGCTCACGAAGGAACACCTCGACCCGGTCGTCGACGACGTGGTGGGTGTCGGGGAGTTCGTGAGCCATGCGAAAGAGGGAGAGATCACCCTCTTCATGTGAGGAGGCGGAAGGGTGGCAGTTCCAGTCCAAGGCAAGATCGTGATTGACGCCCGCGGGTCCTTCTGCCCCGGCCCTCTCATGGAACTGATCCGTGGCATCCGGCAGGCGACGGTCGGGGAGACGATCGAGGTCTGGTCCTCGGACCAGGGATCCCGAAGGGACATCCCGTTCTGGGTCCAGAAGTCGGGGCACGAACTCCTCGGGACGTTCGAGGAGCCAGGCTACGCGCGGTTCATCGTCCGGAAGGTCCGATAGAGGGTTGTCGCGATGAAGCGGGTCGTGATCCTCGGAGGCGGCGTCGGAGGCACGATCGTCGCGAACCTCCTCGCGAAGCGACTGCGTCCCGACGAGGCCGAGGTCGTCCTCGTCGACCGGGCGGGCACCCACGTCTACCAGCCAGGTTTCCTGTACGTCGCCTTCGGGAAGGCGAGGCCCGACAAACTGACGCGTGACGAGGGGCGACTCCTGAGGAGGCGCGTGAAACTCCTCCGGGCCGAGGCCGTCCGGATCGACGCGGAGGCCCGGAAGGTCTTTCTTGCCGACGGGACGACCCT
>CAYGBO010000013.1:37402-40927 GCA_964348145.1 uncultured Methanomassiliicoccales archaeon
CGGGGAGACGCGAAGGCGGCTCGTCGTCGCCTTGGGTGCCAGGTTCGCACCCGACGAAGTCCCGGGTTACCGGGAGGCGGCCCATCACTTCTACAGTCTCGAGGCCTCCCTCGATCTCCGGAAGGCCCTCGCACAGTTCGAGGGTGGGAAGGTCGTCGTCACCGTGGCGAGCGTGCCCTACAAGTGCCCTCCTGCACCCTCCGAGGCGGCCTGCCAGCTCGACTACTACTTCACAAAGAGGGGCATCCGCGACAAGGTGGATATCCACTTCCTCTCCCCCCTTTCCCGGACCTTTCCTCTCGAACCCTTGAACCCCGTCGTCGAACGGATATTCGCGGAGCACGGGATCCGGTCCACGGTCTTTTTCAATGTCGAATCCATCGATCCCGCGAAAGGGGTCGTCACCTCGATCGAGGGGGAGTCCGTCCCGTACGATCTGTTGATCATGGTTCCCCCCCACCGCGGTGCGAAGGTCGTCGAAGACTCCGGCTTGGGGGACCGGGGCGGATGGCTGCCGACGGATCGGCACACCCTCCGGTCGAAAGCCGATCCGAACATCTTTGCCCTCGGCGACTGCACGGATCTCCCCGTGTCGAAATCGGGAGCGGCGGCCCACTTCCAGGCGAAGGTCATCGCTGAGTCCATCGTGGCAGATATCCGAGGCGAGCCGGCGACGGCTCGGTACGATGGCCGCGTCGTCTGCTATTGTGATGCCGGCTACCACAAGGCCTTCTCGATCTCCTTCGATTACGACCATCCCCCGCGACCGGCTCCTGCGGGGTTGAAGGCCTGGCTCGAGAAGCACTTCCTCAACCGGGCCTACTGGTTCCTCGTGCCGGCCGGGCGGGTGTAGCTCGGATCATCCTTTGTAGGTCAGCACGCGACCCCAGAGGCTCTTCGTGCCCCAAATCCCTCGGCGTAGGGTCTCGAGCTGCACGATCTGGCTGTGGTCCACGAACAGGTTCACCTCCGGCCCGTAGTTCTTGATGTACCAAGCGAAGACCTCGGGCTCTGCGGCCTCGAACATTACCTTCTCCAAGCCCAGGCCGTGGATGATCTTCGCGACCACGTCCGTGCGCCAGGGTCGGACGTTCTCCGTGATCCCCTCGGATTCGATCATGATCATGTACGCCCCGGCGCCGAGGAACCGCTTCGCCTGGCCGATCGCCCATTCCGGGTCCCGGGTTCCCTCCGCCTGCAGTTCCGCTTCCGTCGTGGCTCCGCCCGCGCCGAACTGGATCCCCACCTCCGGCTTCGCCTTCATGCCGGCGTCCTTGACCCTCTCGACGAGCCGCAGCCAGTCCTCCGTGGGGATCGTGATGAATCCGCTCGAGATCTCGACGATGTCGAAACCCACATCCTTGCACTCTTCGATATACCGGTCCACGGCCTTCGGCCCCTGGGTGAGGGCGTACTCGATGAACCCGCCCGTGGAGACCATCACATTGTGGCGGTGTGCGAGGTCGATGATCTCTCGGAGGGCCTTGCGTGGCATCAGGGTGAAGGATCCCGCCGCGAATTTCAGGGAGTCCACGTAGGCCCCCATCGTCTCCAGGACGTCCTCCAGGTACCGTTTCCCCATCACGCTGTAGTACGGGCCCCGGATCTCCGTGATCCCCGCGGTCCGGGGCTTGGACTGCCTCTCGTTCCCCCGCAGGAATGCAAAGGCCCGCTCAGGTTCGCCTTCCTTGACCATGCTTGGACCTCCTCGTCGGATCGGGTATGCGTCCGAGGAGCTTCATCAAATCGGTTACAGGGCGGGCCTCGAGTCGCCCGACGGCGTCCGCAATCTCCCTGCGCAGGGGCTCTTCCACGAAGGGAGCGCTCAGCCCCTCGAACTTCTCGACGGCCTGGGCCCACGGCATCGGGCGTGTGGTGAATCCCTCGTAGTCCTTCTTTTCCTTCTCGAAGGATCGCCCATCCTTCGTTCGAACGACGACCCGCGTGGGCATCTCTGCGGGGAACCTATCCGTGAAGTCCTGGCGGGGACGCACCCGGATCCGTCGGAGGAGCCTTTGGACGTCATCCCGGACGATCCGGTCGGGATCATACTGGGCGGGCATCACGCCTCCGTCAAGGAAGGCCACGGCCACGATATAGGGCAGGCTGTGGTCCGCCTCCTCTTTCGTCGTAATGCTCGTCTTCTCCCCTTCTTCCCCTCCTCCGATGATGTGGTATGCCACGTCGAAGACGTCAATCTCGATCGACTCCACGGCGTCCGCGGCGAGCCCGTGCTCGGCCTTGACGTCCAGGATCGCCTCGATGGAAGACTGGGAATGCACCTCCGCATTGTACTTCTTCAGGATCGTACGGGTCACCCGCTCGAGGTCCTCCTTGGACCAGTCGAGGTGGAACTTGCCCGCGATCGAGTCCATGAACCCCTTGTTCCCCTCGAAGACTTCGAGGGGTCCCGTGACACCCCGCATCGCGAGGAAGGCTGCGTGGGTCGCTCCGAAGGCGGTGTTCGGGTACGCGAGGCCTTTCCAGTGGGAGAGGCGGCCCGTCCGCGTCACCCGCAGGGCATTGAAGGCCGTCCCGGCGATCGCCAGGGCGTGGGCCGTCCGGGAGGCATCAAGGCGGAGGGCCTTCGAGACCCCCGCGGCGACCCCGTAGGATCCCTGGGTCGTGTGGTCGAACCCCTTGGCACGAACCGGTGCAACGTCGCTGAGCCGACACTGGACCTGATACGCCACCCCGAGGGCGGTCAGGAATTCCTTGCCCGAAATGTCGGCGTACTCGGCGGCCGCGAGGACGGGGGCCACGTTGTCGCTTGGGTGACAGGTTTCCCCTTTCGCCAGGTAGCTGTCGTTGAAGTCGAGGTACCGGACGAGGGCCCCGTTGAGCAACGCGGCACGGTCCGGGGCCGTCCGGCCTCCGGCGATGACGGTGCAGCGGTCGGCTCCGCCAAAATCCTCGACCTGGTCCCGTATCCTTCGGACCGGTTCGCTTTCCAAGGCGCCAATCGCGCATCCCAGGGAGTCGAGCACCCGGATCTTCAATTCCCCTACCGCCGCCTCGGACAGGTCGTCGAAGGAGCTCTCGGTAACGAATTGGGCGAGGGCTTCCGCGATCGTCATCCCATGCAACCTCGTGGCGTTGGAAGGGGTGCCTGGCGTGCGGCAGGATGCGAAGGTTCGCTAAACAGCTTTCGTTGGGTCATCGAACGAGCGTTATGTGGCCATCAGGACTGCCGCCAAAAGGGGAAGGGGCGGGACGGGGGTGTCCCGCCATGAGGGGGTACTCTTCACGCGCATTCGCCGTGCTCGTGGTCCATCGCGTGCTGATACTGGTGCATGTGGCCGTCGGCCTCGCAGGGGCAGGCGTCGCCACCCATCATGCCGGCGTGGTCCATTCCGCCGTGGTGCATTCCGCCGCCTCCGCCCATCATCATCATCATGTTGCCGCCGCCGCGGGCCCGGGTCTCGGTCTCGCCCATGAAGGCCGCCATCCGGTAGAAGTCCATCTGGTAGACTTCCTCGAAGGGGTGGTCGTGACACTGGGCGCAGGTGATCTCCGTGCCCATGA
>CAYGBO010000013.1:40937-42363 GCA_964348145.1 uncultured Methanomassiliicoccales archaeon
CCTGCATGCCCCCCATCCCGCCGATCGCAGGCGCCATGACGCCGGACGCGCCCACGACGCCTACGCCGACGAGGGAGAGAGCCGCAAGGGCCACCAAGATGCCCGTCTGCATGTTGTTCACCTCTGGGATCTCCTAGGACTGAAACAGCTGATGAGTCCTCCGTGAAATGCGGTGAAACGGATTTCAGAAACCTGAGACGAGACCCGCTGGGGGGTCACTTCCCGACCTTCGCCACGATCCGGACTCGGTTTGTCATCCCGTGCCTCTCGCGGACCACGAGTCCCCTCCGCTCGAGCTTGTCCAAGACCCGGGTGACCTTCGCCTTCGAGAAATCTCCCTTCGCGACGAGTTCCCGCTGGTACATCTGGCCCCCGTGCTCCCGGATCTCCAGGTACATACGCCGCTCGTCCTCATCGAGGAGGCGAACGAGGGTCAGCTCCGAGATCGGTTCTTCGGCGTGCGGAGAACCCGAAGGGACCGCCGCGGGCGAGGGTGAGGGGGCCCACGGTGGGGGCAGGGGGGGAACGACGGCCGCCATGGGGGCTGTCCGAGCTCGGTAGATGAGGAGGAGGGCGGCCGCGAAGAATCCCGCGGAGACGAGGAGGATGGCCCATTCGAAGCCACCGGGACCCGGATCCACGGACGCGCCGTCGCCCATCATCCCGTTCCCCATCATGCCGCCGCCCATCATCCCCCACATGGACTGGTGGGAGGCAAGGCTGGCCGCTGTGAGGGCGATCCCGAGAAGGGCGAAGAGGGCCACGATTAGGAGGAGAATCGGTGTTTCGTCTCGCGCCACGACATCCTATGGCGAGCCGGAGGTCATAAGGATTTGGCTCATACGGTCCACGGCCACTTCGAGGCAGCATTGGACCGAAGATGGCAACGCGTGCTTCTCACGAGGAGTTCGCATGTCAGAACCTTTAAGAAAACCTCCGCTCTGGGACTCCCCATCCCTCGCAAGGGGGCTTCGCTCCCGGAGGGAGAACCGATGAACCATCGGGATTCGAACCAACGAAACGAGGCATGGCGAGATGGAGCTCTGGCTCGTCACCGCCCTCCTCACGGTCGTCCTGTACGGCCTCGGGGAGGGCCTGTCCAAAGAGCCGACGGTCCGGCTGGGTCCAGGCCGGATGCTCGCCCTGTACTCGGTCTATAGCGTCCCCATCTACGTCGGTTGGTTTCTTCTCGGCGCCGGATGGACGAATCTCGCTCCCTTGGGCGTCGCCTTTGCGATCGGTTCGGGACTCTGCGGGGCCGTGGGAACGGCCCTCTGGTTCGTGGCGGTCGAGCGGGGGAATGCCTCCGTGGTCAGCGGCTTCACGGGCGCGTATCCCGTCGTCACGGTCGCGATGGCGGTGGTCCTCCTCGGAGCGACCCTCGTGCCCATGCAGGTGTTCAGCATCGCCCTCCTCCTGATTGGCG
>CAYGBO010000014.1:0-13547 GCA_964348145.1 uncultured Methanomassiliicoccales archaeon
GGGTCGCGGCGGCGCCCCCGCTGAGGCCAGGGAGCCAGGAGACGGAGGCACCGGCCAAGGTCCCTCGAAGGGCGTGAACCGCCTCCGCGCGGCGAACGGGTCCGAGGGGCTCCAACCGCTGCATCGGCACCGCCGCAGGACGACGGCGGACGGCAAGGATCAAGTTCGGGAGGCCGAAGAGGCCCGCAAACAAGGGGAAAAGCGCTTCCTCGGACGGGAGACCGGAGACGCCACGGAGGACGGCCACGCCGAGGACTCCCGAGAGGACCTGAACCCATACGGCGCGAGCCACGCGCCTGACCCGGTCCCGCCGACCCGGGGTCTCCGAGAGAAGGAGGGCCGCGAGCAATCCGACCAGGAACACGGCGGTCCATGGTCGGAAGTGCTCGTACAAGCCGACCGGGGCTGCGAGGAGGATTCGCAGCACGAGGAGCATCGGCACGGATGCGAGGGTTCCGAAAAGAGCGCCTCGCGCGGCGAGGGCAACCGCCGCGGCGCCCCGGCCTTGAAGGAGAAGCCGGTGTCCCGGAAGGACGGAAAGGGCCGTGTCCTCCGAGGGAGCACCGAAGAACACGGAGGGCACGAAGTCGAAGACGCTGTGGCTCACGGCCGTCGCCATGAGAAAGCACGCGAGCAAAAGAGCGACCGCCCCGGGCACGTTGATCGCCGATGGAAGCAATGCCACGACGAGCAACGCCCAGGAGGCCCGGCTTGCGAGGAGGAGGGCCGCGACGTTGTTCACATGGAGGCCAGGCGAGAGGCCAGTGACCGCGCCGGCGAGGACGCCCAAGAGCGTGAGGACGAGGAATGCGCCCCCGAAGGCGAGGGCCTCCACGAGGCCCCAACGCGATCCGCCGGAGGTGAAGTCGTTCCTTGCAGGTAGCGTACCTCTAGGCGTGCCTGCGGGGCGGGCCCCAGCCCCCTCCGCCCGGCGTCTCGACAACGAGTACGTCGCCGCGCCGTATCGGGAATGTGACCTTTGCGGGCAAGGGCCGCGTCTTCCCCCCGCGGACAAGCAAATTGGAGCCCACGGCCCCTGCGTCTCCGCCGAACAGTCCCCTCGGCGCCCTTCGCCTGCGGTCGGATACGATTGACGCAATCCCGGAAGACCCGAGGAAGCAAATCGAGCGGCGCACTCCGTCGCCGCCCCGATAGGTTCCCGCACCTCCGGAGTCAGGTCGAAGCCGGAACTCCTCGACACGGAGGGGGTAGGCGAACTCCAAGGCCTCCGCGGGCGTGTTGCGGGTGTTCGTCATGTGCGTGTGCACGCCGTCCATGCCGTCACGGTACGGCAACGCTCCCTCGCCCCCGGCGACCGTCTCGTAATAGGAGAAGCCGTCGCGACCCGCCATGCCGACCGTGGTGTTGTTCATCGTCCCCTGACTCTGAGCAGGGACCCGGTCCGAGAGGGGCTCCGCGAGGGCGAGGAACAAGGTGTCCACGATACGCTGGGAGGTCTCCACGTTCCCGGCCGCGACTGCGGCGGGGAACCGAGCGCGAACCAGGGTTCCTTGGGGAGCCTTGATCTGGTATGGCCGATAGGCCCCCGCGTTCGGCGGAGCCCCCGGGTCCGTGAGGCAGCGGAGTACGTAGTACGATGCGCTTGTCGTGACCGCGAAGGGAGCGTTCAGGTTCCCGCGCACCTGCCGGTCCGTCCCGGCGAAGTCCACGGTCACCCCCGAACCGCCGATCGTGACCGTCGCCACGATCCGGGCGAACTCCGGGTCCTCGGGATGGGATCCCTCCACGAAGTCCTCTCCGCGGAAGGACCCACGCGGCAGATCCTGAATCGCGCGGCGAACCCGGCGCTCACTGTAGTCCATGAGTTCCGAAGCATGGGCCCGGAGGCGCGTGACCCCATGCCGATCTCCCAACTCCCGCAGGCGGCGCGCGCCAAGCTCGTTCGCCGCGACTTGCGCACGAAGGTCACCGAGCCGCTCCTTCGGAGATCGCATCCCGCGACGGATTCGATCGAGGACCTCTCTCCGCTCGCGCCCCCGGTCGAGGAATTTCTGCGGGGCGAGCACGACGCCCTCCTCGTCGAGGGTCGTCGCATCCGCGGGCATGGATCCCGGGGCGATCCCACCGACGTCGGCGTGGTGCGCCCGGTTCCCCGTATAACCCACGAGGCGGTCTCGGAGGAACACGGGCCGGACGAGGGTGATGTCGGGGAGGTGGGTGCCGCCCCGGTACGGATCGTTCAGGATCACCTGATCCCCCTCTCGCAGCGTGCCGGGAAACTCCCGGCGGAGGAGTTCAATCGTCAGGGGCATCGAACCGAGGTGGACGGGGATGTGTTCGGCTTGGGCCACCATGCGACCTTCGTCGTCGAAGAGGGCGCAGCTCGCATCGACCCGCTCCTTGATGTTCGGGGAGTACGCGGTCCGGCGCAACGCGACGCCCATCTCCTCCGGGATGAAGGTGAAGGCGACCCGTAGGATCTCCAGCTCGGCGGGATTCACGCGCCCACCTCGATGTCCAGGAGGCCCAAGGCATCCACCCGGACGGAGGCTCCCGGAGGTACAAGGGTCGTGGCATGGTCCTCCTCGACGATCGCAGGGCCGTCCGTCTCGAAACCCGTCGGGAGACGGGATCGAGGGAACGCGGGAACCTCCCGCCAGCCGTCCTCGAAGAGGACCCGTCGGGCTGACGGGCGGGGCCGCACGTCCCGCGGAGGTTTCGGGACCGCCGCGCGTCGGGGGACCCGGGCGGTCAGGCGGATCGTGACGACCTCGACGGGCTCCGTCGAGGATGCGTATCCGTACGTGCGGCGATGGGCCCTTCGGAACGCCGCGGCCAAGTTTCCGCGGAGGGGAACGTTGATCTCGTAGCTCTGACCCCGGTACCGCAGGTCCGCGCTCGCCTCGAGGACTGCCCGAGAGGGATCGACACCCTGTCCCTGCAAGTCCTCCCGGGCGCGCGAGGAAAAGCTGCGGACGACCTCGCGTATCACGCGGGCCGAGTCCATCAGGGGCCGCACAACGCTCCGGCTGTAGTCCAGCCTCAACTCCGAAATCAGGATGCCATACGCGGAGAAGGCGCCGGGCAGGAATGGCACGAGGACACGGGGGACGCCGAGTTCGCGGGCGAGGGCGGTCGCGTGCATGGGCCCGGCCCCGCCGAAAGCCACGAGGGCGAAATCCCTTGGGTCGAGCCCTCGCCGCGCCAGCACGAGCCGCATCGCCTTCGCCATGTTCGTCCGGACGACCCGTTGCACTCCGAGAATGGACGCTTCTGGCGCCACGTGAAGCTCGTCGGCAAGCTCCCGGAGCCCCACCCGTGCAAGGTCCGCTCGCAGAGGTACCCGTCCTCCGAGGAGGGCGGGCCCGAGGACCCCAGCGGCGAGATCCGCGTCCGTCACGGTCACACGGCGGCCACCTCTCCCGTAGGCGACGGGGCCGGGGTCCGCACCGGCGCTCTCCGGTCCGACCCGGAGAGCCCCGCCGGAGTCCCTCCATGCGATGCTCCCGCCGCCCGCTCCGACGGATTCGATGTCGACCACGGGCAGGGCGAGGGGGAATGTGTCGATCGACGCTTCCGTGGTCCACTGGGGCCGGCCTTGAACGATCGCAGAAAAGTCCGCGCTCGTGCCTCCCATGTCGAACGTCACGAGATTCCGATACCGAGACCTGCGGCTTACGGCGGCTGCCGCGGCGACCCCTCCCGAGGGACCGCTGAGGACCATGTCGACGGGTCGCTTCGACATTGCGGAGTGGGCTGCGACGCCCCCTCCCGATCGCATGATGAAGAACCCACCCTCCACGGCCTTGCCCAGGTCCGCGAGGTACTGGCGGGCGAGGGGCTTCACGTAGGCGTCCAGCACGGTCGTGGAGGCCCTCTCGTACTCCCGGAACTCGGCGAGCACCTCATGGCTCATGGAGACGGCCCGCTCGCCGAGGGCGCGGGCGAGGGCGCGTTCGTGGGCGGGACGGAGGAAGGAGAAGAGCAGGCACACCGCGACGGCCTCTGCCCGACAGGTATCCACAGCACGAACGATGCGTCGTATCTCCTCCTGCGTGAGCGGGCGCAAAGTTCGGCCTCGGGCACCGATGCGTTCCTTGACGCCGAAACACCGATCCCGTGGGACGGGGGGAGGCGGCCGGGCGACTCGGAGATCGTAGAGGCTCGGACGACTCTGCCGCCCGATGGTCAGGAGATCCTCGAAGCCCGCCGTCGTCACGAAGGCGGTGCGGGCTCCCTTCCGCTCGAGGATCGCGTTCGTTGCGACCGTCGTGCCGTGGGACATCCGGGTCGCGCCGAGTTCGTTCAGGCCCGCACGGACCGCGGCGGAAGGATCGGGGGTCGACGGCACCTTCGTCGTGAGCACGGATCGGGGAGAGAATGCGACGAAATCCGTGAAGGTCCCCCCGACATCCACGCCGACGTCCACAAGCTCGGATGGTCCCGAGGGGCTTTGTCCTTTCGGAGCCTCGCGCCCGAGTTCCCGTGGGGGCGGATTTCGAGGCCCGTCGGCGGGCGGGACGTCTCAGTTGTCCTTCAGGGTCCCGGCAAGGTACTGAGCGTATCCCTCCATATCGAGGAGGCCGTGGCCGCTGTAGTTGAACGCAATGGTCCGTTCCTCGCCCGTGTCCTTCGCCTCCAGGGCCAGGTCAATCACTCCGCGGATCGCATGGGCCGTCTCCGGCGCGGCGACGAGACCTTCTGTCTTCGCGAAGATCTCAGCCGCCTTGAACGTATCCACTTGTGGGGCCGCCCGAGGTTCGACGATGCCGTGGTGGATGAGCAGGCTCAGGGAAGGCGCGGCGCCGTGATACCGAAGCCCGCCGGCGTGGATGCGCGGCGGCACGAAGCCATGGCCCAGCGTGTGCATCTTCAGGAGGGGCGTCATCTCTGCGGTGTCGCCGAAGTCATACTCGTACCGTCCCTTCGTCATCGTTGGGACGGACGTCGGTTCGATGGCGATGAACCTCGTCTTCAGCTTCCCCTTGAGGCGTCGGCCCACGGAGGGATACGCAAAGCCGGCGAAGTTCGATCCGCCGCCCACGCTGCCGACCATGTAGTCCGGCGTGACGTCTGCCTGTTCGAGCTGCTGGATCACTTCGAGGCCAACGATCGTCTGATGCATGAGGACGTGGTTCAGCACGCTTCCGAGGGAGTACCGCGCGTTCTTCGACGTGACCGCCGTTTCGAGAGCCTCGGAGATTGCGATCCCCAAGGAGCCCGGGTTTCCGCCGTCGTTCTCGAGGAGTTGCCGTCCGAACTTCGTCTGGTCGCTCGGGGACGGATAGACCTCCGCGCCGAAGAGTCTCATGAGGTGCTTCCGATACGGCTTCTGATCGTACGAAACGCGGACCATGAAGACCTTGCACTTCAGGTCGAAGTAGTTCGTCGCGTAGGCAAGAGCCGAGCCCCACTGACCCGCGCCCGTCTCCGTCGTGAGGGTCTCGATGCCCTCCCTCTTGGCGAAGTAGGCCTGGGCGATCGCCGTGTTCGGCTTGTGGGAGCCGACGGGGGAGAGATCCTCCCGTTTGTAGTAGATACGCGCGGGCGTCTTGAGGTACGCCTCCAACCGCTTCGCGCGGTACATGGGCGTGGGCCGCCCGACTCGAAGGTATGCTTCCCGCAGATCGTCGGGGATCGGCTCCGAGGGGTTCTGGCTGACCTCCTGCCGGATGATTTCCATCGGGAAAATCGGCGCGAGGGCGTCCGGACCCACGGGTTCCTTCGTCGCGGGATTGAGGGGCGGGGGCAGGGGCGCGGGCAGGTCAGGGAGGATGTTGTACCAGGCTCGCGGTAACCCCTCCGTTCCGAGGAGTATCTTCACGTCATCCTTGTCCGCCGATCGACCGTGCGATGTCATCGTTCCCACCAACTCAGGGACTGAGATTCTCTGGGCTGTATATAACGATTTTGTCCCTTGATGTACGGAAAGGGTCTTCAAACGACGAAAGTATTAACCGTTAGGGCTCGAATGCGTACACTGATCGGAGCCATGTGGGCTCGCTTCCGACCCTACTTCAAAGGATTCCCAGCCCAGGAGAAGGTTGCGCAGATCATGGTCCAGTACGGCCTCAGGGTCCATGGCGGACGCGTCTACTGCGGGGACATCAAGGTTTCGGACACCTCGATGGCCCGGGCGGCGAGCGTGGACCGCCGCGTTGTGACGGCCACCGTCGCCACCATTGAGAAGAGTCCCGAGCTTCGATCTTTCTTCGACCGCCTAAGGCCCGTCTGCCACCTGCGGGATGTCGCGCCCCTCTGGGGATGGGGTGCGATTGAGATCGTGCCGACGAACGCGTCGAAACCTGGCATCCTCGCAGGGGTGGCCACGATTATCTCGGAGGCAGGGATCAGCGTCCGCCAAGTGATCATGGACGACCCCGAGATCGTGGACAATCCCCACGGGTTCATCGTGACAGAGGCACCCGTCCCCGAGCGACTCCTCCCGCGAATCAAGCAGGTCGACGGGGTGAAGTCCGTCGTCCTGCACTGACCCCGCGGCCTGGGTTCCTCGCACCAGGCCGCGATCGTTCGTCCCCTTCCCGTGCGGCCTCAGGAAACCCGTCGACCGAGCAGTCGCTGGTGTTCCGTCCGCATGCACCGATCTTGAACCACGGTGCGTCCGGCGGCCTCCGCCTTCTTCGCCGCCTCTTCGTTTCGGATTCCCAGCTGCATCCAGAGGACCTTCGCGGGCCCTCCCAAGGCCTCCTCGACGACGGGCGGCACGTCCACGGACGGCCTGAAAATCTCGACGAGATCATAGGATCCCGGGATGTCGGCGAGGGAACCGACCGCCTTTTCCCCGAGGATGCGGTCCGCGGAAGGATTCACGGGTATGATCCGGTAGCCCTGCGCCTGCAGGTAGGAGGGCACTTTGTGCGCTTCCTTGGAGGGATCTCGGGAGCAACCCACGACGGCAATCGTCTTGGTCTCCGTGAGGATCCTGCGTAGGATCCCGTCGTCCACGATGGGTGCCTCTCGGAGCCCTTGAAGACGGTCCTCCTTAAGGATTCTTCGCGATCCGTGACCGAATCGCTTCCTTGAGATGGGGCATGAGGTCCAGGGAGTCCGTCTCGTCGGGGCGGAACCATCGGATTTCCGAGTGCTCCGCGTTCGCGATCCGCGGACGGCCGTCCCACCCCGTCACTAGGTAGAGATGATGGCGAAACCTCTCGCCTGAGGTGGGATCCACGTCCTCGTAGACTTCGAGAAACCTCGCTGCCGTGACGTGAACCCCGAGTTCCTCCCGAAGTTCGCGACGCAAGGCCGCGTTCGGTGATTCACCCGGTTCGACGTGACCTCCGAAGGCGTCCCACATCTTCGCAAAGCGGGTCTCGCTCGTGCGCCTCCCAAGGAGGACACGCCCCTCACGAAGGATGAGGGCTGTCGCCGAGACCCGAACCACGATCTCCCATGAACCTCCCGTGGGATATTCGTTTCCCGGAGACCACGCTTTCGGGGAATCGGGGACTTGACATCCCCCAGGGAGGGGGAATCTCCCCGCCCGACGGGCTCCCCCCGCAAAGGTTAATGGGAGGGGGTCCGCTGGGCGACACCCATGGAGGCCGTGGCCAAAGAGATCGCGGAGCGGCTGCGGTCCGCGCCCTTCGTGAAGATCGTGACGCACATCGACACGGACGGCATCACGGGTGGAGCGATCGCGTCGGAGGCCCTCACGCGCACGGGCATCGATCACGAAGTCGCTTTCGTGAAGAAACTTGACGAGGGCACGCTCGGAGACATCAAGCGTCAGGGGACGCCCCTCGCCTGGTTTATCGACCTGGGAGCGGGGATGCTCCACGCCTTCCACGGCCTCGATGCGGTCATCACGGACCACCACGTCCCGACGGAGCGAGACGTGCCCATGGTCTTTCGCGGGGACCTCGTCCGCCTGGCTCAGTCCCTCGACCGAGTACTCATGCTGAACCCCCACCTGGAGGGTTCCGGTTCCGACGTTGCCAGCGGCGCCGGCTGCGCCTATGCGGTCGCGAAAGCCCTGGACGCGCGCAACGCAGATCTCGCCGCCATCGCGATCGTCGGCGCTGTGGGGGACGTGCAGGACCAGGAGTTCCGACGCCTCGAGGGATACAACCGAAGAATCCTCGAGGATGGAATCGGCGCGGGCGTCCTGGAGGCCTCCGTGGACCTCCGCCTCTTTGGCCGGGAGACTCGTCCGGTCCACACGATGCTTCAGTACGCGACGGACCCTTGGATCCCCCGGCTGAGCGGAAACGAGGAGGCGTGCATCGCCTTCCTCCTGGAGCTGGGAATCGATCTGAAGGTCGAGGACTCCTGGCGGAGTTGGTCCGACCTCGACCGAGGCGAGAAGCGAAGGATCGTGTCGACTCTCGTTGGTCACATGCTCGAGCGGGGCTACTCCGCCCGCGATGTCGAGCGGCTCGTCGGCGAGGTCTACACTTTGGTCCGGGAACCTCCCGGAAGCCCGACCCGCGACGCGAAGGAGTTCGGGACCTTGATCAACGCGTGCGGACGCTACGAGGCGCCGGAGGTCGGGTATCGGGTGTGTCGGGGGGACCGCGACGAGGCCCTCGCGGACGCCCTGCGGCTTCTCCGAGGCCATCGGGAGTACCTCGTCGACTCAATGGAGATCATCCTCGAATCGGGGATTTTGCGGATGGACTCGATTCAGTATTTCCATGCGGGAGACCGGATACGCGACACGGTCCTTGGAATCGCCACGGGCATGGCGCTGAACCGGGGGCGCGCCGCCAAAGACCTCCCCATCATCGCCTTCGTGCGCGCCGAGGACGGGATCAAAGTCTCCGCCCGGTGCGATCGAGGTCTCCTCGCCAAGGGCCTCGATCTCGCGGTGGTCATGCGAGCCGCGAGCCAAGAGGTCGGCGGTCAGGGAGGCGGGCACGCCGCCGCCGCAGGCGCCACGATTCCTCCGGGAACTGAAGAGGCATTCCTCGCGATCGCGAACCGACTCGTCCGCGACCAGCTGGGCCGAGAGGACATCCCCTCGGAATCACAATCCCAGGACCCTCGTGGGCTCCCGCCCAAGGAATTCACCCCCGGGAATCTTTAAGCACGCGAGGCCTTTCGGTGGCTCAGATGCCGGAAAGTGACTACGAGATCGAGCTCTTTCGGAAGCAGGGATTCACGCGCCAGACGTGTCCGACGTGCCGCAAGGCCTTCTGGTCCCTAGGCACCCACGGAACATGCGGAGAGACCCCATGCCAGGAATACGATTTCATCGGCGCGTCGCCTTTCCGCAAGCGCCTCACGTACCGGGCGATGCGCGAGGACTTCCTCTCCTTCCTCGAACAGAACGATCACACGCGTGTCCGCCGCTACCCGATTGTCTCCCGCTGGCGCGACGACGTCTTCTTCACCCAAGCCTCCATCTATCCCTTTCAGCCCTGGGTCGTCGACGGTGTCGCGGATCCCCCCGCGAACCCCCTCGCGATCAGCCAGCCGTGCGTTCGCTTCAATGACATCGACAACGTGGGGAAGACGGGCCAGCACTTCACGATGTTCGAAATGATGGCCCATCACGCGTTCAACTCCACTCATCGGTCCGTGTACTTCAAGGACCGGACCGTCGAGCTGTGCCACGCCTTTCTCGTGGAGCGGCTTGGGGTGGATCCGGGGCTGCCGAGGTACAAGGAGTCCTGGTGGAAGGGCGGAGGCAACAGCGGCCCCTCCTTCGAGGTCGTGTTCGGCGGCGCGGAAGCCGCGACCCTCGTCTTCATGGAGAACAAGGAGACGGATGGGCAACGGATCCCCATGGACACGAAGGTCGTCGATACGGGGTACGGCCTCGAACGGCTCACGTGGGTCTCCCAGGGCACGCCCTCGGCTTACGAGGCGGTCTTCGGCGACGCCCTCGCATACCTCAAGCGAGCTACGGGTGCGAAGACCGTGGACGAGCGCATCCTGCGGGAATACTCGAAGGTGGCGGGCATGATGAAAGTCGAGTCCATCGCCGACTTGCGCGAGGTCCGCACCCGGACGGCGGAACGGGTCGGCATCACGGCGGAGGAACTCACCAGGACGATCGCGCCTCTCGAGGCCTTGTACACGATCTGCGACCATGCGAGAGCCCTCATGTTCCTTCTGGGAGACGGCGTCGTGCCGTCGAACAGCCGGGAGGGCTACTTCGCTCGGCTCCTCGTGCGCCGGGGCCTCCGGGCCCTGAAGGACCTGAACATCACGTACAGCCTGGCGGACACGATCAGCTTCTTGATTGACCAAACCCGAGAGGACTATCCCGAATTCTTCTTCAACAAGGGAGACATCCTCAAGCTGCTCAAGGTCGAGGAGGCCCGCTACCGGGAGACCTTGGACAAGGGCCGGGGGATCGTGGCGCGGATGGAGGCAGATCTTCGTGCCGCGGGCGGAACCTTCGACGCAGGAGCCCTCGTCGAGCTGTACGACAGCCATGGCCTGAACCCCGACGTGGTCCGGGAGTTCACGTCCCTGCCCGTGGACGTGCCCGATGACTTCTACGCCCGCGTCGCGGCGCGCCACGAGCCGCACGCCCCCGAAGCCGCCGAGACGGAAGAGCTGCCGGCCGACCTTCCGCCGACGCGTCTCCGGGTCTATGAAGACCGAAGGAAAAGGCGGTTCCGGGCGAAGGTGCTGCACGTCCGGGGCCCCGTCGTGGTCCTCGACCAGACCTTCTTCTATCCGGAAGGGGGAGGCCAGGAAGCGGACCACGGGACGATTGGAGGCTACGAGGTGTACGACGTCCAGCAGGTCGGCCCGAGGGTCCTCCACTACGTCCGAGGAGACGCGAACCGCCTCCTCAGGAAGCGAGTCCCGTGCGAGATCGACGACGCCCGCCGGCGGGCCCTGACGGCCCACCACACCGCCACGCACATCGTCCTCGGAGCGGCCCGCAAGGTCTTGGGCAACCACGTGTGGCAGACGGGCGCTCACAAGTCGGTCGAAGGAGCTCGGCTCGACATCACCCACTACGATGCCTTGGCGGAAGATGAGATCGCCCGGATCGAGGCGTCGGCGAACGAGCAGATCCTCGGCGCCAAGATCGTACGAACAAAGTTCATGCCCCGTGACGTGGCGGAACGCAAGTTCGGGTTTCGGCTCTACCAGGGTGGTTCCGTGCCCGGCGGGGAGTTGCGAGTCGTCGAAATCCCGAAGTGGGATGTCGAGGCGTGCGGAGGGACTCATGCATCGCGCACGAGCGATGTCGGCTTCGTGAAGCTCCTCCGTGCGACCAGAGTCCAGGATGGCGTCGTGCGACTCGAATACGCCGCGGGAAAGGCCGCCGTCGAGGCCGTCCGGAGGCAGTCGCGAGAGTTGTCGAAGGCGGCAGAGACCCTGGGGGTTCCCGAAGACCAAGTGGCATCCGCGACGTCCCGTCTCCTGGAGGAATGGAAGGGGCAGCGCCGGGAGCTCCAGCGGATTCAGACGCAGACCACCGGGGCACGCTCATCCGAATTGCTCGCGCGGGCGCACCACGTGGGGGACGCGAAGATCGTGGTCCATCGCATGGATGGAGAGATGGGAGACCTCATGGCGCTCTCAAAGGAAATTTGCGGCGACCCCAGGGCGGTCGCAATCCTGGCCGCCGGGTCCGGCACAGGAGCGTCGTTCATCGTCTCCCACGGGAAGGAGGTGAGCCTTGACGCCCGGGCGGTCCTCGAAGCAGCGATTGGGGCAATCGGGGGGAAGGGCGGTGGCCGAGAGGATTTCGCACAAGGCGCCGGACCCAACGAGAGAGGGATCGACGAGGCCCTGGACCTCGCGCGGCGGGATGTTGAGACGAGACTTCGGGCCGTAAGCGATTGAAAGGGGCGAGCGCGGGACTGTCGTGCGGGGACTCGGCGGCCCTCGCGTTCCGGTCCGGTCGGTTCCCCGCCCGGTCCGCCTGTTTGGGAGCCCTTGGCCCCAAGGGGCTCTGCGCCACGTCACCACTATGAACTCGCTCTCGACGTTGCGGCTCCTCCGTTCCATTGCATAGAATCGGCGCCCTCACGTTTTAATAGCAGCGAGGGTTCGTTCGCACTGTGGTCGCAGCAGACGCGGAAGTCGAGTCGATCCGGACTTCCGTTGCGCGTCACTTCTCCGTGTACGGCGTGGTGGTCACGCCGATGGCCCTGACGTTTCAGGTGACGGTGACTGCCGAGTCCCTCGAGACGGCCTTTGATGGTCTGCGCCGAGAACTCGTACCGAGGAACTACATCCCGACAATCACCCAGGAGCGCGGGGAGACCGTTGTCCACGTCCAGCGACGCCCGACGACCCGGTTTCGCGGACGCGAGGTCAACGCGGTGCTCCTCGTGGTGACGATCTTCACCACCCTCTTCTTCGGCGGGGCGTGGAACTGGTCGGGATACTCCGGCGCTCCCTTCTTCTCCCTCGAGTCGATTGCATTGGGGGCTGTGTTCTTCGGCATCCCGCTCCTCACGATTCTGGGAGCCCACGAGATGGGACACTATCTCGTCGCGCGCCACTACAAGGTGCACGCGTCCATGCCGTTCTTCCTGCCGTCGATCCCGCCGCTCGGGACGTTCGGGGCCTTCATCAGCATGCGCGATCCGATTCCGAGCCGGCGGGCCCTCCTCGACATCGGAGTTTCAGGTCCCCTCGTGGGATTCCTCATCGCGATTCCCGTGACCCTCGCGGGCCTCGGGCTGTCCGCGGCCACTCCCGTGGAGCCCACGACGCCGGAAGCCGGAGCCGTGCAGGTGATCCAGGCATCCGTCCTCTTCGATTTCCTCTCCTTGTTCTTCCCGCTTCCGGAGAGCTATGTCCTGCATCCCTTGGCGTTCGCAGGGTGGGTCGGCCTCTTCGTGACGGCGATCAACCTGCTCCCCGCAGGCCAGCTGGACGGGGGCCACATCGCGAGGGCCCTCCTCGGGAACAGGCAACACTACCTGTCCTGGCTCGCGGTCCTCGCCCTCTTCGCGATGGGGACTCTGTACATCGGATGGATCCTGTTCGGGTTCCTCATCCTCATGATCGGCGTTCGTCACCCACCCCCCCTTAACGACATCACTCGACTCGACGCGAGTCGAAAGCTCATCGGGATCGGCGCGGTCACGATCCTCGTCCTCACCTTCGTCCCACAGCCCTTCGCCCTCATTCCGATCAGCCAGGGGATGACCTTCGAGAGCCTCGATCGGCAGCCCCTCGAGAACTTGCAGACCACCGTGTCCCTGAACGCCTCCGTGACCGCGACCTTTGTTGTCAACAACACAGGAGGCGCCCGGGAACAAGTGGGTCTCCGGATCGACCCCCGAAATCTCGACAACTTCGGGTGGACCCTTCGATTCCTCGATGTGACCGTCGAGGGCGACAACGCGTCATGGATGACGGTCATCGACGGGGACAACACGACCTTCACCCTGAACGGGAGCGAGCGCGCCATCGTCCGGCTCTTCATCCAGGCGCCCGCGAGCCTGGACCCCGTTCCCCCCAGCGTGGCCTTCCATGTCCGAGGCCAGATTATCGACACGTCGATCCGGGAGGAACTCGAGGTCGTCGTCACCCTGGCCTGATGAACGCACTGAAGATGCGCGTGAGGGACCGATGGACGCGCATCGAGTGTGCCTCCACGAGGTCCAGGTAACGCTCCGCGATGTCGAGCAGGCGGG
>CAYGBO010000014.1:13557-24105 GCA_964348145.1 uncultured Methanomassiliicoccales archaeon
CAGCGACCTGATGGCCGCCCTTCGGGAGGATTTCCGCGAAGGCACGGACAGCTCGGTCGAACAGCTGGGCGAGAGGTTCGCCCCGAGTCGACGCCGCGCGGCCGTAGGGCGGATCCGTCGCAATTCCGTCCGTTCGCCCGAGACGCCATGGGGGCCGGCCCGCGTCTGCAACGGCGAAGGCCGCGTCCGCGTGGAGGCTGCGCAGGGACCGCCTTGCCCCGAGGACCATCGGCCGCCGCACATCCGAGCCCACCGCTCGAAGTCCGATCCGGGAGGCTTCGAGGAGGACGCCTCCCGTGCCGGAGAAGGGGTCGAGAAGGGTGCCAGCCGTAGGCACCCGCGCGAGGTTCACCAAAGACCGAGCGAACTTCGGGTGAAGGGAGATCGGGAGGGAGAAGGGCCGTCGGGCGACACGTCGGGCCTCCAAGTCGGATCGATTGACGTGGTGGACGACGCGTCCCAGGACATACTCCTCCGAGACGAGGACGCGCAGGTCGACCGCGGGGGAGGTGAGGTTGACGCGACCCGTGCGACCGAAGTCACCCCCGAGGGCCTTCTCGATCGCAGGAACGTCGAGGCGCATGTCGATTCCTCGGGCTCTCACGCGGAACGTTCGGCCCGCGAGATCGGTCTCCCGGGCGAAGGATCGAAGGTCCTCGAAACTCCCCCGGGCGAGTTCTTCCATGGCCACGTGGGCGAGTCCCAGACGCCGCAAGGCGCGCTCGACGGGTCCCACGGCGTCAACCCGAACGACCTTGCTCGTCCATCCGACGGACCGCACCTCGGCACGTTCCGCTTCGAGGGCTGCGAGGACCTCCGCCCGCGGGAGGGTGGGATGTTCCCCAGACACCTCGACGAGGACGCGCACGGTCGTCGATGCGGATCGAGGTTCATGAGGCTGCCGCCGGCGTTACGTTCAAGTGGGGTGGCCCCTTCGACCGTCTGCCGTGCGAATCCGGCCCTTCATCCCGAACGACCTGCCCGCGGTGATGCTGATCGTCCGGGAGGCTCTCGGAGAGAACTATCCCACCACGATCTTCCTGGATATCCACAAGTGGTGGCGCGACGGATTCCTCGTCGCGGAGGTGAACGGCAACCCCGTGGGCTTCCTCGCGGCGGTCATTCCCGCGAACGGCCACGCGAGGGTCCTCATGCTCGCCGTGACGGCCGGCTTCCGGGCGCGCGGGATCGGGTCTCTGCTCATGCAAGCCTTCCTCCAACATTGCGGCGTGCGGGGCCTGAAGCGAATCGAACTCGAGGTTCGGATCTCGAACAAGGCCGCGATTCGATTCTACGAGCGGCACGGCTTCAACATCTTCCACACCCTCCCGCGCTTTTACACGGACGGGGAGGACGGGTACAAGATGGTGCGGTATCTGCCGCACTCCGGTTCCTGAGCCGCCGATTCCGGTGATGGGCGCGAGCGGGCCGACGAGGCATGGCAAGCCCGGAAGGATTTCTGAATATTTAAATAGGAAAATGGAATCCCGCCCCCGTGGACGAGGAAACGTACGAGCTTCACGCACGCATATGCAAGTGCCTTTCCAGCCCAATCCGCCTACGACTCCTTGACCTCCTCCGAGGCGGGGAGAAATCCGTCAAGGAGCTGCTCGCCGCCACGGACTCGAGCCAGCCGAACCTTTCCCTGCATCTCAAGTTTCTGTGGGCCAATGGCCTCTTGGCGCGCCGTCAGGAGGGGACGACGGCCTACTACCGCGTGGCAGACCCCGAGGTCTTCGAGGCGATCGACATTCTCCGAAGGATCCTGTCCAAGAAGCTCGCTCGGGAGCATCGGCTGGCGGGGAGGATCCGCCGATGAGGATTGGCGTCCTCCTGTCTTCCGCTCACCCGGAGACAGCTTGGAACGCATTCCGGTTCGCCAATACGGCGAAGGAAGCCGGGCATGACGTGAGCGTCTTCCTCATGGGCAAAGGTGTCGAGGCGGTCACCCTTCGGGGAGGAACCTTCGACGTCCCACGGCAGATTCGCAAGCTCACAAACCGAGGGGCTGAAATCCTCGCTTGCGGGACATGTTTGGAACTCCGAAAGCAAGATGCGGGGGTCTCATGCAACCCGTCCTCGATGCGCTCCTTCCTGGATATTGTCGTCTCCACCGATCGGCTGGTGAGCTTCGGATGACCCGTCGGGCCTCGCCTACTTGGAGGTGATGGGATAGCGGACATCGTCGTTGTGGGAGGAGGCGTCGGAGGCCTCGTCGCCGCCCGGGAGCTGCGAAGGCGCCTCGACGAGAGGCATCGGGTCATCCTTGTGGACAAGGCGGGACGGCATACCTTCCAGCCCGCCTTCCTCTGGGTCATGATGGGATGGCGACGTCCCGAGCAGGTCCAGAGGGATCTCCATCGGGTGGCACGCCATGGGATCGATGTCGTGGGCGAGGAAGTCCGGAAACTCGACACCGCCGCGCACCGAATCGGGACTTCGTCAGGATCTCGAGCCTACGATCGCGTCGTGCTCGCCCCCGGCGCTGAATTGGCGCCGGAGGCCTTGGACGGTTTTGGCTCCGGAGCGAGGAACCTCTACTCGCTGGAAGGCGCGATACAGCTGAGGGATGACCTGAGGGGATTCCGTACAGGGAGGGTCGTCGTCTTGGTCTCCAGCATGCCATTCAAATGCCCCGCTGCGCCCTATGAGGCAGCCTTCCTGCTCGACTACCGCTTCCGGCGGATGGCCGTCCGGGATTCCGTCTCGATCGACATCGTGTCGCCCGAACCGCAGCCGATGCCCGTAGCCGGACCCGATGTCGGTAAGGCCTTGGTTGGAATGCTCGGGGAGCGAGGCATCGGGTTCCATCCGCGATCCAAGGCCGCACGCATCGACGGAGGGGCGCGGGAGATCATCTTGGCATCGGGCTCCACGGTACCTTATGACCTCCTCGTCGGTGTCCCGCCCCACCGCGCGCCGGCCTTCGTAAGGGACGCGGGCCTGACCGACGACGGAGGCTGGGTGCCCGTGGACCCGCGGACGCTGAAGACCGTCGCGGATGACGTGTATGCGATCGGGGATGTTGCGTCGATCAAGCTCCCAAACGGAATGTCCCTTCCAAAGGCGGGCGTGTTCGCTCACGGTCAGGCGAAGGCAGTGGCGGAGGCCATCTCCGCGGAACTCCTTGCCCGGGGAGCGAAGGAGGCCTTCGAGGGGAAAGGATATTGCTGGATCGAGACGGGGTTCGGAAAAGCCGCGTTCGGGTCCGGCGATTTCTATGCGACTCCGGAGCCCCGCATAACACTGCGATCGCCCAGCCGGACCCTCCGCTGGGGGAAAGTCCTGTTCGAAAAGCAGTGGTTCTGGAGGTGGTTCTAGATGAACGATACGGAAGCGAGGAAAACGAATCCGCTGGGGTGGACGGCTCTGACCGTCATCCTTGTCGCGGGATTGGTCGCCATCGTGGACTGCGCGTTCTCTTCCAGGAACCTCACCGTACGGGCAGGCAGCATGGTCTGATGGATGAACATGGATTTCCTCGAGCATTCGGTCAGCATCGGGACCCATGAGAAACCGACGGGCGTCGGGTCGCCCCTCCTCGGCCACATGGGTTCCTTCACCTAGACCTTCACGGAACTCGGCGCCTTCGCATACCATTGCGATTCGCGCCCATCCATGATGGGGTCGATCCTCGTGATTTCGTGATGTCCTGGGGGTTGGACCCGTAGGATGGATTCTCGTGAATCTCAGATCGAAGAGCGTTTGAGGGCCCCGTCTATGAACAACGGGGTCCGGCCATCCGATGGTCGCCGCCACGCCAGCGGTCACCATCGGGCGGGTGCGAGTGGCCCCGCGATCCTGCCCGGGCCTCACTGGTAGCCCTGGACGTCGTCTCCTTCGTGAATGTTCCAGTAGTGATAGGGCGACGTCTCCTTCTGGGCCTGGGAGATGTCCGTGCCCACGCCCGCGATGTAGGTGCCGTACCGCTCCCGAATCTGCTCTTCGATTGTCCGGGCGATCCGGATCGCCCGGCGCACGTGATCCGCCTCAATCGATTCGACTCCCTCCGTGACTGCCATGTCTCCCGCGGACCGGATGAGCCCCCCGAGTTCCCGGAGGCGCAGGGTGAGGGACTTCTCCTTCTTGTCCAGATCCTTTGCCCGCCGCCGACCTTCCTCGATGATCGAAATCACTGCGGGGCGGGATCCGCTTGTCCATCGCGACTTCCTGGGCCACGAACTGGGCCATCTTCGCCCGGTTCCACTCATTGTCGGGCATCGTTGTCTCGACGAGGACCTCGTAGCCACCTCCTGCGATCCTCGAGCGGAGGGGTGACAAGAGGTGGGGCAGGTCCTGAATGTTGCAGGCTCCGACGAAGATGAAGTCACAGGGGACGCCTTCGACCTTCACGCTCGCGCCGGCGCTCTGAGGGTTCCGACCGGAGATCGGGAAGCGCTTCTCCTGCATCGCGGTCAGGATGTACCGCTGGAGATGGCCAAGCTGAGGCAGCTCGTCGATGAAGAGGACGCCCTCGTGGGCTTCGTGAATCGATCCGGCCACGACTCGGTCGTAGGGCTGGGTCCCGAGCTGGGGATGGCCGCCGTAGGGATCATGCCGAACGTCGCCGAGGAGTTCCGTCTCGCTCGCACCCGTGGCGAGGAGGAAGGGACGGCGGGTGATGGGCACAAGGACTTTTCGAGGGCTCTCCCGCTCCACCTCCCGGCGCTTCTCGAGGGCCTTCTGGTCCAGCATCCGAATCATGTCCCCCGCCCGCTCGTACACGACGACCTCCTCCTTGCCGAACTGCTGGCGTGTCGTCGTCACCCGGTCCCGGCCTCCCATCTGGGCTAAGGTGACCTCGAAGATGCCTCCGAGCAGGTCGCCGAAGGGATTGCCCACATTCGACTGGGCCACCGCCTTCGGCCGAGCGCACTTCGTGCACATCCGATCCGAGGGAGAGCTGTAGGTCCCGCAGTGGACACACTTGTAGCCAAGACGCTCTGCGACGTTGATGGGCGCCACCTTTGGATCGATGAGATCTCCCTCTGCCCCCGCGAGGCGGCTCTGCTCGTGGAGGACCTCGTCGCGGCGCTTCACCTCCACGAGGGGGCGCTCCGGGTTTTCGGGGTTGTGAACGATCCGGATCTCCTCCGTCACGGTAGGGAGGTGCAAGGAGAGGGCCTGGGCAATCATGGACTTGCCCGTGCCGGGCGGTCCGACGAGCAGGATGTGTCTCCGCTGGCGCGCGGCGATCCGTGCGAGATGGACGGCCTCGTCCTGCCCGATGACCCGCTTCATGGGGTCGTCCGGTATCAGGATGTCCCCTGTCGTGTCGATCTCGTCGAGGGAGAAGGCCTCGTCCGCCGTCCGCAGCTTCGCATCCGGGATTCTGTCCACCTCACCTAGGCCGCGAAATCACTCCGGGTCCAGATCTCTACGCCCGAGGGCTGCTTCGTGATCGTGCCCATCTTCGTCCCGACGACCGCGTGCATGCTCATCTCGGCGGCGATGTCGAGGATCCGCTGGGTGATAATCCCGTCGAAGACAACGGCCCGCGTGTCGCGCTTGGACTTGAGGGTGTCCACGAGGTCCCGCACGGGCACCTCCGCGGTCACCGAATCGTTTTCCGTGAGGAGCCTCGCCTTCGACGAACCGCTGAGCTGCTGAAGCATCTCACGATACTTCTCCAGCTTTGGGGTCAGGGTCTTCGTCGTCGGCGTGAGGGGCTCCGGACCCGGGGCCGCCGGAGCTTCCGTGGGCAATGGGCGCGGGGCCCGCGAGACGTCCGGGGGCTCGCGGCGTTCGTCCTCGACCTTGCGGAGCTGGCCCGCAAGCCCGTACATCTCAATGTACTGGTCTGCAGGCACCTTGTTACGCAAGGACTTCGTGATCTGCTTCTGGGTCATCTCCTCGACCTCCTTGCCCCGCGGAGCGCGGGCGATGAAGTCGATCTCCGCGACCTGGAGGAGCTCGCGCAAGATCAGGTCCCCGCCACGGTCTCCGTCCACAAAGACGGTCACGGCCCGTTCCTTCGACAGCTCTTGGATCGTCCGGGGGATGTTCGTGCCCTCCGCGCCGATCGCGTTCTTGATGCCGCACCGGAGCAGATTGAGGACGTCCTGGCGTCCCTCCACGACGATGATCGCATCGCTGTCTGCGACGTTCGGCCCAGCAGGCAGGCGTTCCGGCCCGAACGACACGATCTCGGACACCTGCACGCTTCGGCGAACCTCGTCGAGGAGATCCGTGCCCGAGCTCTTCGACGTATCGACCATCGAGGTGACGAGGGACTTCGCCCGCTCGACGATCTTGTTCCGCTTCGCGACCCGGACGTCCTCCACCTTCTCGACGCGGATCGAGGCCTTGCAGGGCCCCACGCGGTCAATGGTCTCGAGAGCGGCGGCGAGGATCGATGTCTCGACCTGATCCAAGGAGGACGGAATCAGGATCGTCCCCTCGCTTCGGCCTCTCTTGCTCTGCACGTCCACCTCAATCCGGCCGATGCGGCCGCTCTTCTGCAAATCTCGCAGGTCCAGCTCCTCGCCGAGGAGTCCCTCTGTCTGGCCGAACACGGCTCCCACGACGTCGGGCTTCTCGACGATTCCCTCGGCTTCGAGCCGGGCCTGGACCAGGTATTTAGTGGTACTCGGATCGATGTTCATGTTCTTCCCTGTCCGGGCTCAGCCTCCGCGGTCTGCGTCCCGCCAATCCGGAGGTCACTCGGCCTTCAGGGGCGACCGTCCTCCCATCGGGGAGGCGTGAAAGGATGATTCGGATGAGTGGGAGCGGCGAATCACGGTCCGGCTGAGGCTCCGTCCTCCGAGTGGAAGCCGCTCTATTTAAAGATTGTTCCGGGACGGTTCTCACTGGCGGGAACGTCCCGCCTACCGGTTCCTGCGCTCGCCGTACCAGCGCTTCGAGGGCTTCCCGTGGTTGCCCGATTTGGCGAGTCGAGCGACGCGTTCCACGTATCCGTGGAGGGACTCGACGTCCTTGATGTCCTTCCGGCAGAGGCGGGAGAGACGCGCCCGCAGGTCATCATTGAAACGGACGCCGTTCGCCGCGAGACCGTCCCGCAGCTGGCGGGCGAGGCGCCCTCCCCGGACGTCCCAGTCCGTGAGGATGATCGCGTCGCGATGCCCACGGGCGAGGGACTCGCAAAGGGCGAAGAGGGAGGTGCCGCGATTGATGGACCACACATCTCCGTGGATGTCGAGGGCCCGCAGGGCCGCCCGATCCCGCTCTCCCTCGACGATGATTGGGGCCGTTCGGCTCTCCTCCTTCAGCTCGTCCAGAATCTTCACGAGGTCCTCGTAAAGGGCTTCGTAGTCCACCTGAGATCCTCCTTCGCTCCGGCAGCGTGGAGCCGCGGGGAGTGCTGGATGGCCCTCGATCTCAGGGCGTCCAACACCATCTAGCTCCCGCGACGGCATCGGTCGGCATAAGCCTTGCGAGGACGCCCTCGGCGGCGCAATCAAATAGCCGCGTCAAGATACGCGGCCTGTGCCCGGGGAGGAGGAACTCAACTTCGAGCGGGTGACGAAGGTCTATCGCGAGGAGACAGGGCGGAAGACGCTGACGGCCCTCGAGGTGGACTTTTACGACAAGCTGGCGGCATATGTTCAAAGGCTCGAGGTTTCGGCCCAGGAAGAGACCCAGAAGGATCCGAACTCCCCGAAGGCCCTCATCGTGCAGGACGAGCTGCGAAAGGTCCGTAAGAAACGGGATCAGATTTTCACGTATCGAGAGCGAAAGCTTGCCCTCCTCGCGTCGAGCCGGTCGAGCGGCGGGGATGTCGAGTTGCCAACGATGCCGACTCAGGAGCGCGCTCTGTTTGACGAACTCGTGATCCTGTTGAAGCGGACGCGGGAGGCCGCCTTCGCCGGATCCCCCCACGGCTCGAAGCCAGGGCCCTCGCCCCCTATGCCAGGACATCCGGGCACGAGGCCGTCGACGGAACATGTGGTGAAGGCGGAGGAGGCGAAGCGGCCCCGGGCGCCGCCGAGCTTGAAGGACCACGTGGTCGTCCATGTCCTCGAGGACATCCCGCCCTTCGCAGGAATCGACACGACGTACCGCCTAAAGAAGGAGGACGTCATCACGCTGCCGAAGACCATCGCTCAGATCCTCATGGAACGGGGGAAGGCGAGGATCGTGGAGATGCGGGAGACGATCTCCTGAGCGAGTCCGTCCCGATCCGTCTGGCGGGAGCCGATGCCCGCAGCTGACCACGCCTGAGTCGCACGAAGGAAGAATTAAATAGACGCGCCGCATAATCATGGAGGCCTCCGAGAATCTGGGGCTCTGCGTCTTGGCATCCCGTTTTCGACTCGGAGACGTCCGTGCACCCGGGACGCTCGCGGGACGTCCGTCGGGGAAGGGGTAGAGGCCGCTGGAGGCGCCTCGGGCGCCGTGTGGACAGCGGTCATTGATACCGATCATACGCAACCTGGACGTGTGCTAAGCCGATAGGTCCGTGGCTAATGCGCTGTCTGGGGAATGGCTCGGCTCGGGCGCCGACGAAGGACGTGCCAAGCTGCGAAATGCGTCGGGTAGGCGCAAGGAACCTGTGATCCGACGATCTCCGAATGGGACCTCCTGACCGCAAGGTCGTTCCGTGAGGAATGGGAACCCCCGGGATCGAAGCATCCTAGTACGGGGAGGAAAAGAAACCAATCGGGATGCCCTCAGTAAAGGCGATCGAAGAGGGTACAGAGCAAACCGAAGCCTCCGCTGAAAGGCGGCGGCCGTGTGGTGTTTGGACTCCGGTACACCTGACCCCGCCAACTCGAACTCCGGTGGAATGCCGTAGGCCAGAGAGGGTGACAGCCCCGTAGAGGTACGCGGGGAAGGTGATTCGGGGGATCCAGAGTAGCGTGCGTTGGATATCGCGCGTGAAAGTGGGTGGCATGAACATCCAACTCTAAACACGACCCGAGACCGATAGTACACTAGTAGCGTGAGTGAAAGCTGAAAAGTGCCCTTGACGGGAGGTGCAAAGAGCCTGAAACCAGACAGTAACAGCCTTACACGGCGCGAAAGCGACGAAGCCCGTAAGGGTGGAGCGGCGTCGTGTTATCCGTTTTGAATAACGGGCCAGGGAGTTCTGATCCACGGCGAGGTTAACCGCTTGACGCGGGAAGCCGCAGCGAAAGCGACATGCGCGCAGCGTCGCAAGGCGCGAGGCGCGTCGTGGGCTCGCGAGGAGTCGTGGGTGCGATGCCCGAAGCCGGTCGATCTATGCCTGAGCAGGTTGAAGCCCTCCGAAAGGGGGGTGGAGGACCGAACCGGTGTTGACGTGCAAATCACTCGGATGACTTGGGCATAGGGGTGAAAGGCCAATCTAGGCCGGGAATAGCTGGTTCCCCTCGAAATCAGTCGCAGCTGGACCTCGGCGGAGGTCGTCCACGGGGTAGAGCTACGGATTGGGCGCTAAGGCGGAGAAATCCGTCGGTGTCCTGTCAAACTCCGAATCCGTGGTCACCGTAGAAGCCGGGAGTCGGGTGCCTGGGGTAAGCTCGGCATCCGTAAGGGAAACCGCCCAGCCTGCAGTTAAGGTCCCTAAGTGCCGACTCAGTGCGAATACCAAAGGGAGTTCATGGTCTCAGACAGCTGGGATGTGGGCTTAGAAGCAGCCATCATTCAAAGATAGCGTAACAGCTCACCAGCCGAGATCATGGGCCCCGAAAAGGGACGGGGCTCAAGTCGGTCACCGATACTGCAGAGCACCGCAAGGTGATCTCGTAGAGGGGCGTCGTGCGCGGGTCGAAGTCGGGCCGTGAGGTCCGGTGGACCGCGTTCGAATGAGAATCCTGGTGGGAGTAGCAGCAAAGTGCGGTGAGAATCCGCACCGCCGAAGGGGCCAGGGTTCCTCGGCAATGTTCGTCAGCCGAGGGTTAGTCGGTCCTAAGCGTTTCCCTAACCGAGGAACGCGAAAGGGAAGCAGGTTAATATTCCTGCACCGTGCGGGTCCCTGCCTGACATCGGACGCATCGCGGTAGGTGGAGTCGTCGTGCCCGGCGATTCAACCGCTGAAGCCTCCGGAGAGCCGTCATGGCGAGAAGGGGGCGAAGGCGGGAGTAGGGGCGAAAGCCCTTCCGCTCATCCGTGGTGCCCGTGAAAAGGATGTCAGGGTCAACCCGTGCGTCCGTACCTAGAACTGACACAGGTGCCCCTGGGTGAGAAGCCCAAGGCGTGTCGGCAAAAATCCACGCGAGGGAATTCGGCAAATTGGCCCCGTACCCTCGGAAGAAGGGGTGCCAGCCACGCGAGTGGCTGGTCGCAGTGACAGGGGAGCCCCGACTGTTTACCCAAAACACAGGTGGCCGCCAGATCGAAAGGTTGTGTACGGCCGCCGAAGCCTGCCCAGTGCTGGTATCTGAAAGCTCGTTTCAACGGGACGAAGGACCAGTAAACGGCGGGGGTAACTATGACCCTCTTAAGGTTCCATTCGCGAGCCTTAATGAAAATCGGCTATATGCGGGAAACTCCGAGGATCCCTGCGTACCGCGAGGCGGTAACAATCGCAGGGTGCGGACAATCCGCAGGGAAGACCGATCGACAGGTCGGAACCCTCAGAGACTGTACGCCGAACACCGCATGCCA
>CAYGBO010000014.1:24115-30451 GCA_964348145.1 uncultured Methanomassiliicoccales archaeon
GACCCCGTGGAGCTTTACTGCAGTCTGTCGCTGCCGTATGAGTCTGAATGTGTAGCGTAGGCGGGACTCGTTACCAGGGGCGGCCGCTAGGTCGCTTCCGAGAGGCCGATGAAACACCGCCCTTTTGAATTCGTACGGCTGACACCTACGGGTGGACAACGATAGGTAGGCAGTTTGGGTGGGGCGCCACGCCCTCAAAAAGATAACAAGGGCGCCCAAAGGTTGACTTAGGTGGGTCAGAAATCCACCGGTAACTGTAAGGGGAAAAGCTAGCCTGACGTGGACTTGCCCAACGAGAGTCCACGACACGAAAGTGGGGCCTAGCGAACCCATGAGCCTCATTTATGGGGGCCATGGATGACAGAAAAGTTACCCCGGGGATAACTGAGTCGTCTCCGGCTAGAGTTCCTATCGACCCGGAGGCTTGCTACTTCGATGTCGACTCTTCCTATCCTGGTGGTGCATGAGCTGCCAAGGGTGGGGTTGTTCGCCCATCAAAAGGAATCGTGAGTTGGGTTCAGACCGTCGTGAGACAGGTTTGTTGCTTTTCGGTGGAAGCGTCTTGATGCCTGAGGGGAAGGTCCCTTAAGTACGAGAGGAACGGGGGATCGGCGCCTCTAGTGTATGGGTTGTCTGGCAAGGCATTGCCCAGCAGCCACGCGCCCTACGGATAACGGCTGAAAGCATCTAAGCCGGAAGCCGCCCTCAAGACGAGGCATCTTACTGCCGTCGTAATCGACGACGTTGATAGAGCGGGGGTGTACGCAGGAAGTCCGCAAGGGCGACCTGTTCAGCCCGCCGCCACTAACCGCGGTAGCCACATCAGCACCCGTCGGTGGTGCGTTGGCGGCTTAGCCGTCAAACAGGTTGCGTGTGATCGGTGTCCCGTGCTTTTCCCGCGATCCGTGACAGGTCAGCGAAGGCGATCGTGGGCCCGCTCCCTGGCGCCGGACCGGTCCACGGTATCCGGGCTCCGCCACCCGGCAAGGAGGAGGAACGCACCGATCCCGCTCAGCCCGAGGCTGGGTCCCAGGGTGGGCCAGTGGAATTGAAACGAGCATTCCCGACCCGAGCCGTCGGGACAGACCATCCCCAAAGAGAACGTCGCGAGGGCCGTGCCCATCCCCATGAGGACGATACCGAGGCGCCGCGACCTCGGCACGGGAGGGTCCTCGTCCGGTGGCTCCCGTAGATCCGAATCCTCGCGTCCTCGGAGTAGCCTCGCGCCCGCAGTCATGGCTCGCCAGAATTTCCATAGGACGCGCTTGCATTGGCGCGCCGGTGCGAGAGCTGCTCGTCCGACTCCGACCACGCTCGGGCCACGAATCCAATCCCCAAGAGAGTGAAGGCGGCGCTCGCCGAAATACCGATGACGACATCCCGGCCACCGAGGGCCGCCATCGCGGGCGCACCAACGGCTACGCCGGCCACGAGCAAGGAGTAGAAGAGGCCCGTGACGACGCCGCGCTGGCTCGGATCCGCGAACCGAGTGACGAGCGCGGATGCGGATGGGAACACGAGTCCGTGGCCCATTCCGAACACGACCATGAGGCCGAGGACGCCCGAGACGTCGCGGGCGAAGGGGATCGCCGCCATGGCCGATCCGACGGCGATGAGTCCCAGGAGGGCCGGGCGAGTCGCCCCGAACCGATCCGAGAGGATCCCGCCCGGGTAGTGCATGATCAGAGAGACGGCCGCGAAGGTGAAGAAGCTGAGGCCCACCTCCAAGGGACCGTACCCCAAGGCGTCGCGCAGATGGAGCGGGACGAGGGCGACGAAGGCGCCCAGGACGAAGTACATCCCGAAGATGGCCGCGTATCCCGCCGCGGGACCCTTCTTGCGCACGTAGGCCCCGAGCCCGGTAGCCCGCAGGCGCCACGACGCCGGCGGAGTCGCGGGCTCCCGGATGCCCAGGGAAACGATGAACCCGAGGAGCAAGAGGGCCGCGAGGAGAAAGAAGAGAGGCTCGAATCCATAGCGGGCCGCCACGGGGCCAGCGATCCCCGTGCCGACGACGACGGCGATGGCGATGGACATTCCGTAGAGGGCCATGGAGCGTCCCCGCCGAGCCGGCTCGGACGCATCCGCTGCGAGAGCCATCGTGCTCGGTCCCACGAAGGCGCCTCCCACGCCGTGACTCACCCGCACGAGGGCGAGGGCGAAGGGAGTCGCGGCGAACGCGTAGAGGAGAACGCTTACCGCGTCCCAGAGCAACCCGAGCCGGAGGGGGCGGGTCCGGCCCCACCGGTCCGCGATGTGCCCGAAGAGTAGGTTCGCGGGCGCATGGACCGCGGAATAGAGACCGACGATGATCCCACCCATGACGGGATCCGCCCCCCGGAACGCGGCGTAGAGAGCGATGATGGGAAGGATCGCGTTCGTGTCGACCGTGCCCAACAGGGTCGTCGCGAGGACACGCCGGACCGGGGACCGCGTCACGGAAGCCGGGCACGCGACGGCCTCCCATAAGCCTGCGCAGACGGCATCAGCCTAACACGGATGAACGCGGCCGCGGAAGCACCGCGACCGGAACGTTTACGTCGAAGCATCCCTTCGTCGAGGCGTGGCCATCCCGCTCGTCATGGATGCGAACGAGCCCGACGATCTCTTCGAGAAGCTTGAGGAGCTTGGTGTCTCCGTCGAACGCCGCAAGATTGCACCCGGGGACTACGTGCTTGGGCCGATCGGCATCGAGCGGAAGACTCTTTTCGACTTCTTCAACTCGATGGTCCGTAAACGCCTATTTGAGCAGGCCCGGCGACTCCGGGAGGCCTATCCACAGCCCCTCGTCATCTTGGAGGGTGACCTGGCGGAGATATCGACCTTCCGCCACCCGCAGGCGCTGTTCGGCGCCCTCGTGGCCCTCGAAGTCTCCGAGCACGTGCCCGTCCTGACTACCGCGGACAAGGACCAAACCGCGCTCCTGTTGCGGGTGATATGGAAGCGACAGGGCAAGGAGGCGGCGGAGTACGGCCTTCGACACAAGCCCAAGACCATGAGCTTGGAGGAGCGACAGCGGTTCCTCGTCGAGGGTCTTCCGAGCGTGGGAGAGACCCTCGCGGCGAACCTCCTCGAGCACTTCGGGAGCGTGCGGTCCGTCTTTCATGCATCGGCGGAGGAGCTTAAGCGCGTCGCAAAGATCGGCGATGTGAAGGCTGCCGAGATCGTCCGCCTCGTGACCGCGAAGTACGCGGGAGCGCAACGTCGCCTCGAGGATCCGAAATCCTGATCCGCCGCGGACCGGCGAGGCATCCGATTGGGACGATAGCTTTATGCTAAAAGCGCCTTTTGTCGAGGCGGGATGCACTCCGCCGAGCGGACGATTTGGGGAGGCAAGACTCGCCACCGGGCCGCTCGGAAGCACCGTCTGCGCAGCCATTTGTCCCGGGGACTGCACCTGACGGGGGTGAGCCTCTCCGTCCTGTCCAGGGACCCGCATCTCCTCGTCCTCCCGTTCCTCGCCCTCGTATTCACCGGGTTCCTATGGCTCCTCGTCGTCCTGAGTCTGTGGGTCCTCGGCTTTCCGCCGTGGTCTCCGTCGAGCGGCTTCCTCTACCAGCTGATGTTCATCGCATACCTGATCACGTATTTCCTATCCGTCTACTTCATGACCGCCATCGTCGCGGCCACCCAGGGGGCGCTTCTCGGCGAGCGGCCGACCGTCGCGGCGGGCGTGCGCGCGGCGAACGCATGCCTCTTCCGCCTGGCCCTCTGGTCCATCCTCGCGGCGACGATCGGGATCGTCCTCCGGCTCGCCTCCCTCCGGTCCGAGGCCGCGAGCCGCGCGGTTTCCAAGCTCATCGGCTACCCGTGGCCCATCGCTACGATTTTCGTGATTCCCGCGATCGCGGTCGAGGGAGTGGGGCCCGTGAAGGCGCTTCGGCGCAGCCGCGTCCTTCTCCGCGAGACGTGGGGGACGAAGCAGAGCGGCGTCCTCGGCACGGGCGTTGTCTTCTCCGTTCTGTTCCTGCTGGGGTTCATCCCGCTCCTGTGGGGCGCCCTCGTGGATCCATCCGCGATCGGCCTCGTCGCCTTCGCCGTCGTGTACTGGCTTGTCCTCGGGGCTCTCTGGTCTCTCGTCCACGGGATCCTTGTGACGGCCCTGTACCACTACGCCACCTCAAGCGAGGCGTCCTTCGGTTTCAGCTGGCAGGCTCTCAACCATCCCTGGGCCCGATAGCTGCAAGGGTGCGGAAGACGCGGAGGACGTCCCCGTAGGCGGCGTTCGTCTTCACGCCCCTGGGATCGAAGTGGGTCCTTGTCGCGCGGAACCCCTCGTCCCGGAGGGCCTCCACGAACCGGTCCAGCTTCGGAGGCGATACCCGGCCATGCTTCGCGAGCTCGTCCGTCGTCACGAAGAAGGGGGGCATCGCGGCCTCCTCTTGAAGACGGTGGAGGAGGCGGGCACTGCCCGGTCGGGTCCACTCGCTCGGCCTCAGCCTGCTGAGGAGGGAGGGATCGCTGACCGCGCCGGTCCAACAGGGGCCCACCGCGCCTTTCGCGCGGGCGTCTGACAGGACGAAGGATCCGTCCGCCTGCCGGAGAACGTACCTCACGGGCGCTTCCACGCGGGCGTTCCGTCCGTCCGTCAAGAGGATGAACAAACGGAGGAAGTGTTCCGCGGAGAACGCGAGGAGCGGCTGTACGGCCCGGCCTTGGGCCGCAGCGAGCCGGGCGACGTAGCCGAGGAGGATACGCAAGCCGAGCTCGTGGCCCTGGGGGCACCGAAGGGAGCGCGCGCCGTACCGTCGGAGACAGGCCTCCGGGTAGGTGCCGGAGAGCGCCGCCGCGTCCGTCGCGGTGATCCCCAAGCCCACGGGTGTTCGCGCATGCCGAATCGCGTCGTCGACGAATCGTCCGGGACTTCCGAACGGATCGATGTCAATGAAATCGAAGGGCCGACTCTTGACCGCGTAGGCGAAGGGGCCCTGGAGCACCATACCGCTCACGCCGTTGTGACGGAGGTTCGCCCGCACAAGGTCGCAGGCCGTCGGGAGGACGTCGCTGAACACGGCGTCCCGGACGTCGGCCTCGAGGAGCATTCGGACGCCCCAAGCACCGGTCGCCGCGAGTCCATCGAGGACCTCTCGAAGGTGCCTGGGCCATCGCGCTAGGGTCATCGCGCTCAGGTCGCGATTCACGACCATGGTTGGATTGTAGAAGGGCCAGCGACCGCGGGATCCAGGTCCCCTGTGACGAGGCACGTCAGGGACGAGGAGTCGCGCGCGACCCTCTACGACTTCGATTGTTCGGAACGGGAAGGCCACGTTTCGGGAAGGGGAGGCGGGGCTGATAGGCCCTTCCCCCTCAGACCACCTCGCCCTTCATGAGCTTGATGATCTTGTACGGCAAAAGGTTCCGGTTCACCTGGGTGACCTCGAGGATGCGCACATCGTCTCGCCGGCGGATGTCCTGCAGGAGCGGGTTCCGAGACTTCTTGTGCAGGGTCAGGATGAGGGGCTTGTCCGCCTCGAGGGCGTCCTTCACGGCCTGGACGAAGTTCGGTGACTCCACTTCCATCTTGCCAACCTCGTCGATCACGATGACGTCCGCGTTCTCCGTCGCACGGCGCAAGGCATTCACGCCGACTTCCTCCAAGGCGCTTATGTCGACGCCATACCGACCAACTGTGATTTTCGACGTGATGTCCCGCGAGGCGAAGACACGCTTCTCCCGCGTGGCCCAATCCATGACGTAGAAGCCCTCACGTCGGTTCCTCTTCAGGATGGGCTCCGTGACCATGCCGCCCACGCTGAGGCCATCCGCTTCAAGCATCTCGATGACCTTCAGAAGGGCATAGGTCTTGCCGGCGCCGGGGAGGCCCGTGATACCAATCTTGAGGGCCGAACCCATGCCACCGCTCCGGGCATCCATAATATGCGATACGCTATAAAAGTCACTCACTTGGACCTTTCACATCCCGGTTGGAGGATGATGGAGAGCGGCTGCGGATCCTCCGGAACGGGGTCTGCCGAATCGTCCTCCGGCCTCACACAAGGACAGACGCCTCTCGGCGGATCGAACCGGCCCGTTGTACCCGACGAGTCACGGAGTCGATCCTTCCCAGCCATCCCGCTCGCGGTCAGCCCTCGGCCTGCACCGCGACCGGGGTCTCTCTCCGCCGGACCTTGCGGACCATGAGGGTCGGCGTAGCCGTACGCCTCGAAATCTGGTCCTGCATGGGGCCGAAGGCGAACTGGGTGAGACGCCATTCCGAACTCGCCCCGAGGATCAACAGATCGTACCCGGAGGCTTCCGAGACGACGGCGTCCACGATGATCGTTGGGTTGATCACCAGATCCGCGTCGTGGTTCCGCCAGAACCCTTCCACCGTTT
>CAYGBO010000014.1:30461-30900 GCA_964348145.1 uncultured Methanomassiliicoccales archaeon
ACGATGCTGCGCGCCTTGAGGAACGTCTCGCGGAAGGGGACGCCGTGGGTCCTGCACATCTCGGCGAGGCGAGCGCTGTACGCCCTCTCCTTTTCCAGCTCCCGGTCCGTCTGGACCGCGCTGAAGATCGTGATCTCCGCCCGATATTTCTTCGCGAGCATGATCGCGTAGCCCGTGGCATAGGAGACGTGCCACTCGGGGGCATTCATCACGAGGATGCGCGCCGGTCGCTCCTTGACTCCCATGCCTTTGAACACGACGACATCACAGGGTGCTTCCTGCACGAATCGATCCACGTTGGCACCCAGAATGCGGCCCTTGCGCCAGCCGCCCCGAATCGAGGACCTCCAGCACGAGCCTGGACGACTCTCCAAGATGTTTGCCGCCTTGCTCGATGCCGGCGCCGACATTGCCTACGCCAACCCAGCCGCCTACGTTC
>CAYGBO010000014.1:30910-39675 GCA_964348145.1 uncultured Methanomassiliicoccales archaeon
CGGTTTCGCTCAATGAAGCGGATCGCGGCGTCGGTGAAGATGTCGTCGCAGTAACCCGGGAACCGCTGTGGCTGGTTGTTGTTTTCCAGGATCGGGTCGAAGACCTTGTGGCTCACCTCGACGCGGGCCCTCGCTACGGCACCGAGTTCCTCGGCTCGGCGTCGGAGACGGCCGAGGCCCCAACGCACCTCACTCACGTAGAAGCGGTCGATCGCGTCGATCGGGAGGGTCGCGGGTACTTCAATCACGTGCAGCAGCGTGAGTTCTCCGCCCTCGACCTGGGCGACGAGGGCTGCGAAATCCACAAGCTCCACGCGCTCGAAATCTTCGATGGGGAGCAGGACGCGGTACCGGCGCCGCTGGGTCGGCAAGACGGACTCGACCATCTTCGCCACGCCCGCGACAACCTCCTTCCTTTCATGGAGAGCATGGATCCCGAGTCCTAGGGCGATCCAGGCAAGGGCGATGTACCACGCGGACGAATGGAAGGCGAACAGGCTGAGGGCGATGATGATCTTGCCCGATATCCCGAGGATGGGAGGGAGCGGGAAGAGGGGCATCCGGTAGTATCGACGCACCTCGGGCATTGTGCGACGCAACGTGATCGCAGACCAATTGACCATCACGAACAGTAGGAGGAACATGATGTCCGCGCTCGCAGCGACCGTGTTGATGTCCAGGCTCAGGGTCATCAGGACGATGATGAGCCCGCTCACGGCGATCGAGACGTGGGGCGTGCGCTTCTTCGGGTGAAGTCGGCCGAGGGCCTTCGGCAAGGTACCGTCGCGGCCCATCGCGAAGGACACGCGGCTCGACGAGAAGACGAGGGAATTGATCGCGGCGAGCGCCCCAAGCACGATTCCGAATATGATGACGTACAGGCCGATCCCCAAGGGCATCACGGCGGCGGCGATGTCGGCGATTGCATTGTGATTACCCACGGTCGACCCGTCCGGCCCCACCCGGAGAAGACAGGCGGTTCCGGGAGGGTCCACGCATTCCCCCGCCACGCCGATCGACGTGAAGGCGACGAGGACGAAGATGATCGTTGACAGCCCGATTACGAGGAAGCTCGCGCGAGGGATGTTCTTCTCGGGATTCCGGCACTCCTCTCCCGTCTGGGCGATGATCTCGTACCCTTCGAAGACGATGAATGTGAAACCCATCGCCCCGAACAGGCCCAGGAAGTGGGCCCACGCGGTGTCCCCCCGGAAGAAGGGCGCGAACCGATCCGCGGGCAGGGGGCCGGAGCCGGCCAGGAATAGGAGGCCGAACACGATGAACGCGAGGACGATGCCCACGAGGGTGAACGTGACGGCGGTCTCCGAGCGGCCTGTGATCTTCGTACCCCGGTAGTTGAGGCCGATGAAGAAGGCCGCTGCGGCGATGGCCAGGAGCTTCGTCATGATGTCTTCCGGAAGCCCGAAGAGGACGAGTTCTGTGGCGCCGAGATAAATCTTGAGGAGGAGTACGGCTGCCAGGCCGAACCCAAAGATGTAAAAGGATGCGACGATGCAGTGGCCGAACCAGGAAAGCCACCCGCCGAGGAACCCCCAGGGGTCCCGCATGGAATGCCGGATCCAGAGGTACCCACCGCCCGTCTCTGGGAACGCAGAACCGAGTTCCATGTAGGCCATCGCGGTGAAGATCGTGACGACGAAGTTCATGAGGAAGGCGAGCAGGAGGGAGGGGCCCGTGATCGCGTAGCCCGGACCGACGAGCAGGAAGATCGTCGTGCCAATCGTCGGGCCGAGACCGATCATCGTAATCTCGAGGAGGCCGAGGTCCCGACGAAACTTGACCTCCACGTCGCCGGCGCGGCCACGTGCCATTGGCACGCGCCGATGATAGGGCTCCTTATTAAGGCTCCGTGGGTCCTCCGATTTCTTTCAAATACATGAGCGGGTAGTCCAGCTCCGGGACGAACCGCAAGACGCCCACAGCCCTCGACGGACCTGCGCGAACCACGACCTCGATGTCGAAGAGATCCTCGGTCAGGCTTGCGTACCCGTAGGGCCCGTGGGCTCGCAAGCGCTCCCGGTCGATGCGCACGCGGATGTCCTCCACGAGGGGCTGGAGGCGGGTGCTCGCCTCCATGGCCCGCTCCAAGGCTGCGGCGGTCCCCTCCGTCACCGGCGTACCCACGAACTGGTGCACGATCGCCCCCAGCTTGATGCCGGCCTCGAAGGCCGCGCGGTCGCGTTCCGTTCCCGCAAAATAGGTCTGCGTCGGATCCTTCGCCATCAGCTGTGCCCCGCCCGGACAACGGTCACGGGAACTAAAAGGGAAGCGTCAAGGCTTTTTCCCCGCATCACCATCGAGGACCTGTGTCCCCGGGCGGTCACAAGTTCGATCCCGCACGGCGCGGGCAGCTCGATGACCCCGAGCGAAGGACCTATCTCGACCCGAATCGGATTCTGCGCGCCTTCCGCGTCGAACCGGGAATGCGCGTAGCCGACATCGGGGCGGGTACGGGCTTCTTCGCCGTCCCCGCGGCAGACCGCGTGGGACCTGGCGGGCGTGTGTACGCTATCGACCTTGCCCCGGAGATGATCGACGCCTTGAAGGTCAAGGTCGCGGCGGCCGGAAAAACGGAGGTCGAGGTCGTCCCCTCCACGGAAGACCGGATCCCCCTTCCCGCACGATCCGTCGATTTCGTCCTGCTCGCATGCGTCCTCCACGAGCTCGATGGCATCGCAACGCTCCTGGAATGCGGACGGATCCTCCGGCCGACGGGGCGCGTCGGAGTGGTCGACTGGCGGAAAATCGAGCAAGATATCGGTCCGCCTCGCGAGCACCGCCTCAACGAGAGACAGGCGGAAGGCGCGCTCCGACGCGGAGGTTTCACACCGAAGCGTGTTTTTCCCGCGGGGCCCCATCATTATGGAATCGAGGCGGAGCCGAATGCGCCCTGACGATCCCCTCCGCAACGTGACCCACGTGTTCATGGACGCGGGAGGAACGATCCTTCACTCGGAGCCCAGTTTTGTCGAGATCTTCCGAAAGGTCCTCGGGGGTCGAGGGCATCGGATCAATTCGGAAACGATGATCCGGGGGATCCGATCCGCGGAGAATGTCGTTCACCTCATCCGGCCCCTCGCGAGGAGCCGTCAGGCCGAGTATTTCCGGGCCTACAATGCGCGGGTCGTCGAGCATATGGGCATCCCGTCCGAGGACACGATGCTCGAAGAGATCCGCGTTTCCTTCGACCGAGCCGTGTGGCGTCCCTTCCCCGAAACGGTGCCCGTGCTGAAGGCGCTGAAAGCGGAAGGGTTCCGCCTTGGTGTCATCTCGAACGCGTCCCACCGGCTGCCCGAGATCATCGAAGAGGCGGGGCTGGCGGTCTTCATGGACACGATCACGTATTCCTTTGACATCGGCGCCGACAAGCCCCACCCCCGAATCTTTCGTCGGGCCCTCGCGGACGCCGGAGCCACCTCGGCCCGATCCCTCCACGTGGGAGACAGCTTTGAGGCGGATTATGTCGGCGCGCGTGCGGCGGGTCTTCACGCGGTTCTCCTCCAGCGTGAGGGCGATCCACCGGCTCCGTGCCCCCACATCCGATCCCTGACGGAACTCCTCGATCTCGTGAGGCCCCCTCGTTCTCGGGCGTGACAACCCGGTCGGAAAGCCTTATACGCGCGGGCCGCGTGGCGAGGGATTCCCCTATGGGACGAAAAGCGATCATCGGTGTCATCGGTGGAGGGAGCACGGCCTCCGAGGAGGGCCTGCGACTTGCGGAAGAGGTCGGCTTCCTAGTTGCGCGGGCGGACGCCGTCCTCGTTTGCGGCGGCCTGAACGGGGTCATGGAGGCTTCCGCGAAGGGCGCCCACCGGGGCGGTGGCCTCACGATCGGCATCCTGCCTTCGGGGAACAAGGCGGATGCGAACCCCCATATCGACGTACCCATCGCGACCGCCATGAACACGGCGAGGAATCTCGTCATCGTCCGAACGGCCGACGCCCTGATCGCCGTGAACGGGTCCTACGGCACCCTGAGCGAGATGGCCCATGCCTTCGACCTCGGAAAGACGGTCTTCGCCCTCCGCACTTGGCCCATGGACAAGGCCGGCGTGGACTCCCGTCTCTTCGTCCCCGTCGAGACGCCACGGCAGGCCGTGGATCGTGCCTTGGAGTACGCCAGGCGCGCCATCGCGAAGGAGACGCCCGGGCCTGAGTTCACGCCTTGAGCAGGGGCGAGTTCGAGGGATGGGACGTGGCCCTGCATGCGGAGGATCTGGCAACCCCTCGATCCCCGTCAGGGGGCTCGATTCCTTACGTCGACGACCCGTTGCGCCTTCCCCTCGGAGCGCGGGATGTTCCCTTGCTTCACGAGTTCCACGTGTGCTCGGATCCCAAGGACGGCCCGCAGCTCCTCAGCGACCGTCTTGCGGAGCCTCTCTAGGTCCGAGGGCGCGGACCGGCCATGGGTCGTGTCGACCTCCACGCGGACGGACAGCCTGTCGAGGAGGTCTCGGTCCACGAGGATCTCGTACCACGGACCCAGGCCTTCGAGGTTCATCAGCACATGTTCGACCTGGCTCGGGAACACGTTCACCCCGCCCACGTTCAACATGTCGTCCGTCCGTCCTCGGATACGCTTGAGCCTCGGATGGTAGCGGCCGCAGGAGCAATCCTGATCGTCGAGAACGCTGAGATCTCCGGTCCTGTATCGAAGGAGGGGCATTGCCTCCCGGGTAAGCATCGTGAAGACGAGCTCACCGGACTCGCCGGGTCCGAGGGGCGTCTCGGATTGCGGATCGATAACCTCCGGGAGCAGCTCATCGGACCAGATGTGGAGACCGTCTTGGGCCTCGCATTCCATTGCGACGCCCGGCCCGTAGAGCTCACTGAGTCCATAGCAGTCGTTCGCCCGGATGTTCAGCCCGTCCTGGACCTTCCGGCGGGCCTCCTCGGACCAGGGCTCCGCTCCGAACATGCCGAGCCGTAGCTTGAAGTCCGTCTCAGGCGTGTAGCCGTTCCGCCGTGCTTCCTCGGCGAGATACATTGCGTAGGACGGCGTGCAGGCGAGGATCGTCGGTGCCATGTCCTTCATGAAAAGAAGCTGGCGCTTCGTGTTACCTCCGGAGATGGGCCATACGCCGATCCCGAAGGCCTGGGCCCCGTAGTGGAACCCGAGGCCTCCCGTGAAGAGGCCGTAACCGTACGAATTCTGGACGAGATCCTCGGGCCTCGCACCCGCCGCGGCATAACATCGAGCCATGAGGTTGCTCCATGTCTTCAGGTCTTGTTCGCTATACCCGACCACCGTCGGCTTGCCCGTCGTTCCCGAAGAGGCGTGGAACTCGCGTACCTCTTTCATGGAAACGGCGAGGAGCCCGTAGGGGTACGATTCCCGCAGGTGATCCTTGACCGTATACGGAATTCGAGAGAGATCCTCGAGGGTGCGAATCGCGTCCGGTGACACCTTCGCCTCCTTGAGCTTCCGACGATACATCGGGACGCGCTCGTACGCATACCGTACGATCTTCTTCAGTCGGCGAAGCTGGAGGAGTTGGAGGGGCCGAGGGCGCATCCCTTCGGCGTCGGGATCAAAGAACAGCCGCGCCACCTCGTGCGACCGAAAGGTGAGGACGGCATAAGGGTTGTGGTGGCCCGCGACCGTGGGCGCGTGGACCGTTCTATGCTTCCCGTCTCGGCCGCTCGAGACCTCCCTTCGCGGTTGATTTGATCCGCGCCCAGGATCCGACAAGAGAGCTGTCGAATCTCACCGCAGCCGGCGGGTCAATTCCTTCTTGATGTCGACCATCGCGTTCAGGAAGGACAGAGTGCGGCGCTCCTCCTCGGCAACATCCGTCTCCGCATACAGTGTCGTGGAGGGCATCAAGAATCCATCCTTGATGGCCCGATCGACCGCAGATTCTCCGAGTTCCGTCCGGATGACCGCTGCCTCGAAGAGCTCCTCGCCGCCCACGCGACCCACGCTGACGTCGCTGAAGTTCACGGCGAAGTCGAAGCACTGGAAGCAGTTGGGGTTCACCAGGCCGGCTACGTCCCCCTGACCTACGCTGCACGGATGTGAACTCGAGGGCCTCCCCGAGGAACCGAACCTTGCGGATTTCCCCCGGATCGAACCCCAGGAGCCCGCGGAGCCGCTGCATGCCAAGCCCGAGGGGCGCGAAGTTCCCATAGCAGAAGGTCCCGAGCGCAAAGGCCAGCTCGTAGCCTGGCACGAACCGGTCCCAGAGAAGCTTCCGCATCGTGTATATCTGACAGGGACGCCCCATGACCGCAATCCTCGGATGCTGCCCCCGATCGGACCGGGCAAACTCCATCAGCTGAGTCAGGGTGAGGAGATTCGTCCGCAGGCCGCCTCCCGTGACGATCGCGCGCCCTCCACCCATCCGGATCTGCGATGCATCGAACAGATCCTCCTTCGAAAACGCCATGACGGCGGTCTCTTGCAGGCTCTGATGGGCCAGGAAGACCGCGTCGGCCAGGTCCCGATTCAGGAGATGCCACAGGAGCGTCCCCGCGACCTTGTCTCCGACGTGGTACCGGAAGTCGGCATCCCGGCTCGCGAGACTCACGACGCGTCGGAACGATCCGAGTGCGGAGACGCGGGGCGGGAGGAAGCTGACAAGCTCCGTGTCTGGGCGGAGAATCTCCGGTGCGTGCATGTATTCGTTTTGGCACTTTGGACAACGGTGCGCGGAGAACACGACCTCGCTGCCCGCGATATCCAGGCTGTACTCCTCGATCGGGTCACAAGACGCTCCGCAATTCGCGCATGCGAGACGGCTCGCCGCGGCGACCAGGGAGGACTCCTCCTTCGGCTCCATCCTGCCCACGCCCGCGTTCCACGTAGGCCCATCCAAGGACAATAATTGCATGTAAGTAGAATACGTAGGACCCACGGCCAAGGGAGGCCTCGCACTCCTGCACTCGACCCGGGCGACTGCGTACCGGGGATGGGTGGGCGGCTGAGGAGGCTCGGGCCGGCGATCCGGGATCCGAAGGGGAGGCGAGGCCCGAATTCGGGACCGCGGGACCTCGCGCAAAGCCCGCTCGGCGTGGGATGACACCCCAAAGTCTCATGAACCGGAGAGGAATCCGAATCACAACCGATGAATCTCAATGTGGACGTCCTCGTGATCGGTGCAGGTCCGTCGGGATCGACCGCGGCGAAGCACGCGGCGCGGGACGGGGCCCGGACCCTACTCATCGAGAAACGGACTGAGATCGGGTCTCCCGTTCGATGCGGGGAGGGGATGTCGAAGGGCTCGCTGGATGAGATCGGCATCTCCCCGAACCGGACTTTCATAGCCAACGAAGTCCAAGGTGCGCGGATCATCGCACCGGACGGGACCTTTCTCGTCGTCGGAGAGCGGCTCATGGGAAGCGAGACGGGCTACGTCATCGACCGGGACCGTTTCGACCGTCATCTCGCTACGGAAGCGGCGAGAGCGGGTGCGGAGATCATGATCAAGACGACCGCTGTGGGCCTCCTGCACGAGGGCCGTCGAGTCGTGGGGGCTCGATGCGAGCATCTCGGGAACACCTTTGACGTTTCGGCGAAAGTCGTCATCGGTGCGGACGGCTTTCGGAGCCAGGTCGGACGTTGGGCGGGTCTCGAGACGCGCCTTCGGCCCCGGGACATGGACGCATCCCTTCAGTATCGGATGGTGGGAGTCGAGGGCGATGCACGACGCAACGACTTCTACCTGGGTAGTTGCGCCCCCGGAGGATACGCGTGGACCATCTGGAAAGGGGCCGATATCGCGAATGTCGGTATCTGCGTGAATCTCTCGAAAGTGCGCGACAAAGGCGAGGCTAAGCAGTTCCTAGACGGCCACATCGCGCGCGTCCCTGAACTGGCGAAGGGGCAACTCATTGAGGAAGCCGCAGGTACGGTCAGCGTCTCCATGCCCCTGGAACGCACGGTGGCTCCCGGTATCCTACTCGTAGGAGATGCGGCCCGGCTGACCGACCCCCTCCCAGGGAGCGGCATCCGGAACGGCTGCCTGTCGGGCATGCTCGCGGGACAGGTGGCGGCGCGCGCCGTCCGCGAGGCGGATGGTGCGCTGAACTCCCTCAAGCCTTACGAAACGCGGTGGCGGGCTAAGCTGGAGGAAGACCTCGTGCATCACTACCTCATCAAGGAGCGACTGCTTCGAGTGGACGATCGCACGATAGGTACGATCCTGCGCGCGATCGCGCAGGCCAATCTCTCAAAGTTGGATGTCGAGTCCGTGCTGGCAGCAATCCAAGCCCGCGACCCGGAGGCCTTGAAGGATATCCCCTGAACTCGTCTCCGCGTCCCGCCATCCCGACTTGGAGGAGGGTCCCTCTCAGTCTTTCGATAGATCCTCGCCGCCCTCGAAAACGTTCTGCACCTGGGCGTACACATCCTCGAAGCCGAACATGAGTTCCGACGACACTGGGTGGATGCGGCGGTAGACCCCGACCGCCTCCATCCCCTTGAGAAACTCCGCGTCGAGGATCGTCTTTGATGTCGTCTCTTCGCTGAAGAGGCTCTCGTAAAGGATCAAGGGATCGAGAGACCACTTCACGAGCTGCTCCAGGGCACGCTCGTCCAGGAGATCCGCCTTGGAGAGCACGTTCACGAAGGGTAGATTGTGTCGGAACTGAACCGTGGCGCCAAGGAGGACCGCCGAGACGTATCCCGAGGGAAATCGGACCAGAAGGGGATCATTCAGATACACGAGGGCGGAGTCCTGTCGACCGAAGGCATCAATGAGCGCGGGGCCCGATTCTCGGAACGTGAACAGCTCGATCTGTCC
>CAYGBO010000014.1:39685-41474 GCA_964348145.1 uncultured Methanomassiliicoccales archaeon
TGTCCCGGCGTGTCGATGAGGATATAGGTCGTCTCGAATTCCTCGAGGACGTCAGCGAGTTCCCGCGCGTGGAGCGCGAGGAGATCCGCGGCGGCCACCTGCGCTCCGTTCGGCCCAAGCCCTTGCTCCTCCATGATTTCAGAGATCCGTATCCAGTCCCGCGCGTCGATATCGGGCGAGTAGCGAAGGTCCTCTGCACCTGGATCGAGGTTCATTGCGACGCAGTCCAGCCCCTGGTTGTTCAGCCACATCTGGAAGGCATAAACCATCGTGGACTTGCCCGAACCGGCCGTGCCGACGAAGTAGAGGTTCCGGGCCATCCCGAACCCATGGCGAACGCACGGTCAGGCATGAAGCTTCGCGGGCGGGGAGCCGGGACGGGCCTGAAGGGAATCTCGGGGCCGCGGAGGGCCCACGGCCCGTTCGAACCCTTGACCTATCGGTCCCTCCCGGGACGTCCGACAGGCGTGCCGATAAGAGCCGATCGCTCTACCTGGCTAAGCTACAGGCCCGCCGCGCGACGTAGGAGAGGGGCTTAGTTAAAGGTTCCGATTCGAGCGACGCGCCAACCTTCCGGCTTCCGACGCGTGCCCAGATGCTGGCCAATCGGAACGGCCGCGATCCGTCCGTCGTCCGACCGCAGTCCAAGGAATTCGATCACTCCGGGACGACGGTCCATGTGAGAAGACCGACGCGCCGGCCGTCGCACACCAGGAAAACCTCAAACCGATACTCGCCTCCTGTGGCGCCTTGCCAGGAGAAGTAGTCGCCAGGTCCCAGCCTCGTGTCGTTGTCCCAATCGACGAAGTCGAGGGTTAGATTTCCATTCGAGAGGCCCGGGCCCAGGGTTCCGACGACGAGGTTGTCCCTCGTGAGGGACGAGAAAAAGGCATTGACTTCGAGGACGGCAGTCGCGTCCGTCAGGGCAATGCGGGACCCCGCCCTGGAAAGCGTGAGGATCGTTGACTGGCAGGGGTTGCTGTACTCGAGAAATCGTGGGACGAAGACGACCGCGAGGAGGGCGACGAAAATGAGAGCCGCAGCGAGGGACGCCCGAAGCAGCTTCGTGGCCTGAGGCGGAGGCGCTCGCTTTCTCCGGAAGTTTGCCTCGGGCTCCCTCGGCCTGGCGATGCGCAACGGAGCTCACTCCACGTAGATTGCGGGCCGCCCGGGAATCGCCCGGTCCGCCTTCCTCGCCGGGTCCCAGCGCGCGGGATCGTCGGCCTCGAAGGCATCAACGGGGGCCCCGAGCTCCTGACGGAGAAAGGATAGGTTCTCGGAGAAATGTGCGAACTCATCGACGCCGGCACGGGCCCTGAACTCCGAGGGCTTCGCATGCCGGAGATCCTCGACGACCTGCTTCGCGTACGCCGACACCTCCTTCGACCGCTCCCGCATGGCCGGCTCTTTCAGGGCTTTGCCCATGAGGACGCCCATCGAAACCGAGCCCTCCGCGGCAAGGCGCACGGCGATTTCGTACACCCGGGCCTTCCACGAGGGCCTCGTGTACAGAGCGATGCGCTTCGGCTTCAGTCCCGTGACCTTGAGGATCTCGCGGACGTCGGAAAGGGTGGCGCGAAGGAGATCCTCCCCGGCCTCCGCGGCCGGATCGATTTCCTCCTGAATCGCCTCGGGATAAGCTGCGTGGGACACGAAACCGTCCCGGCCCATCCTCGACCAGATCTCCTCGCAGACGTGGGGCACGAAGGGAGCCAGGAGGCGCGTCTGAACGTCAATGAAGCGCCCGAGGACTTCCCCATGGAGTTCTGGGAGCCGGAGGGGAATCGCG
>CAYGBO010000014.1:41484-41746 GCA_964348145.1 uncultured Methanomassiliicoccales archaeon
TCGATTCTGCGTGCGCCTTGAGTACCAGCTCCACGCGCTCTGCAAGTCGAAGTAGCCGTGCCGAAGGGCCGTCTTGTAGCTCATGGACTCCATGGCCTCCCGTGTCGAACGAATCGCGCGGTTCATCACGGAGAGGAACCAAGCGTCGATTCCGCGTCGATCCGCCCGCGTCCGGAGCTTGCGGGTCGCGAAAGCAAGCCAGTCGCGGAGTCGCTGCTCCGCGGATTCCGCGAAGTCGCTATCGAAGTTGGGATCGTCCAAC
>CAYGBO010000015.1:0-1343 GCA_964348145.1 uncultured Methanomassiliicoccales archaeon
CGCCAAGGTTCCTTGCCTTCACCCTTTGGTCGGCTTCCACGCGGAGCCTCTTCATGGTCCTCCTTCCCATGTTTATCTGGATCGTCCTGCGCACTCACCGGGAGCCGAAATTCCTGAACATCGTCCTCGTGCTCCTGATCTTCCTGCTCCTTGCAGCCACGCACCGTCTCGCCGCCCTCCTGGCGGTCGTCATGGTCGCCTTCGTGGCCTCGTTCCTCCGGCACGACCATGGACGTCCAACTTCTGAATTTCAGCGTGAGCTTGGCCCGCAGTGTTGGCCTCAGCCTGATCCTCGCCGTGGCCGGGGCCGTCGTCCTCGTCCGGGCGAAGAACAAGACCCTCCGGGAGCCCTTCCTCGTCCTCTCCTTCCTCGGCCTCACGCCCACCTTGTTTCTCCGGCAGTACACGGGGTTCTACATCCTGCCCTTCATCGCCCTCTTTGGCGCCCTCGCCATCACGGCAGTCACGAGGATGCGTCGCCCTCGGATCCGCAAGACCCTCGTCGTGGGCCTTTTCGCTGTCATCCTCGTCTTCTCCGCGACCGTGCTGAACTACGAGGTGGAGCACACGACCTGGCTCCCGAACACGATGTACTCGACCTCCCTGTACGCGGGGCACTACGCGCGCGGGGAGAACCTCGTCTCAAACGACGGGCTCGTGGGCATTCGGGTCGCCTCGATCTGCCAGTGTGCCTACATCCCCGTGGGAGGAGCCGGGACGACCTTTCAGAGCCCCGAGCTGCTTGCGTATGGGTTCTTCACGGCTTCTGACGTCCTCGAGAACACGGTCCGCGTGCCCCTCCAGGACCTGACCCTCGAGAGCGATTCGCCATGGATCGCATCGACGATTCAAGCCCAGGCCGATTGGGTCCAGATCATGCAGTCGTCCTTCGACAGCCAGGGGGCGGCGATGAGTCGGTACGATCCCATGTTCTATGTCGAGAACGAACATCTCGAATCCCGTTTCTTCGCGTACGGGAACACGTATCCATCCATGTTTGCAGCGACGGTCCACGAGGGGGCCTACAAGCTCTATGACAACGACGTCGAGACCTTGTGGTTCGTCGACGCCCCGAGGGCGACGTAGGAGGCTGCCACGATGAAGATCCAGTATCTCATTCCTTCCTGGAACACCTCGTCGGAGGGCGTCGGCTCCTACGTCCGATCCCTCCGACGCCAGCTCGTGGCCGAAGGACACGAGGTGCGAATCGCCTCGGTCACCGGTCCACGGGAGGAAGGAGTCGACCTCGTCCCCGCCCACCTCCCTCTGCGTTGGATAGAGCTCGTCCGGATACTCAAGGAATCCAAGCCCGACGTGCTCCATGTTCATGGGGCGTGGGACTT
>CAYGBO010000015.1:1353-11873 GCA_964348145.1 uncultured Methanomassiliicoccales archaeon
GTCGTGCCCGCCCTTTGGATCAAGATGCTTCGGCCCGACGTGAAGGTCCTGTTCACGTCCCACCTCGCAACGCGGGTCCGGGGGGTGCCCAGGAAGCTGGTTAGAGTCCTCATGAACCGCTGCGACGTTGTGACCGCGACGTCGCGGGATCTCCTTGCCCGCGAGGTGCGCCTAATGAGCCTCCGAACGGATGTCGCAGTCACACCGCCCGGAGCCGACGTACCCACGGTGGAAACGGAACCCGCGGACTCGTTCCGCGAAATCCGCAGGGCTGGGCCCTCAACCCAAGTCGTCGTCATGGTTTCCTCGCTCTCCGCCCCTCGCAGGGTCGAGGGGATCATGGACCTCATTCGATCGATCCCTCGCTGCCGATCGCCGGATCTGCGCCTCGCAATCGTCGGAGAGGGTGGGTATCGAGCTATCCTGGAGGAACTCGCGCGCAATCTGGGCCTTGAGGGACGCGTCCATTTCGTCGCCCAGAACGATGCATCGGCCACCCTGGGTTCGGCGGATCTCGTGTGCCACATTTCCTACGAGGATGAAATCCCCCAGGCCGTCCTGGACGCCATGGCCCGCGGCAAGCCGATCCTAGCCTCGCCTGCGGGTGGCCTTGCCGAGTTCCTCAAGGATGGGAAGGAGGGCGTGTTCGTGGAAGGAGGTCCTCTGGAGATCGCTCGAGCCATCGATCGTCTCCTCGAGGATCCGGCCCTTCGAGAACGGCTGGGGCAGGCCGCGAAGCAATCCGTGGTGCGGGGACTCACCTGGCCTCTCGTCGCGCGCCAGTTCCTCGGGCTCTACGCGAGGGAGGAGGGCGGGGTGAACGCCCCTTCGGTCGCCAGGAGGCGGAGGGGGCGTCTGCCGTGGCCGGGCCGCGAGCAAGCTTCAAGGCCGACGGTCGAACCGAATCCTCACTGGTGGTCCCCCGGATCTTGGGGGGATCTCGTCCCGCGGCCAAGGATCCTCCTCGTCGCGAACGTGGCCCTGCCCATCACGGGCGGTATCTCGAGGTACCTCGCGGGCCTCGAGCAGGAACTCACACGGCAAGGCTTTCGCACAACCGTCATGTCGTATCCCGCCTCCCTCGTGCGGCGAGAGGCCGCTCGAGGCCGAAGCCCCCTTCGAAAGCTTGGCCACGTGGCCTTCGCCCTGGCCTGCGTCCTCCGCGTCGCGGGATGGCGTCTCCTCCGTCGTCCCGTGATCGTGCACTCTCATGGCGCCAGTTTCTGCCTCGCGGCCGCCTACTTCGCGCGATGGCTCGGCGCGATCGGCGTGCACACGTTCCATTCCCCTCTCCACCATCGGTCTCGCATCCTGAGCCTGCTCGCCCACCGTCTCGACGCGTTGCTCTACGTCTCGGAAGCGACTCGAGAGCTCTACGAACGGACGAACGCGATCCGCAACGGGCGTGTGGCCATCGTGCCCGGCGGCGTGCAGCCTCCCGAAGGGAGCGGCGGAGATCACTCCGTTCGAGTTCACGCTCGGAGGCGTTGGGGGATTCCCCCGGACGCCTTCCTGGCCCTCTACGTGGGCCGGGTCGTGCCCGAGAAGGGGGTCGACCTCCTCATCGAAGCCCTTGCGGAAGCGAGCCCGCGCGTTCCTTCGGCCCTCCTCGCCGTCACCGGCCCTCTCGCCCCCGGACCCTCCGGGCTCGAGTACGCGGCCCGCTTGGAGCGACTCATCCGGGAGCGGAGCGTGGAGGGCCGCGTGCGGATCCTTGGCCTCGTACCTGATCGAGACCTCGAGGACCTCTACCGCGCCTCCGACATCCTCGTCGTGCCCTCGCGATGGGAGGAGCCGGCGCCCATGGTCACCGTCGAAGCGATGGCCCGAGGTCTTCCCGTGATCGCGGCCGCCGTGGGGGGCCTCTCGGACCGGGTGCGGGACGGTCAGACGGGGCTTCTCTTCCCGCCCGAGGACACGACCCACCTGGCCCGCCATCTCGTCCGCCTCTCCGAAGACAGGGAGACTCGGCTTCGCCTCGGTGAAGAGGCGCGGCGTTGGGTGGACGACCACGCCACGGCGGAGAAGCTCGCTGAGTTCCACTCCCGAATGTATGTGGCCCTGTGTCGGGACGGGCCAGGACGGTAGGCCGACTCAGCCTTTCCGGGCCGTCCCCTGGTACAGAGCGAGGATCAAAGGCGAAATGCTCCCGCACCGCGTCCCGAGCGCGGTCACCCATCCGACTCCAATCTCCCCGGTGGTCCATGGCCCACGTCATCGCCTCTCGAAGGGCCTCGCGGCGACCCGGCGGCACGAGGAGGCCCGAGTCGCCGGCAGTGACGACCTCCGGTATTCCCCCGACGCCTGACGCGATGGGGACGCATCCCACGGCCATCGCCTCCAAGAGCACGAGGGGGATCCCCTCTCGGTAGGACGGCAACACGATGGCGTCCGAGGCCGACAGGATCTCCATGAGTTCGCCCCGATTCGAAATCGCCCCGCGATCGTCGACGAGCTTGCGGAGGCTCTCGAGCTCCCGGTGCCGCCTCCCCGCCTCCTCAGGCGGGGCATCCCCGACGAGCACGATCCGGAAACTGCTCCCGTGGGGTCCGGTCCGGAGATCCCTCGCGGCCGCGAGAAGGTCGAAGAATCCCTTCGACTCGGTCTGACGTCCCACAAAGACGAACGTGAAGCTGTCGTCCCGTCCCGGCGCGCGCCGGCCGCCCGGAGCGTCCAGGAAAGACCGCTCCACGCCGATGGGAATCACCTCGTCATGGGGCTCCCCGAGTTCCTCGCGCACGGACCGCGACACGAAGGTCATCGCATCCGCACTGCGCGACAAGAGGCGATGGGACAGGCGCTGTGCCTTGGATGCGATCCATGACCGGGCGGGAGGGAGCTCCGAGTGGTAGGTGACGATGCATCGAGATCCTGCGATACGGGCCCCCACGAGGGCCGCGACGGACTGGAGATGGGGTTGGTTAGCGTGGACGGCATCCCACGGTTCATCCGCCCGCGCGATGGAGGCCAAGGTCCACATAGCAAGGGCGAGGCTCTGCATCCCGCGGGGCAGACGAGCCACGGAGCCCCATCGATCCGGGGTGAGGACGCGTACGGAATGGCGCGCCTCGGAGAGGACTCCCTCGAGGTTACGGAGAAAGATCGAGACACCCGAAACACGGCCGCGATCGTAGGGAGCGCACAGGGCGATACGCACGGCAATCGAATCTGACCTGCTTACTTAACGGTTCGCGCGTGCAACAACGAGCTTGGAAGGATTAAATATCCCTTGGTCTCCGTGGAGGAGCCGCGATGCGCATTCTGTTCCTCGCGTTGGATGTCGATCTGTCGAAGCAACGGGGGGACACCATCCACGCGGTCGAGCTCGCATCCGCTCTGGCAAAGCTAGGCCACGAGGTCGCCCTCCTGGTCGGATCCGGAGGAGCCGCATCGGCCTTGGCCCCGCCCGGGGTTGCCGTGCACGCCGCCTCCGGTTCGGACTGGAGGGTTCTGTCTGCCGTTCGCGCGGTCCTCCGCGAGTTCCCCCCCGATGTCGTGTACGAGAGGCGTTCGACTCCCAAGATTTCCTTCGCGGTTCGCCTTCAGCGATCCCTGCCGACTGTGATGGAACTCAACGGAGTGCTCCGGGACGAGCTGGCGTTCCAGGGACGGCGGCCGGGCTCCGGACCGATTCTCTCCGCGAAGAGATGGGCCCGGGCGGCTATGCTCCGAAAGATCGACCGTTTCGTCGCGGTGAGCCACTCGATTGCCGCCGATTTGGTGAACACGCATCACGTCGACGCGGCCCGGATTCACGTCATCGGAAACGGCGTCAACACGGGACGCTTCCGTCCGATCCCGAAGGACGAGGCCTGCCGGCACACAGGACTGACGCCCGAGCGTCCCCGCATTGTGTTCGTCGGTAACTTCGTGCCGTGGTGGGACTTCGATATCGTCCTCAAGGGTCACGCCGCCGTCCGGGGCCATCATCCCGACGCGGAGCTTGTCCTCGCGGGAGACGGCCAGGAGCGATCTCGGCTCGAGTCCCAAGCCCAGGCCTTCTTTCCTGACTCCTCGGTTCGCTTCTTGAGGGAGGTTCCGTACGATCAGGTCCCGTATTTCATTGGGAGCTCCGACGTATGCCTGCTGCCGGCGAAGCAGCGGTCCGGAGATATCTCCCCCCTCAAGCTCTTCGAATACCTCGCGTGCGCCCGCCCCGTCGTCGCCTCGGCCGTCCCCGGGCTGGAAATCGTTGATTCCCTCGGCGTCGGCCGTCTCGTCCCGCCGGACGACGCAGGAGCTCTTGGAGTCGCCGTTGGCGGCCTCATCGACGATCCTGCGGCCCGCAGGGACATGGGAGAACGGGGGCGCGTCTTCGCGGAACACGAGCGGTCGTGGCAATCCGTGGCGTCTCGGGTCGCCTCCGTCCTCGAGCTCGCGGCCGGAGGTGAGGCATGAGGATCCTGCATCTCGTGGAAGCCTTCACGGTGCACGTGGACCGGATCGTCTCCCATCAGCTTGCCGCTGGGCACGACGTTCGGGTCGTCACCTTCCACGACTTCGTGGGTCGCGGACCCCGGGTCGTCGTGCCCCGGGGGGACTTCGTTCGCCGTCTGCCCTACGCGCATCATTGGCAAGGGATCGGACGAGTCCTACGCATCGCCCGTTCCTTCGGACCCGATGTCGTACACGGCCACTACCTGTCCACGGCCGGCCTCTACCTCGCGGCCTGTCCTGCGCGGGGGCGGGTGGCCACTGCGATGGGGTCCGACGTGCTCATCGACCCCAAGGCCACCCATGCCCGGATGCTCCTGCGGGTCCTACCCCGATGGGTCGACGTCTTCACCTCGGTCGCTGACCATGTGACCCGCCGCATGGTGGACCTCGGCATCTCCGAGGGACGGATTTCCACCTTCCCGTGGGGCGTGGACTCGGCCTTGTTTCACCCGCCAGCAGGGCCCCCGCGGGACGGCGTCATCGTGTCTACGCGCAATTTCGAGCCTGTGTACGATGTCCCAACCCTCCTCGCAGCCTTCGCCCGCCTCGCGGCAAAACGGTCTCGGTCCCGCGTGCGCCTCTACGGGGACGGGTCCCTCCGGGATGCCCTCCTACGACGGGCGGATCGGGACGGTGTTGCCGCCCGCGTCGAGTTCCCAGGTCGCGTTCCCCCGGCGCGCCTCGCGGATGCACTCCGAGAGGCCGCCGTCTTCGTCTCCCCCTCCCTTTCGGACGGCACCTCGACCTCCCTTCTCGAGGCCATGGCCACGGGCCTACTCCCCGTGGTCACGGACATCGAGGCGAATCGCTCCTGGGTCCGAGACGGGGAGAACGGACTCCTGTTCCCGCCCCGGGACGTCGGGAGGCTCTCCGAGGCCTTAGACCGCGCACTGAACGATGACGTCTTGAGGGCCCGAGCCTTCGATGAGAATCCTCGAATCGTGGAGGAGCGGGCGTCCTGGCAGGTTTCCATGCAGAACCTGGATGGCGTGTACGACCGGGTGTTAGGAGGATGAACCTTTCGTCCCTCGCGGTGATCGTCATCGCGCGCAACGAGGTGCGCACGATCGAGCAGTGCCTGACGGCGTGTCTCGAGTCTGTCGAGCGGGCCACCCGAGCAGGCCTCTTGTCGAGATCGGAGGTTGTCCTCGTGGACTCCGCATCCACGGACGGGACCCGAGAGGTCGCCGCGCGTCTCCCCGTGCGCATCCTCGCGATCCCAGCCCACTGGCCCCTTTCCGCGGGCGCAGGCCGATTCGTGGGCCTCATGCACACCCGCTCCGACCTCGTCCTTTTCGTGGACGGAGACTACGTCCTCGAGCCCGAATGGCTTTCCCTCGGGCTGCGTTCCCTGACGGACCCGTCCGTCGCCGGTGTCTGCGGTGTAGACCGCGAGTCCCTTCAAGGCCGGAGCGGCATCTCCCGATACCTACAGAGCCTCCTCGACCGTGGTGTCCCCCACGGGGACGTGGCGGAGACGGATGCGATCGCCGTGGGGCTCTATCGCCGGAACTGGATTGCGCGGGTCGGAGGCGTGCAGCCCTTCCTGAAAGGCGCCGAGGATCGGGATCTCGCGATCCGTGTGCGGGCGCTGGGTGGGAGACTCCTGAGGACGAAGGCGGTCATGGGCGTCCACCACTGGGCCCCGGGGGAGGATCTCCGGCTCGCGGAGTACCTCCGGTCCGTCGCCCACTGGAGCTTCGGGGAGGGGCAGGCGGCTCGGAACGCCTCGGGAGAGGAGACGATCCAGCGGGTCTATTTCCGACGCTACTTTCACCTGCGTCATCTCCTTCAGCTTGAGATGGGACTTTTGCTCGCCGCGTGGCTTGGCACGGCCCTCGTCGGGATCCTGACGGCTCAGCCCCTCGTGTCCATCGCCTCCCTCGCGGGAGGAGGCGCGGTCCTCGCGGGGATGGCACGCCAGCGCAGGCAGGCCCTCCGCGACATCCTAGGACAGCTCCACGTGATCCCGTACGCAACGGTGCGGCTGGGCTCCTTCGCCCTCGGGTTCCTCCGCCCTCCGCGGCCTTCGAGCGCCTATCCACGGGACCTTCTATAGACCGGTCTACTCCTGGCCCCTCACCGATTCCCTCGAGCGTCGGATCAGGGAGCGCAGGAATGCTCGATCCCTCTTCGTCATGACCTTGAGGTACGTGACGACGATGGATCCCCCGATGAGCCCCGACGCCGCGAGGCTCGACGTCATCACGTCGAGTCGCTGAAGAAGGAGGCCGCTGGCGAGGGTTGCGCCGCTCAGGGCGAGGGCGACGAAGGAGAGAAGACGATACCGTCGGTCCGTGAAATACCGCCCTAGCATCCACGGCGAGAGGACCGTGGACGTGCCATAGTAGATCAGGATCGCCCATGCGAATCCGAGGACGCCCAAGTCGGGCACGAGGACGAGAAGGGCGACGACCGCGACGCCGAAGACGATCGTCGAGAGCATGGCATGTCGGCGCATTGCGCCCGTCACGTAGTAGGCGAGGTTTCCCGGAGACAGGAAGGCCGCCAGGAAGGCGGCTCCGGCCGTGATCGGAAGGAGGGTCGCCGCCTAGGAGTACGCATCCGTGGACACAACGGAGATCATCGGGCGGGCGAGGGTCGAGACGAGCATGACGACGGGAAAAACGAAGATCAGCACGTAGCGGAGCGCGTGATTGAACGTCCGCGTGAACTCCGACGGATTCTTCTGGTACAGATTCGAGGCCATGGGGAAGAAGGGCACGACGACGGCGTTCGGGATGTAGAGGACAAGGAACGCGACCCGCTGCGCGACCGTGTAGTGCCCCAGCCCCTCCACGCCGCTCTGTGCCGTCACGAGGGTCGCACCAATCCAGTTGAAGGTCACGAGGAAAAACATCGTCGCGAAGGCCGGAAGGGAGAATACGAGGAGTTCCCGAAGGATTGCACGATCGGGTCGCCACCCGCGCCACTGGAGGGGGTTCGGGGAACGGCTGAAGTACATGTATATCCCGAGCTGGACGAGGGCGGCTAGAAGGCTCGCGGTGAAGCCGCCCACGAGCCCCCAAAGGAGCACGAAGACGACCAGGAGGATGGAGTGGGTGAGGCCGAAAACCAGGGTGAGTCTGGCCAGGAGTCCGATCCGCTCATATCCCTGCAGGATTGCCCCGTAGCAGGTCGTGAACGTGGACACGAACATCGTGCCGATCGACAGCCAGAACAGAGGCAGGAGGACGGGATCCCGGTACAGGCCCTCCGAGAGCCATGGGGCCATCGCGAGGAAGAGCCCGAGGACGGGGAGGGAAAAGAGGATCTCGATGAACACGTAGTTCTTCGTGATCCGGACCGCTCGCTCCGGATCCTTTGCCCTTGCAGCGGAAATGACACGGACGGCGGCCGTGCCCGTCCCGAGCTCGATCAGGATCCACATGAAGCCTGCGACATAGGTCACGAGCGCCCACTGTCCGAGCTGATAGGGGCCGAGATGGCGCGCGATGAGGATCGACGCGATCATCGACGTGCCTTTGAGCAGGATCGATGTGGCGAAAACGGCAGCACCACCACGCGCGATTCGCGTCGCCCGGCGCTGCATGGGCGTTGGCGTCGGTGTCGGGGCCGCTTCCACGACCGACGGATCTTCCCCCTCCAGGGCCAGGCGTTCGCCTGGGTCGATCGGTGACTCGTCGGAGTGAAAGCTCACGGCGGGGTGACGACCCCTCGTGCCGTCATGGCCCTTTCGTCATTGTTATCGCTCTTGAAAACGACTCGCGTAGAACTTTATACTCTCCAAGGGGACGCGACCGCCGCCATGTCCGCCGGCTTCGTCGTCACTCCACGAAAGGTTCTCGCCCTCGGGGCCCATCCGGACGACATTGAATTGGGCTGCGGCGGATCCCTCGTGAAGCTGAACGAATCCGGGTGCCAGCTCCATGCAGCCATCTTCTCACGATGCAGCGACGAAACTCCTGACGAGCCCACGCTACGGGCCCGGGAATTCGAGCTCGCGGCGCGGGAAGTTGGGGTTAAGAGACCCCTCCTGTTCGACTTCCCGAACCGGGAACTCCCCGAACACCGGCACGACATGATGCACGAGATGGAGAAGCTTCAGGCAATGGTCGAGCCCGACCTTGTCTTCATTCCCTTCCTCGAGGACCCGCACCAGGACCACGAGACCGTCGCCCGGGCCGCCGCCCGGACGTTCCGACGTCGCGAGACGATCCTCCAGTACGAGATCATCCGCTACGGGAGCCACTCCTTCACGCCAAGCCTCTTCATCGACATTTCGGCCACCTTGGACCGCAAGATCGCCGCGTTGTCCCATTACAGGAGCCAGTTCAAGCGCCGAGCCTACTTCGACGAGGAGAGCTTCCGGAGCCTCGCGCGCACCCGGGGTGCCCAGAGTGGGTATGATTACGCTGAAGGGTTCGTCGTCTACAAGATGTTCTGGTGAGTCGGCGCTCGGCGGTGAGCGTGCGAAGGCACAGGCTTGCCAGGAATACCTTGAGAACGTCGTACGACCCCGTCGCCTGTTCCATGGGCGGGATCGGGTCGTCGCGGGCCTCGAGGATCTCTACGCGAGGCGCCTTCGCCTGCCCGAAGCCCGGGGAAGGATCGAATCCCTTCGATTCCTCCTCGATGACCCCGACACGGTCCTCATCGAGATGGCCCACGACGGTCAGCTTCCTCACCTTGGCATCGCGCGGCTCGTCCTGAAGGCGCGTCAGCTCGCGGAGCTCGTGCCGAAGGGGCTCGCGCTGTACCTCGTCGGCGATCACTATTCCGCCGAGATGAGACCGGAGAATCTGTATCTGGGACTTCCCCTCCGCGGCGTCGACGCGGATCAGGTGAAGAACCCGTTGACAGTTCCGACGGGACGCCGGTTTCGGCATGTGCCGTTCCGGTGGCTTCCCCCTCCGAAGGTGTCATCCTTGGAGGAGCTTCAGAATCGGGCGGAGGATTGGCTCTTGAACAACGTGACCCACGCAGACCGGAAATCCCGTTTCCCGGAGCTACGGGAGGCCCTCCGTAGCCAGTTCGAGGTCCTCTTTGAATCGGCCAGCCAGACGCGGTCGTTCGGGGACTGGCTCATGCGCGTGCAGATCCTTACCTTCGATGCGATGTTTGGCGCGCCGCCGAGTAGGCTCGCGGTCCTCCCGATGAGCGGCATCGTGGAATGGATGCCCGATGTCCTCCGCTCTCTGTCGGAGAAAGAATCCACGATCACAGCGGCGAAGGCCGCCGTGAGCGAGGCACAGCGCTCGAGGGACGAAGTTCCGTACGCCTCCGGGGACACGACGATGAGTTCGTTCTGGGTCCATTGCTCCACGTGCTTCCGGCGATACCGTGCCCGTTGGGAGGGGGACGTATGCATGGCCCGATGTCTTGCGTGCCGGAAGGAGGTCCAGGCTCGATGGGCCGTCGACCTAGACCGGATCATGCCCGACATCGTCGCCTACGAACTTGGCCTGTTCCGCATGGGCGTCGCGGGATGGGTCGTCGGTTCGAAGGCACCGTACCATCCGGTCATCGAGCAGGCCCACCGATCCCTCTATGGATACGAGATGCCCCCGAAGTTCTTCCTCACGTCCGTCCCGACCTTCACCGGACTCGGGGAGCCTGGGGCGGGCCACACCCGGGCGCGGCTGTTGCGGGCCCTCGTCGAAATCAGACCTTCCCGCCTTCGCGAGGCCCTCGAAGCACCATGGGATTTCGGTCCCGAGATCCGATCGCCCTTCCTCTGAACTCGGTGTCGTCTGGGCCCCGCCTCAAGACTCCGTGAAGTTTTGCCCGCTGGTAATCATGCCTGATTTGCTTGACCGTAGCTTGATAGTCGCCGGGAAACAAGATATTTAGTTTGCCCGAGGATGGCACGCTTCCATCCACGGAAAACGCCCGAGGATCGACTTGGGAGTGTGCTGATGCGCGCCGAAGCCCCCCTTCAGGAATCATCCCCCCAGGGTCCCGCCGAGAGGATGCAAGGACTCCTCACGGCCTTCCGCGACCGAGTGGACGGCGTCCGGGGCGTCGCCGTCGCGGATCGAAGCGGCCTTCCGGTTTCTTCGTCCTTCTCTACCCGCGCGAACGTCCTCACGGTGACCGCGATGGCCACGATGGCCGTCCAG
>CAYGBO010000015.1:11883-16284 GCA_964348145.1 uncultured Methanomassiliicoccales archaeon
TGAGGTCGACCGACTTGGCCACGAGCTCGTTGAGCTCTTCGGCCTCTAACCTACGAGCTCCCGGGCAGAACGTCGGCGTCCGCAAGGGCTGGGCGTCCGCATGTGGGGCATTGGCCGGCGCCTGTCAAGCACGCACGGTGGTGGAAGGATCCGCAATGGCAACGGGATGCCGGGATCGCGGGGGTGAGAGCTCCTCGGCAGATGCCGCATCCGCGCGAGGATGTACGCCGGGCGTGCGTGTCCGCAGTCGGTGTCTGCGCGCGCACCCCCGGGAGGAACTTCAGGAGGACCGCCCAGAAGAGCCCCACCCAGCCGAGGAAGATGATCCACCCCGCGTAGGAATGGGCGACGAGCATGTTCTGGAGATCCGTCTGCACCGTGTCCGTATAGTATCCCACGAGGACGATGACGACCATTCGAAGGACATTCGCCGTGTAGGAGGCGAGGAACCCAAGTCCCAGGAGGGCCCACACCCTCGCGGTGGGCTTCTCGTACTCCGTGAGGACGAAGGAGACGAACGCGGCGGCAAAGATGCCGAAGGAGTAGATCCCCGAGCATGCCGTCGTGATGACGACCGTGACCTGGAATCCCAGATTCTGGGGCCGGAATGTGAGGCCAGGTGCCGTGGAGCCCGCCACGGCGTGGACCGTATTCGGGACGCCAAGGAGCGACAGCAGGGCGCTCGTCTGGGGCGCGAGGGCTACCCACGAGTAGACGTCGACGGAGCGCTCGAAGTCTTCGTAGTAGGCGCGGGCAGCGAGCAGCGGTATCACGAGGAGTCCGTTCAGGACGAGGAAGAACACGAGCACGAAGTCCCGCTCCCGGGAGAATCGGGGCGGCACGAACCCATAGACGATGAGGCTCGCGGCGCCAAGGAGGACGATTGTATCCTCCGTGAGGAGGGCGGGCGTCGCAGACACAGTCGCATTGTACACGAGATCCGCGGCGACGATCCCGATACCCATGATCGGGAAGTACGGGATGAGTCGCCCCCGCCACGTGAGACGGTGGAGGAGGCGATGCGCAAGGGAGGGACGGACGGCGGCAGGAGCGACCCCCCGGGGCCACACAGCCCAGGCGAAGAGGGCGGCACCCGACGCTAGGAAGGGGATCGCAAACCACTGCAGCTCCGATCCCTTCGGCCGATTGAGGAGCAGGTCGCCTCCCGCGAAGGTCGTCAGCAAGGCCCCGAGGATCAGGAGGCGTCGATGTCGCTCCGCGAACGAGGCCCAGGTGTCGATGCCCATGGCCCTCCTGGAATCAACGAGCTTCGACTTGGCTATAATAACGCTCGCCGCCGATTATCGCTCGCGCGAGGCGCCGGACACTTCATATACGGTCGGGCGCTTCGGCGGTCCGGGTGACCCTATGAAGGTCGTAGGTGGCTCCGCGTCCGTCCTCCTTGCCCGGGCCCTCGCCCGCGAGCTTCGCGCGAGCCACGTTGACGTGAGCTTTGAACGGCACCCCGGCGGTTTTCCTGACGGAGAGCGATACGTTCGCTTGCTCGCGTCCCTTGACGGGGAGCACGTTGTCCTCGTGCAGACGACTCACCCGGACTCTATGATTATCGAGTACTTCCTCCTCGCGGACGCGATTCGCGACGCGGGCGCGGCACGGTTGACCGCTGTTATCCCTTACTTCGGATACGGTCGGCAAGACAAGGAGTTCCTGGAGGGCGAGGCGATTTCCGCGAAGACGCTCGCAAAACACGTCGCTGTCGGCGCGGATGAGCTGCTCACGATGGTCGTCCACCACCCGCGCATTCTGCGCATGTTTCCGATCCCCGCCCGCGAGGTAAGCGCAATCCCGTGTCTCGTCCGGTATCTGAAGACCTCGGACACGGATCTCATTCTCGCCCCGGATGAAGGCGCGATCCGCCACGCGAAAGAGGCCGCCGCCTTGGTCGGCAAGCCATGTGAATACATGGAGAAGGAGCGAATCGACTCCTTCACGGTCAAGGTCGCGCCCAGGAAGCTCGACGTCCGCGGGAAGGCGGTAACCATCGTGGATGACGTGATATCGACCGGCGGCACGATTGCGGCGGCAGCGAAGGAACTCCGGGAGCAGGGGGCCAGGCGCGTCACCGCCCTATGCGTTCACGGACTCTTTGTGGGCACAGCCGTTCAGAGCCTTCAGGTATGCGACGAAGTCATCGCGACGGACACCGTTTCGTCGCCCTACACGAAGGTCAGCGTCGCGCCGGAGTTCGCGGCCGCGATTCGCGACCTCGACTGAGGGCCGCGGCACCTGCCTTCAGATGATGCCGATCAGGAAGGTCGTCACCACGAGGAGGAGACCCGCCCAGAGGAACAATCCGAGGTTCTGGACGTCCGTCGTGCGTTTGCTCCCGAGAGCTCCCGCGAGGCTCGCGAGGGCCCCGAGGGTCCCTCCCGAGAAGGCGAGGAACTTCGCGAGACCCAGGATGATCGAGTCGCTCGTCCCGCTCAGATGGATGAGGAATCCCAAGTAGAGCCCAATGAGGGCAATGCCGTTTAGGACGAACAGCCCCCGCTTCGAGAGGGCGGTTTCCGCGGAAATCGGCATGGGAACGGTTCCGGCGTACGACGGGGGAGGGGGCGGAGCGGTCATCGGCTCACCACGGGCCGCGCCATGCCCCTTGGTCTATAAAAATATAGTGTGTCGAATATTGAATGCTGAAGTCCTCCTCCGCCGGCTGGGAGGGCGTCCCAAACTTACTTAGTCGGCGCACGCATGGGGTTCACGGAGGCGGGAGGTCCATGGCGGAAGTCCAGATTCGCAACTTCAAGGATGTGGATCTGAAGGGCGGGACTGTCGTCGCCGCCTTTCCGAGCGTCGGGATGGTCAGCACGATTAGCACGACCTATCTGATCACGAAGATGAAGGTCGACCAAGTGTGTGCCCTCGAGTCGGAAGACTTCCCCGCCCTCTCCATGATCTACGCGAAGAAACCGAAGTTCCCCTCCCGCGTCTACGCCTTGCAGGACGCGAAGCTCGCGATTTTCATTTGCGAAGTACCCCTCCCCGCTCGTGCCCACCGTCCTGTGGCCTACTGCCTTCTTGAGTGGGCCCAATCCCATGGGTGCCGCCAGATTGTGCCCCTCGAGGGCCTTCCGGACGTCCAGTCGCCCTCGCCTGAAAATTCGCCGGGGGTGTGGGGCGTCGGGAGCACGGATCGGGCGAGGGAGGAGCTCGAGCGGCACAAGATCCCGCAGCTCGAGAGTGGGATGATCGCCGGGGTGACGGGAATCCTGCTGAACGAGGGCCGGTGGAAGCAGTACGATGTGATTGCACTCCTCGCGGAGGCCCGACCCGACCTTCCGGACGCCCTCGCGGCGGTCGCCCTGACGCGGGCCCTGGACTTGCTCCTGCCGGAAATCAAGGTGGATTTGGCGCCTTTGAAAGAACAGGCGAAGGTCCTCGAAGGACACCTCCAACGGCTGAAGCAGCAGGCGAAGCCTGTCGTCCCTCCGGAGCCGGAAACGGGCGCGATGTATCGGTGAAAGGCGCCCCATGGGGACTTTCCGTTTGTCAAGGAGAACTCTGAAAGCTCACCCCTTCTTGACCCCCGATGCCCCGAGGTAGTCCATGGCAACCGATCCCGTGTGCGGCATGTATGTCGACGAGGCGACGTCCCATCTGACCGCGATCATCCGCGGCCGCAAGTACTACTTCTGCGCGGAGACCTGCCTCGAGACCTTCGTGGCTCCTGAAAAGGAGATGAGGAGGCTCAAGCGGTTCATCGCATACAGCCTCGGCGTCGGCTTCCCTCTGTTCGCCGTGGCCGTCGGCATGGAGCTGGGATGGTACCTCACGGACCTGATGGAGCCCATGAACCTCGTATTTTTCCTCCTCGCGACGCCCGTCCAGTTCGTCGCGGGCTGGCGATTCTACCGTGGGACTCGAGACGCGATCCGCAACCGGAGCGCGAACATGGATGTCCTCATCGCCATCGGCACGTCCGCAGCGTGGGGTTACAGCACCGTAATCACGTTCCTCCCTTTCCTGGGCGTCGCGGTCCCGGACCCCTCGACGTACTATGACACCGCGGTGATCATCATCGGCCTCATACTGCTCGGCGAGTACTTCGAGGAGATCGCGAAGGGTCGGGCGAGCGATGCGATTCGGAAGCTCATGGATCTCGCGCCCCGCACCGCCCGGGTGGTCCGGGACGGCAAGGAAGAGGAGATCCCCGTCGAGCGGGTCAAGGTCGGTGATCTCATGGTCGTGAAGCCGGGCGAGAGGCTGCCTGTGGATGGAACGATTGCGGAAGGGTACTCGTCCGTCGATGAGTCCATGATCACGGGGGAGTCGATCCCCGTGGAGAGGAAGGTTGGCGACGAGGTCATCGGTGCGACGATCAACAAGACAGGCCTCCTGAGGGTCCGGGCGACCCGGGTGGGCGCGGACACGACCTTAAAC
>CAYGBO010000015.1:16330-25498 GCA_964348145.1 uncultured Methanomassiliicoccales archaeon
TTCGTGCCCGTCGTCATCCTCGTCGCCCTCGCTTCGGGCCTCTTCTGGTACTTCCTGGGCTGGTCCGCCTTCCTGCCCGTGGCCGAGGGCTACGGACTCCGCTCCGCGATCACAGCATCCCTCTTCGTCTTCGTGGCGGTCCTGATCATCGCGTGTCCGTGCGCTCTGGGCATCGCGACGCCTGCGGCGATCATGGTCGGGACGGGCAAGGGTGCCGAGAACGGCCTCCTGATCAAGGGCGGCGAGTACCTCGAGAAGGCCCAGAAGCTCACGACCGTGGTTTTCGACAAGACGGGGACCCTGACGAAGGGCCGTCCTTCCGTTACGGATGTTGTCCCCCGTTCCGGCTTCGCGGAGGAGGATCTCCTCCGCCTCGCGGCGTCCGCGGAGAAAGGCTCTGAGCACCCCCTCGGGGAGGCGATCGTGCGCGCGGCGGAGGAGCGCGGCCTCCCCCTCGAGGTTCCTTCGGATTTCGAAGCCATTCCCGGCCATGGGATACGGGCCCGGGTCGGAGGCCGCTCCGTCTTGCTCGGCAACCGTAAGCTCATGGCTCAGGCCGGGACGGACGTCGCGCCCGCGGAAGCAGACCTCGCACGCCTTGAAGGCGAGGGGAAAACCGCAATGATGCTCGCCGTGGACGGTACCCTTGCAGGGACCGTCGCCGTGGCCGACACCCTCAAGGATCACTCCGCCGCGGCGGTACGGGCTCTACAGGGCATGGGCATCGAGGTCTTCATGCTCACGGGGGACAACCGGCGGACCGCGGAGGCGATTGCCCGCCAGGTGGGCGTGGACTCCGTCCTCGCGGAGGTCCTCCCGGGCCAGAAGGCGGAGGAGGTCAAGGAGTTGCAGGCTCAGGGCAAGGTCGTTGCCATGGTCGGGGACGGCATCAACGACGCGCCCGCCCTCGCCCAGAGCGACGTGGGGATCGCCCTGGGGAGCGGGACGGACGTGGCCATGGAGGCGGGCGGCATCGTGCTGATCCGGGACGACCTTCGGGATGTCGTGGCGTCGATACAACTCAGCCGTCGGACCGTCCGCAAGATCTGGCAGAACCTCTTCTGGGCTTTCGCCTACAACACCGCCCTCATCCCCGTGGCCGCGGGCGTGCTCGTGGGCATCGGCATCCTCCTCGATCCAATCTTTGCAGCCGCCGCGATGGGGTTCAGCTCCGTGTCCGTCGTGATGAATTCGATGACCCTCCGCCGATTCCGACCTAAGGTGTGACCATGGGCCGTCCACGCACGAGCCATCCTGGGTCTTCCCATCCATCATCAAAGAAAGGAGGTGAACCATGGCAACGGATCCGGTGTGCGGCATGACGGTCGACTCGAGTCGGGCCGCGGGCAAGTCCGTCCATCAGGGACAGGAAGTCTACTTCTGCTCCGCGGGCTGCAAGGCGAGTTTCGACCGGGACCCCGCGAAGTACGCGAAGTGAAGGGGGCGAGTCGCGGCCCCATCTGGCAAAGATATTTCCCCCGGCGGGCCTTCATCCGGTTGTGCGAAGCCCCCTGCTAGACCGGTTGCTGTGGAGCCGAGCCCTCTTCATCGTACTCGTCCTCAATCTGATCTGGACGGCCTCCCTGTTCCTCGCGCCCTTCACGGTACCCCCTGGCTCCTTCTACGGGGAGGACTCGGGTGGCGCGAACGCCATGGATTTCGGGCAGACATGGGCAACGTTCCCCGCGTACCCGCAGATCGTGTACGCGTTCGGGGATATCCAGTGCCACCAGCTGTACCATCGTTCCTTCGTGCTGAACGGGAACCAGCTGCCGATCGACGCTCGCATGACTTCGATGTACGTCTTCGCGAATCTGGGAGTCATCGCCGCGATGCTCGCCCGTCCCTCGCCCAAGACGGGCGGAGTCATCCTGAACGCCTTGCCCTCCCGCGCGCGGCGTCTCCTCGGACGATTGGGGACGGAACGAGCCGGGGCCCTCGTCGTCCTCGTGGGCCTTCTCCCCATCGCGATCGACGGATTCACGCAGCTCCTCACGCCCTACGAATCCACGAACCTGTTGCGGGTCCTCACAGGCGCACCCGGAGGTTTCGTCGGCGGCCTCCTCGTTGGCGCGATGCTCGTCTCGATCCGCCAGCTCGGCATCGAGATTGAAAGGATGCGGTTACCGGGGCCCGTGACCTCGGAACGACCGCGCTGAGCGAAGGTTTTTGAAGCACTCTCCGTATCGACGGCCCCGTGGCCCGTCGAAAGAGGAAGGAGGAAGTCCCCGAGTGGCGACCCCCCGAATTCGACGAAGTCGAGTACATGCGGCGCGAAATCCAGGGAGCGAAGACCTCCGTGGTTACGATCGCATGGGCTATCGTGGGTGCCCTCATATCCTACGGCCTCCTCTTCGTGGGCCTCCATGCGGCCCTCGGCTTTCTCGCAGGACTGTTCGCGATGGCAGGCCTGTACTACCTCTTGCCGTTCTTCGGCGTCCGGACGAAGGCCTTCAAGCGGAAGGACTGGGCAGGGCATGGGGTGACCTACTTCTTCAGTTGGCTTGCCTTTTGGATTCTTCTCCTGAACGCGCCGTTCAGTGACTTCACGGGGCCGATGATCCACGGCTTTGCCGTAGGATCCTATGACGAGACCGCGAATCCCGGTCCGGGCCCGGGCTCCGTCTGGTGCGAGTCCCCGACGACTTCCAGTCTCGCTGTCACCCCCGAGGCCAACAACACGACCCTCCTCGTCCTGTTCCGGACGTCCGATAACGTGGGGATAGCGAATCTCGAGGTGCGGGTCAACGGCAACCCTGCTTCCGCGGAGTCCGTCGGAGGTCAGAGCCACGCCTGCGTCCGAAACGCCGGCGAGGCCTATCCAGTCGACACCTACGCGGTGGAGATTCCGATTGTAGGCGGGACGATTTTCGACGTCGATATCGCTGCGTCGGACGCGGCGGGTCATCGGTCCGCATCGGGCGTGACCCTCACGGTCCAAGCCTGACGCGCGACGTTCAGTATCTACCGGGTCCACGGGAACCGCTTGTCAAATATCCGGGTCCAGGCGAGGGCGTAAGCAGGTCGAAGGGCTCGGGGCCCCTCGAAGATTCGCAGGGACTTCCGCGCCCCACGGTCCAGATCTTTCCCGAGGCTCAGCTCCTTCCGCTTTGCCTTGACGAGCTGGGCGGGATTCGTGGCCTCCCGGGCCAGGTCCACGGCCCAGCGCTCCTCAACGATGTAGGGACCAGCCATGGTCCGCCGGCTTCGGGACCACTTCCGGAGGAAGTCGTTCGCGTTTCGGATCCAAACGGGGGGGCCCATATGGCGTTCCGCCCGTGGCAGGGTGGCAACCGCAAACTCGAACAGGAACAGGGAATCCTTTCCCGCAACATCGAACCGAGAGTCGTGGAGGAGGAACCCGTGACGACGGAACAGGTCTTCGAAGGCGCGGTGGGCCTTTCGAAGCTGCGGGTATAGGATGTCCTCCGTGATGGCCGGGACGGGGATCGCGATTGCGAGGAGGTGACCGGCCCGCTGGCGGGCGAGGGTCCGCAACCGGGACACGGAGAGCGCCTTCACGGGCCTCGGGAAGAAGAATCGTTCCGTCGGGTCGCGGAGGAACTCCCGCGCGGCGTGGACGAAGGTGGCGAGCTGGTCGACGGAAACCGCACTGGCCACGTTCCGCCTTCCGTCGATCGGATCGATCACAACCAAGGCGTCTTCGAAGAGCCTGGCGGCCGGCCGATCGAGCTCGATGACGTGGCCTCGGCGCCAAGAGAGGCTGTCCTCCAGCACGCCCCGAAAGGTCGCGAACTTGAGCACAAGCAGCTCGCAGAGGTATCCACTGAACCCCCGGACCCTGGCCTCCGCGCCGTATACGCCGATGCCCTCGGCCCATGCCTTCAGGAGGCGGACCTCGTCCGTCTGTTCCTCCTTGAGTCGACCCAGCACATAGTCCGCATGGAGGGGTGTGCGGTCCACGGCGCTCAGGCGCTGGCTCGCGTCCACGACGCGATAGCAGGGAACGACTTCAACCTCGAAGCCTCCGTACCACCCGCGGGTATAGGGATGCTCCGCGAACATCCGAACGCCCCGGTCCAGGATTCGGCCGAGGGCGAGGCCTCGGGCCTCGAGGTCCTTCCGGGGCAAATCGGGTGGAAAGGCCACGAAGAGGTCGATCTCTGTCCCGGTCAGGTGGGTACCCTTTGCGACGGAGCCCACGAGAAGCGTCTTCGCTTCCCAGCCCTCGGCCTGGAGTCGTTCCTCAAGCTTCCCCGTCAACTCCCGTATGACGGCTTCGAGTCGGCTCTCTTCGTCGGGGGTCGGCCGGATCCTTTCGAGGATCGCTTCCTCGACGCCCATCGCGCGGAAATGAGGCCCGCGACATAAAAGGCCATGGTCGCTTGATCCCCGTGAGAGTCTGGCGGCACCGCTGGCGAACTCCCTCTACGACCCGAAGCGGCGAGATTCCGAATGGAGACCGTCGCCCTTCGAAGAACGAATGCCGTAGAAGAGGATGTCCGCTCCCCATCAGGGAACGGATTCAATCTGAGAGAAGGCGAAGATTCGGCGTGGCGTGCAGGGCGAAATCTACAGTCGGAACGCCGGCGGGCGTCTGGCTGGCAGGGGATTGGGTCACTGCGAGGGCGCGGGGTCCGTGCGACTCAGTGCCTTGTCATCAGTTTCATCCAGCCGCCCGACTCGTAGACGGCTAGGCTGCGGCGGACCGCGGTCTCCTCGAACTCATCCCAGGTGATGACCTCGAGTTTCTCGCTGCCGCCCTTCGTGAACCGCAGCGTGTTCGTCCCCTTCACTTTGCTCGGCAGTAGGCCCTTCTCCGTCGCGATTTTGCGGGCCTCGTCGAAGCCAATCTGGCGGAGTGGAGGCATGTTTCCATCCCTTCGTCACCCCCCGATGGGGGGCGCAGACAGGCGTACGACGTTTTGTGTATAAGTGTCTTTCGTTTGTCTGACGTCCAAAAGAGCGGGGCCTGCGTCGAAAGCCCCCGCGGGCCTCATCGGATCCCTACGAGGACCGTTTCCTGGCCGACACGATCACGCTCTCCGCCCCGAACGTCCTCGTGAGACGCCTCGTCGTCTCCGAGGCACTCTTCGAAAAGTAATCGAGACGGCGGACGACGCGGACGTCCTCGAAGCCGGCGTCCCGGATGGTCTTCAGGTATTCGCGCTCGATAGCCGCTCCGCCGATACAGTCAGCCCAGAGCTGCGGGTTCACGCCGCACACCGCCCCGACGTCCTCCTGGACCACGATATCCGCGAGCTGGAGGCGGCCGCTGGACTTCAGGACGCGCGCGATTTCGCGAAAGGCGGCGCCTTTGTCTGGGACGAGGTTGAGGACGCCGTTGCTCGTCACGACATCCACGCTGGCATCGGGGAGGGGGATGCTCGTTGCGCTCCCCTCGAGGACGGTCACATTCGCGGCCCCCATGCGCGCGATGTTGGCCCGAGCCTTCTCGATCATCGCGGGTGTGAAGTCGAGTCCGAAAACCCGGCCGTCGGATCCTACGCGCAGGGCGGCGTAGAGGACGTCCGTCCCGGAGCCTGACCCGACGTCGAGGACCGTATCCCCCGGACGGACGGCTCCCGTTGCGAACGGGTATCCGACTCCCGCGAAGGATTCGAGGGCCGTCTCGGGCAGCCTCTGAAGATCCTCCTCGGGATAGCCTACGAATCGCAAGGCGGCGAGGCCGAGCGGAAAGTGGTATTCCTTTTTCGGCTCGCGGGCGACCTGGGAGTACAGGGTCTGGACGGCCTTGGTGACGACGGGCGTGAGGTCGGTCCCCCTCTCGATCTGCGCCTCCGGGGGCACGTGGCAAATCTTGACCACGTCAAGGGGAAGCTTCTCCATATCCAACGTCCCCAGGGTCCAGAAGGAGGATCCAGCATATTCCGACGCGGTCAGAAGGCCGGCCTCTCGGAGGGCCCGGAGTCGTTCCGCCGCATCCTCGTCACGGATACGGAAGACTTCCGCGATCTCATGGGCGGGCGTCAGGTCCCTGTGCTTCTCGAGGTATTCCAGGATGTCGACGGGAGCGCGCCGGGGGAGACCGGGTGCGAGCCGATCGATGATTTCTTCGAAGGGACCGGCGGTGAATATCTCGCCCTTGAGCTCCGTCGCGCCGCCCGAGGAAATCGCTAGGGAGAGGAAGTTCGCCCCGGCGGTCGCCATCGCGCTCCGGTCGGCTTCGAAGGCCGCGTGGACTTCCTCGGAGCCCCAGTCCCGTGCCAATTGCTTTGTGTTCAGGCCAACGTCCGTGGCAACCCGGCGCAACGTGTCCTCCGTAGCGGGCTCCCCGCGGACCTGGAAGGCTTCCATCATTCGCCGGAGATATCGTTCCGCCTTCGGGCGATCCTGCTGCTCCGCCGCCTTGAAGGCCCGGCACGCTGGGTAGGTGCTTCTGACGCCCGTCTTGCGTATGTAGTCCGGGTCCATAGGATTCCCCATCAATTCGATGGACTCTCGGACCCAATGGACCGTGGACTCCTCATCGACCCCGTATTCCTTCATCCACGCGCCCAGGTCCTCGAACGTCCCCCCCATTCGGTACTCGACGTCGAGCCGATCTCCGTAGACCTCTTTGAGTCGACGCAGGACGGGCTCGAGACCCCAGCTCCACCAGCAGAATGGATCCGCGAAGTGTACGACCCGGACATGCTCGTCAGAATTCTCCGCCATGGGACCGCCTCTTCCGGCCTACCGCGGCCGTCATAATGAAGCTGTGGTGCCGAAGGCCCATGGGTCCCGTCGATTCGACCTCTCCATCCTGACTTCTCCGAGGTTCCTCCATTTGTTCTCACGGTTGATTCCTTCGGCCGACCCGTTAAATAGCCCGCCGCGACACTAGCTCCGACGTTCGCCAGATAATGGCGGTGACCTGGATGTCTAGCGAGAAGCCATCCCCCCTCCTGCTGGACGCTGTGAAGGCTTCAGCGTCGAAGTTCAAGGAGACGAAGAGCGCCCTCGAAGCTCGCGCCAAGGAACTCGACGCCCTGAAGGCCCAGCTCGAGGCGGAACGGGCCGACCTCGAGAAGCAGGCGTCCCAGATCAAGGCCGACCGCGATGCCTTTGCGAGGGAGAAGGAGGAGGTGGAGAAGGCCCGCGCCTCCATGGACAAGGACGCACAGTCCATCAAGGCAGATCGCGATCAGGTCGCGGCGGAGCACAAGCAGCTCGAGGAGCGGGTCCGTTCCCTCGGCGAGCGCGAGAAGGCGATCCAGGAGACGGAGGATCGCGCGAAGCGGCTTGAAGAGCAGTTTTCCGCGCAAATCAAGGAGTCGGAGGCGAAGCTGCAGGCCCTCGTTCAACGGGAGGAGGTCCTCGCCGGGCGCGAGCGGTCCCTCGCCGAAACGATTGACCGTCTGAGTAGTATGGAGCGTGGAGTCTCCGAGCGTGAGAGCAGCCTCGCGAAACGCGAGGAGGAACTCATCAAGCTCCAGAACGAACGCCTCAGTGCCCTCGAAGCCCGTGAGAAGGAGATGTTGAAGATCAGCGAGGAGATGCACGCGCGACAGAAGGAGTCGGCCCAACAGCACGAGTCCTTTGTCGACCTCCAGAACACTCTCAAAGAGGAATTGAACCGCCTCGCCTCGGAACGAGAGAAGCTCGCGACGAAGGAGAGGAGCCTCATCGAAGCGGAGAAGTATCTCGCCGCGGCTCTCGAGGCAACCGGCATCGAGTTCCCATCCGAGCCGACGCCCTCCGTGCCGGCACCCCCGGGTCCTCCGCCCGCAAGCGTCCCCCCGAAACCGCCAGAGCCCGCAAAGCCCTCGCCGCCTCTCGAAGAAGACATGCTGGCGGGCGAAGGCGAGCCGAAGCCGAAGGTCTCGAAGGCCGAGGCCCTCGACCGGATGACGCGGGCCTTGGAGACGGCGAAGCGGGCCCGGGACGCAGGCCGGAATGTCAGCGAGATTCGCAAGACGTTGAAGATGGCTCGGGGCGCCTTCGAGGCGGGCGACTACGAGAACGCGGCCCGTCTCGCTGACGAGATTCTTAAGGAGCTCGAGGCGCTTCCTCTCCCGAAGTAAGGCTCCCCCCGGACGAGCCATCCGCCACGACCGCCGGCACCCTGGCCGCCCCTTCCTCCGGGGCTCGCGGCGGTTCACCCCACGGATCTCGGGCGGATGGAGCCCCCCAGAAGTAGCTCTTCACAACGTTCACGATGAAGAAGAGTTGGCCGAAGCCGAGGACGAAGGCTCCCACGGTCGCGAACCAGTTCAGGGACCAGAACTCCACGTCATAGTCGAAGTAGCGGCGGGGCATCCCCTGGAGCCCGAGAAAGTGCATCGTGAAGAACACGATGTTGAGGCCCACGAGACTCGTCACGAAGTGCCACCAGGCGAGACGTTCGCTGTACATACGACGCGTCATTCGGGGAAACCAGAAGTAGAACCCAGCGAAGACGCCGAGCATCGTGCCCCCGAACAGTACGTAGTGCAGATTGGCCAAGAGGCAGTACGTGTCTTGGAGCCCGTAGTCGAGGGGGATCGGGGCCTGGAACACTCCGTTGATCCCGCCGATGACGAACATGGAGACGAACCCGATCGCAAAGAGCATCGGCGCCTTGAGTTCAATGACGCCGCCCCACATCGTCATGATCCAATTGAAGATCTTGATGCCGCTAGGAACTGCGATCGCCATCGTGAGGATCATGAACGGCACTCGGATCGTCAGGGACATGCCCGTCGTGAACATGTGGTGGACCCAGACCCCGAAGCCCATAACCCCGATCGCGACGCTTGACATGGCGATCGCCCAGTAGCCAAAGATCGGCTTGTGGGACATCCGGGGAATGACCTCGGAGATGATCCCCATCACGGGAAGGATCATGATGTACACGGCGGGGTGGGAATAGAACCAGAAGAGGTGCTGCCAGAAGAGAGGATCCCCCCCGGCCTGGACGTTGAAAAACTGGACCATTCCATGCCGTTCCAAGAGGAGGACAAAGAGTCCGGCCGCGAGGACAGGAGTCGCGAGACGCCCGCAGTAACGAGCACGGACCAGGCGAACAGGGATAGGTTGCGGAACGTGATGCCCGGGGCGCGGAGTCGCAGAATCGTGACGATGAAGTTGATGGCGCCCATCGTCGAGGAGATGCCAATGAGCTGGAGGCCCACGATCCACAGGTCCACCCCGGAAGCCTCGATCACGGAAAGGGGCGTATAGCCCGTCCATCCGATCTCCGCGGAGCCCATCCACAGGATGACC
>CAYGBO010000015.1:25520-25893 GCA_964348145.1 uncultured Methanomassiliicoccales archaeon
GGGGAAAGGCCATGTCGGCGGCGCCGATAAGTGGCGGGATCATGAGGTTCGCGAAACCCGAGAGGATAGGGATCGCCACGAGGAAGATCATCGACGTCCCGTGCATCGTGAAGAGAGCGTTGTAGGTGGGCGAGTCAACGACGGTGGGGCCCGGATATGCGAGCTCCGTGCGAATGATGAGGGCCAGAATTCCCGCGAGGAAGAAGAACAGGAAGGAGGACGCGAGGTACAGAATGCCGATGTCGTGGTGGTTCGTCGTGTAGAGCCATCGCAGGATCCCGATGCGCTCAGGCTCTGCACGGTGCTCCGGGAAGACCTCTCCGACCATCCGTATGACCTCGCCGAGAAACCGTCCGCTTCACCTTGGACCCCT
>CAYGBO010000015.1:25903-30364 GCA_964348145.1 uncultured Methanomassiliicoccales archaeon
ACCCGGCAAAAACCTTTCCACGAGCGGTCCAGCTCTCCTCGCCTACCTCGGAGTCTCGTTTAGGTTACCTGAAAATACGGACGCGTGGCGAAACCGCAAACGCTTTAGCGGGATCCGGTTTTTCGCCAGTGATGCGGGTCAGGTGGCGAGTCCTCCTCGCGCTGGCATTGCTCGCAAGCCTCTCAGCCATCGCGGCGCAGGCGCGAGGGTCCTCTCACAGCACCCCGGGGGAAGAGGCCACGATGAACCTCTTCACCCTCGTCCTCCTGTTCGCCCTGGGCATTGGAATCGTCGTTCAGGTGATCCTTGTCGTTGCAGTCCTTCGGTTTCGTCGGCGGAGGAGCCATTCGACTCCCCCGGCGCGGCCAAAAACCCACGATAACAAGCTTGAGGCCACGTGGACCATCATTCCCGCGTTGATCCTGGTCGTCGTTGGCGTCGCAACGTTCCAGACATTGCAGGTCACGGACACGATTCCCGAAAATCCGGATGTCGTCGTCCGGATTGTGGGCCACCAGTGGTTCTGGGAGTTTTTCGTGGACGATCTGAGTGGCAACGTGACGCGGACCGTCGGCGAGGTGACCGTGAAGGCAAACCAGACCGTATTGTTGCAGATCGAGTCGGCCGACGTCGCGCACTCCGTTTACATCCCTGCCTTCGGGTTGAAGGTCGATGCGATTCCCGGCCGTCAGAACGTATACTGGTTCCGAGCCCTCGCACCTGGCGACTACGTGATTCGATGTGCTGAATTCTGTGGGATTAACCACCACGAGATGTGGGCGACGCTCCACGTGGAGCCTGAGTAGACTCGGTGGGCGGTGGGAATGAGGTGAACCGATGCGCGGCCGTATTCTTCCTGGCCCTGTTGCTGTCTGCCCCGCCCCTCGCGCTCCTCTCCGCACCGTCCAAGGGAGATGCGCTGAACTACACCCTGTACGGAGACACGCGCGACGGATGGGGGCCTTCGAGCGACAATATCACGAATCCGGGACCCCGCCTGGTCGTGTACGTCGGCGACGTGGTAACCCTCACCCTCGTCGGGAATGACACGGCTCCCCATAACTGGTTCATTGACTACGATGACGACTGGTTCCCGGGGACCGACGAGCCGAAGTCGGACGACTTCACGGGAAGCGTCGTGAACTACACTTTCACCGCAGATCGTGTGGGCCTTTGGACGTATCGCTGCAGCTATCATCCGACCACAATGACAGGTCTCCTGGAGGTTCGATCGGGTGGGAGGCCGCGGAACTACACCCTTTACGGAGACGCCTTCGACGGATGGGGCGCGGACGCGGAGAACATCACGGATCCGGGGCCCACCCTCATCGTGAACACGGGCGACAACGTGACTCTCACGCTCATCGGGAATGACACGGCTCCCCACAACTGGTTCATCGACTATGACGACGACCTAGCCCCGAGCCCGGGAGAGCCGAGCTCGATCGATTTCCAGGGCACCACCGTGGAGTTCAACTTCATTCCCGATCGCCCGGGCATCTGGACTTATCGATGTAGGGTCCACCCGACAACGATGACGGGTCTGATCGAGATTCGATCGGCGAACGGAGGGCCCCCTCCGCCCAACGCGATCCGAGTGGATCTCATACAGGCGATCATGATCGTGACTGTCGTCTTCGTCCTCCTCTTCGCTGCGGCCTATCACGTTCGCGCGGTCCAAGCTCATCGGAAATCGCGGTAGGAGGACCGGGCGCCCAGTTTGCGATCGGCAGTCGGAACAATCGGCCTCCGTTCGTGCAGCCATCCAGTTCAAGGAGCCGATCGGATTTGTATGAAGGCCCTCGAGGAAACCCCCTGATTCGTCCAAGTGAGAGGGCCCGCCATTCCCTGGTGGGCGGATCGAGTGTGAATCATGGGATGTTGGCTTCCGCCGTCGATTCCAACAGCCTCACGGATGCCGAGAAGACTGCGAGGAGTAGCACGGACGCAAAGGTCGCCGCCGCGAGAGCAAGATGCATCGTCACCACGACGGGGTCGAGCTGGCTCGCGATTGTGAGCATGCCGAGGCTGACTTGCGCGATGAGGAGCATGAAACTCGTGCCCGACAGGGCCACGAGGGACCGAACCTCGCGAAACCACCGCAGTGTCGCGACAAGCGCGGCTGCGATCAGCGCACCCGTCGTGGCGGCGAGGAGGCGGTGCGTGAACTCCAGGGCGATCTCCGCTTGCCCCACATCGGGGATTACCTCGCCTTTGCAGAGGGGCCAGTCCGGGCAGGCGAGCCCGGCCCCTGATGCGCTCACATAACCACCGAGAACCATCGTGGAAAACACGCCAATGGCAGAGCCGGACGCAAGGAAGCGCAGTGTCCGTCGGGGATCAAGCATCGGGGGGCAATCGCTCCTTAATGGGTTGGGAGGAAGAACCGCAGGATAAAGTCTTGTCGTGACGCGGGGCACTAGGCGAGGGCGCCCTTTGCCAAGAGGAGGGCGAGACCCAGGATGCCCACATCGGCCGCGAAGCCCACGACGCACAAGACGCATATGGCCTCGATCACGAAGATCTCGACGAGCGTCAGTACGGCTCCCACGACCGCGCCGGCACCCGCGAAAGCGACGAGAAGACTCTCGACGGACCACGGTCCGAGTTGCCGGAGACCGCGAAGCCGGACAACCGCGAGGGCGAGGAGCATCCCGAATCCGCCGACTCCAACAGTCGCTGTGGGAATGCCTGCCAGCGATGAAAAGGGGCTCTCCCGGACCTTCGTGCAGCTGAAGTATGCGTCCAGGTCACACCACGTGCTCGATGCTGCCTCGTACCACTGCCAGCTCAAGTAGATCGAGTCGGCGAGCCCGAAGGTAGCCACGACGAGGACAAGCATCAAGACATCACCTCGCAGCGCCGTCATGGGATGCCCTTCAGACCGTCAGGGCCGCGTCCAACGCCGCGGAGTAGCTCGCGGCGCCGTTGGGTGCCGTGCCGACGAACACCTGCGTGATGACCCCGTTTCGGTCCAGAATGAACGTAGTTGGCGTGAACCGGATGGCGTAGGCGCGCACCGTGGTGCCGCTTGAGTCGAGCGCGTAGGTCCAAGGTGTCTGATACGTCGTCCTAAAGTCATTGATCCGGGCGACCGTGTCCGAGGCTCCGAGATTGTTCGCGCTCACGCTGAGAAAGTCCACCTGGTCCCGATAGTTGCTGTACACTGTCGGCAGGACGTCCTGGGCCTCCGACTGACAAAAGGAGCAGTCGACGTCCATGAATTCGAGGAAGACAGGGCTGCCGCGCAGGGACGAGAGGGTGATCGTCCCACCATCCGTGGTCCCGAGGGTGAAGTCCGGCGCCGCTTGGCCCACGTTCGGGCCAACTCCACCGAACGGATTGAAAATCGCCAGGATGAGCACAACGGTGAGGACGACTGCCGCGACCCCGACGTACTGCAGTCCCCGGCGGCTGATCGCGGGCCGAGCCGCACGCCTCGCATGTTGCACTTGCTGCCGCTCCTCCTCCGTGAGAAGATCCTGCAGCTCCGAGCGCGCGCGGGGGTGTTGATCCCTCAAGTGGCGCTCGAGGTTCTCGAGCTTCACCGCGGCCCCGCAGACTGGGCACTTCTTCGCGGCCATGAGCCGCGTTACGAAGGTGGCGCCTGTCCGATAAGCCTTATGCCGATACTGTTCATGAATCGGGACGGGCATCTCGCGTCCCCCCACTACCTGTTCATGACATCGGACGTATCGGAAGAGATCGGGTGCACTATCGGTGAAGGGGGAGTGGGGACGCAGGGATTTGAACCCTGACCGACGGGTTTCTTCCACGCGGGGAGCGACCCACGCGTGTTGTCGCGAACCATGGGTCAGCGCTCCAGTCTGTCATCACCGGATCAGCAAACCCGTTCGCGTTCAAGCCCATGACTGGAGCCCGTAATTCTACCAGGCTAAACTACGTCCCCATGGAGCCTGCGCGGTCGGTCGGAAGCTTGGCCCACGCTAATTAACTTTGCGCGGCCGACGACGAAGATCCCAAATGGCGAAGGAAATCATTCCGGTGCGGGTCCACGTGGGGTTCCCGGAGAGACGCCGGCTCGAGGTGACGAAAAGGTCCAGCGAATCGCTCAGCGCTGTCGCATCTTCTGCTCGCGCTTCCGGCGGCGCATCCGCTTCTTGCGCCACTTCCAGCGCATTTGACCGCGCTTTTTCCATGCGCGGGAGCTTCGCTTCATCGGACCGCGCGGCGTACTCTCCGGTCTCTTAAGTAGTTTCCGACCAAGGTATCTTCCAGCCGCGGGTGAGTGGAAGAAACGACGTGGGGGAACGTTCATGGTCTCTCGCGGTCGTTTACCGACCGTGGAGCGAATCGAGTTCCCGTCGTGCATGTACCGCGATCGTGATGGTCTAATCGCCGAGATGCCCATGCCCAAGGGCGAGCCGGATCCTTACGACGTACCCGCGGACCTTTACTGTCCGTCCTACAGCGTGAAGAAGGGCCTCTTTGGTCCTCCCC
>CAYGBO010000015.1:30411-31478 GCA_964348145.1 uncultured Methanomassiliicoccales archaeon
GGACGCCGCGAAGGATCGCCTGATCCAAGCGATCCTCGAGAAGGAGGGCTGGGAACTGCTCCAGGCGGAGGGCGGTCCCTCTCAGCTCAAGGATCGGATCCGTGTGGACACTTGGTGGCGGGAGCCCGGCTGACGGCCTTCCCGCGGGCCCTCAACGGCTCCGCGTGTAGAACACGTTGCCCGGGCCGAAGTAGTCCGGTCCTTCGCCCCACGCGATATGCGCCTGGGAGCCGTCCCACGCGATTCCGTAGTAGTCACCGTACGTGAACTCGTACCCGTCCTCCTTCTGGTACTTGAAGCCATCCAGGAGCTGAGAGACTTGAGTCTCCGCGCTCCAGCTCCGCCCGCCGTCAGAGGACGTGCGGTACCACGTGTTGAACCTTCCTGTCCGGTTGTCCTGCCAGGAGACGTGGACCTGACTCGGCCCGCCTCCCACGATCGCGGGGAACAGGTGGTAGGCACCCGCTCGATCCGTGTGGATCGGGATCCGCTCCGTCCAAGACCGACCGCCGTTCCCGGACGCGCGGAACCAAACGAAGGGTGGTCCTCGATCCGTGACGCCCGCGTTGTACAGGACGTACACGCGATCGGAGGCGTCCACGCCCACGACGACCTGGGGTCCCCAGAAGTCCCAGCCACACGCGAACTCGAGGCAGTCGGGCCCAGGAGGAACGCTCTTTTCAATGAGGATCGATGACCAGGTGCGCCCGCCATCCGTGGACTTCGTGAGGAACAGGTCTTGGGGGCCGAGGGCGTTCCCGCTCTGATGCACACCCACCCAGCTGAAGTAGACGTGACCCTTCGAGTCGACGACGCCTCCCGAGGTGAGCGTCCAGCCATAGGTCTTCGACTCGGTGTTGACCTGGGTTGCCGTGAAAGTGCGGCCGCCATCATGGGACGCGGAAACGTAGAATCGCTGGGCGATGTTGAACGATACATAGACGTCCTCGCCCTGGACGGCGAGGCCCACCTTGTCCGTCCATGACTTCTTGATGCCCACGTTCACGGGCACCGCCGAGCCGAAGGTCCGCCCGAAGTCATCGGACCGCTGGACGACCGTGTCCTTC
>CAYGBO010000015.1:31488-40904 GCA_964348145.1 uncultured Methanomassiliicoccales archaeon
CTCTCGCTGCCCACCTTCTCCCCGTCGAGGTAGGCGACGAACACACTGCCCCTCGCGTTCACGTCGACCTGGAGGTCGATCTGGTACGTGTCGCCGGGACCTCTCGGGGAGGGGTTCAAGGGCTTCGGCGATCCCCAGCTCTTCCCTCCGTCACGGGAGATCTGGATCATTGCCGCGGGGCTCGAGCAGGTGTCGCATCCGGGCACCTCGCCGAAGTGGGCCCAGGCCACGTACACATTGCCTCGCCCGTCCGCGGCGACGTCGGGCTCCCAGTCGTCTCCCTTCGGATAGCCGATGACGACCGGCTTCGAGAATGAGATCGCGCGGGCGGCAACCGCGCCCGTCCAGGACAGCGACAGTACGAGCAAGCCCACAGCAACGGCCCCGAAGGCCAAGGCCCGTCTCCTCACAGCAATTCCCCCGCCCGGAGAATGGCTATCCGTGGATAAGCGTTCCCCCAACCCCGGGAGGGGTATTCTCAGATTTGATTCCAAATCTTAAGCGATCCTATGCCGCTGTCGGAGCGCACTGCAGACGGTCGGGGCCAAAGAAGATAATCCTTCCCAGCCATCGTGCATCGGGTTGTGCCCATGCCGACGGGAAGGGCTGCGTTCGCAAGTGGCCTGACCCTTCTCCTCGCCCTCGCTGTATTCCTTCCCTCTGGGACGGTGGGAGCCTCCAGCGACCACGCGTCAATCCACCCTTTGGAAACTGTCGAGCTGGTTCGCCCGTATCCAGGAGCCGCGTTTCCGTCCCTGCGTCGTCCATCCGAGGCCTTCCTGTCCCCGCCTCGAGGAGATGGAGGGTGGATCCCGGACGCCTACATCGTCGTCCTGCAGGACTCCGTCCACGCAGAATTGACCGCGGCCGAGATGGCGCGGGTCCACGGCCTTTCTGTGGAACATGTGTACACGGTTTCCCTGAAGGGGTTCGCGGCGACGATGCCCGCGGGGGCCTTGGACTCCATCGACGGAGATCCCCGGGTACGGTATGTCCAGCCGGATCGACCCATATGGCCTGCGGCACAGGTCCTGCCCACGGGCGTGGACCGCGTCGAGGCGGACCGAAACAGCACCGCTCGGATCGACGGTCGAGACGAGAGGGTCGACGCATCCGTGGCGCCCATGATCACGCCGATCGACCTTTCCCATCCCGATCTGAACGTCGTGGGCGGAGCGAGCTTCGTGCCTTCGGAACCCACCGCGGACGATGGCGTCGGCCACGGGACCCACGTCGCCGGCACGGCGGCGGCCTTGGACAACGGGATCGGGGTGGTCGGGGTTGCCCCGGGCGCCCGGCTCTACGCCCTGAAGGTGTTCGACAGCGAGGGACAGGGCACCGTCTCCAATCTGATCGCGGCCGTCGATTGGATCACCGAGAACGCCGCCGCAATTGACGTGGCGAGCTTGAGCCTCAGCGGCTTCGCCCCCAATGCCGACGACGGTAACTGCGGCGGGACGAAGGGCGACGCCCTTCATGCCGCGATCTGCCGTTCCGTAGCTGCGGGCGTGACCTACGTCGTCGCCGCGGGGAACGAGAAGATGAATGCAGCGGACGTCTTCCCTGCGGCCTACGACGAGGTCCTCACGGTCTCGGCCCTCTCCGACCTCGACGGAACGCCCCTCGACGATGTCATCACGTGGTTCAGCAACTTCGGGGCCGACGTGGACCTCATCGCGCCGGGTCGGGATATCCTTTCGACGTTCCCGGGCGGGACCTACGGGACGATGTCGGGGACGAGCATGGCGACGCCCCATGTGTCCGGTGCTGCGGCCCTGTACATCACCTCCGTCCGCGCGCAGACGGGCCGGCGTCCCTCCCCGGCGGAGGTGGGAGCCTTCCTGAAGGCGCAGGGGGAGCCCGCGCCGCCCGGAGGATGGCCCGGAGACTCCGATGGAATACCCGAGCCGCTCGTACGCGTGCGCGACCTTCTCGCGGGCCCCGTCGACGCAGAGGCGTCCCTCCTCATTGCCCGCCCCGACCGCATCGAGGCCGACGCGGAATCTCTCGCGACCGTGCAGACGCTTCCCCGGGATGCCGACGGGAACGCGATCGGTCCGGGCCTTCCCGTCGACTTCACCGCGACGGCCGGAACCCTTGTGGGAAGCGCGGAGGACGGAGGCACGGACGTGTATTCCCAGGCCCTGGCCTCCGCCCCGGAGTTGCTCGGGACCACGGCCCGCATCTCTGCGACCGTGGACTCCGTACGTCTCACGGCCACGGCCGAGGTCGTCTTCACGGAGGATCTTCTGGACGGAGGTCCTCTTCCGCTCGTGTCGAGCCCCGCCGACGAGCTCGACGTATCCATCGCCTCCAACGGCCAAGGCTACCTCGTCGCCTGGTGGGGAGGGTCGGGGGGCAGCTTCACCGTCTACGCGTCGCGCTTTGGGCTCGACGGGTCGCCGCTGGACGCACTGCCTATCGTCCTCGAGACCGGGACGCGGATTGGGCCGAACGTCGACGGGCCGCCTCCGGCGCCGCACGTGTCGTCCGATGGCAAGGACTACCTGATCCTGTGGCCCGGCGCGAGGGATCCCTTCGATCCTCGGGGCGCCATCGTACGCGCGGCCGACGGCGCGATTGCAGCCGCGTTCTCGATTGCGAATTCGGGATCTCAGTACGGGCCCGCCGCCTCCTTTGGCGGGAGCCGATACCTCGCGGTTTGGTACGAAATCGACCGCAGTGCGGCCCGATACGACCTCAGGGGTGCATGGATCACGCCGGACGGGGCCGTGACGCCGTCGCGGGGGTTCCCCGTCATCGAGGGCGCGACGCCTGCCGTCTGGATCGGTGAACCGCCGGCCGTCGCCTTCGGCGGCACGAGCCACCTCCTCGCCTGGTCCCGCCTCGAGCTGGGCCCGTGTCCCGGAGAGCCCACCCAGGCGTGCGTCTTGGACTCGGACCTGTGGGCGGTCCGGGTGGCCTCGTCGGGCGCGGTCCTCGATCCAAACGGCTTTCCCCTTTCGCAGCGGCCCCGGCTCGAACGGGCGCCGTCCGCGGTGTCCGGAGGAGGGGAGACCCTCGTGGCCTGGGAGACCGTCGAGGAGGACCCGATGACGGGGTCCCTTCGCTCCGCGCGGGTGGACGCGGTGCGCGTCCGTGGGGACGGGACGATCCTCGATCCGGCCCCCATCCCCCTCGCGGGGGCCCCGAGCTTCGCCTTCGACCCCGCGGTCACGTTCGTGTCCGAGGGCACGTACGTCGTCGCTTGGACGAACGGGACGCATCCCGACGACTGGGATGTGAACGGCGCCCGGGTGCAAGCTTCGGGCGAGGTCCATGACCCCGAGGGGTTCGCGATTTCGATGGAGGCCTCGGACCAGTTCCGCGTCGCGATCGCTTCGAGCGATTCGAACGTCCTCGCGGTGTTCGAGGATTTCGCGGCATACGCGGCGGACCGCGCGGACCTGACCGGCCAGCGACTTCGTGGTGCCGTCACGAACCGGCCCCCGTCCCTGGGTCCCGTGCAGGTTTCCCCCGATCCCGCGATTCCTGGACAGGAGGTAACGTTCCGGGCGACCGCATCGGATCCGGACGGGGATCGCCTGGAATGCACCTGGGCCTTCGGCGACGGCTCGTCTTTCTCCGGGACGACCGCGCCGGGTGGCGGGGAGCTCACGGTCGCCCATGTCTACGTCGCGGTAGACGTCTACGAGGCCACCCTCACGCTGACGGATGGCAAGGGAGGGGCTGCGAGTGCCTCGACGTCCGTCGTGATCGACCTCCCAGGATTCCTTCGCGTGACGACCGCCATCGACGCCCATCCGACGTGGGGTGTGCAAGGGAAGATCCTCGTGGACGACATCCCTCGGGACGAGTGGGGCCTGGCGTGGCTCAAGATCGCGCCGGGTATGCATTCGGTCGCCTTCAGCGACGTGCCGAACCTCGGCACACCGGAGTCGGCGTCCGTCACCGTGGTTTCCGGCGAGATCACGTCCGTCCAGGGTGTCTACACGGCGCACGGCTGGCTTCGTGTGGTCACGGACCCTCCGCTCCCTGGTACAATCAGCGTCGACGGGATTCCACGCAACGATTGGGGGGTCTGGCTGGCCCTCGCGCCCGGAACGTATCGGATCTCCTTCGGCGCCGTATCGGAGTACCGGCCTCCGGAGCCGTTGTCCGTCGTCGTCGTGGCGGAGGAGCTCACGACGGTCGTGGGTCGGTACACGTTCGATGGAACGTCGCCGGGTTCCGATCCGACCGGCTTCGGCTTGCTCCGGGTGACGACGGAGCTGAGCGACGGTCGGCCAGGAGTGCACGCACAGATCCTCATCGACGGCATCCCGCGCGATGAATGGGGTCTCTCCTGGCTCAAGCTGTTACCCGGGACCTACACCGTGTCGTTCACGGATGTGCCGAACCTGGGCACGCCCGAGTCGATCTCCGTCTCGGTCGCCGCGGGCCGGATCACGGAGGCAGCCGGCGTCTTCGACGTGCACGGATGGTTGCGCGTGATGACGGATCCGCCCGTACCGGGGACGATCTTCGTGGACGGCATCCCGAGGAACGATTGGGGCATGTGGCAGTCCGTCCCTGCGGGCGCGTACCGTGTCTCTTTCGGTCCCGTTCCAGGATATGTGACTCCCCCGTCTCAGGAGGCGGAGGTCCGACCCGGCGCGCTCACGACCTTGAGCGGGTTCTATATGTCCCTCGCGCAGGCCGAGAATGCTCCCCCGGGCCAGCAGGAGGCGTCGGATGGGCTCCTCGGAGGATTCGCGTCCCACGGCACCGCCTCCCTCATGATCGACGGTCTTGCCCCTGCCGTTCCGGGGAAGACGCAGATGCCGACCCTTCGTACCGCGGATGTACGTCTTCCTGCGGAGTGCCGGAAAGCCGGGGTCGATCCTCCTCGCTCGTAGAGATGCGAGGCTCGAGGATCTGTGGGATCCGGCCCGCACGGTGTGGGGTGGTGGAGTTGGAATCCCGTCGGATACGTTCGTGTCAATCTTCGTCTAGCTTCCATCGCGGAGCGGGTCCAAAGCCATCCTCTCACGCTCCCGAACGGGTTGGAATATCCGAGGAGGGGCGCGGGCTCCCACGCTTCGGCCTTTCACCGCGACTCGGAGTCAACGACCAACTTCGAGGAGATTCCCCCGCGAGGTCGAGTTTCGAGCGTGAGGCGAAGCCGTTTCGGTTTGTAGACGGCCATGAAGTCCTTGAAGACGACGTTAATGAACCGCTCATAGGACAGCACGCGATTCCTGAAGTCGTGCAGATACAACTTCAGGGAACGCAGCTCGATGACTGTATCGCCGGGATGCATGAGGATGTGGAGAGTCGCGAAATCAGGCTGATTGGGGATTCCGAGGAACGTGACCTCCGGCGTGGTCATGTTGATCTCGTAGTTCTCCTCCGTGGGATTCGGAAGGGCCTTCAGGATCGAGGAATTCGACCAGCTTCGAGCTTTCATGGTCTCCATTGTCTCTCAGATGAGCAAAGAAACTACCTCGTCTTGAGCTTTCCTGTCCTCGTGGCTCCGCTTTTCGAGAATTAGGGCTTCCTCATTCATTCCACGGGGTCCTTGAGGAACCCCTGATGTACGGGGGGTACGGACGTGGGAGAGTCCGTGGCGGACAGACCGAACCCCTGGATATTCCTTCGCGAATAAGTAATCGCCTCGGGTTCATATCCCGTGGAAGGGCAAGGGTCGTCAAGGAGGGAACGATGCCCGACACACCGCTTCTACGTGAGCTGCTGCGCGCGAACGCGGAGTACGCGCGAAGCTTCGATCGGAGCCGGTTGCCTATGCCGCCCGCGAAGAAGCTCGCTGTGCTCACGTGTATGGACGCCCGCATCGACGCTCATGCTGTTCTCGGATTGCACGAGGGCGACGCGCACGTCATCCGCAATGCTGGCGGGATTGTGACGGAGGACGCACTCCGGTCCCTCATCATCTCCGTAGAACTCCTCGGGGCAAGGGAGTTCCTCGTAGTCAACCACACGGACTGCGGCATGCTGACCTTCAGGGATCAAGAGCTCCAAGAGAGGCTCACGCGGAAGTACGGCGTCAACGCGTCCAAGCTGAGCTTCCATGCCTTCGCGAATCTGGAAGATAACGTCCGCAGGCAGGTCGAGCGAATCAAGGCGAATCCCTTCATCCCCAACGACATTCCGGTCACGGGATTCGCCTATGATGTCGGCACGGGCAAGCTGAACCGTGTCACATAAGAGCCTTTTCGGCCCCGTTTCCATGTACTCGGCGGGACTCAAGAACTTCGAGGAGGCAGGGGCACGATCCTCTCACGCCTGGCTATTCGCAGGAACTTTCGCGGGCTCGTTGGCTGAGGAGCGAACTCCAAAAGCAGATAGCATAAGCGCGACCCATCATCTAGGCGACGAGTCACGGGTGCCTGACTTCGACGCACGTCGGATCGTGCCGTATGCTGATACGGACCCGGAGGGATTCGAACCCTCGAGAGCCGGATTAGAAATCCGGTGCCCTATCCGTGCTAGGCGACGGGTCCGGCCGGAGGACGGTGAGACCGTCATAAGTATTCATCGTTGCCGGGATACCTGCCTCCCTCCTGCGGTCGTCCGATCTCCCGTAACTCGCCCTCGTGACCCCGAAGTGTTCGGAGTCGCGATTCAGCCGGCAACATTCATGTAGCCCCTCGGGTTCCCCGCTTGTCTCAAGGAGTTCCGATAGATTGAGGGTCTTCGTCCTCGGGGCGGGTGCCGTTGGATCGGTCGTAGGAAGCGTTCTCGCGAAACGGAAGGAGGTCGAAGGGCTCGTAGTCGCGGACCGAAGCGCCCCGGCCGCGAGGGCCCTCGCCGAGAAGCTGGGCCGGGAGCGTGCCGAAGCCGTAACGGTCGACGCGGCGGACGTCCGAGCGATGGCGGACGCGTTCAAGGGCTCGGATATCGTGATCAACGTTGTCCTGCCGAGGTTCAACTTCAAGATCATGGATGCGTGCCTCAAGGCCCGAACATCGTACATCGACGCCGCCACGGACCTCGCCCTGGGGAAAGAGAAACCGGGGGAGATCGTCAAGGCGCCTCCGGAATCCTTGCAGCTCGCCTACGATGAGCGATTCCGGAAGGAGGGTCTCACAGGCATGTTGAGCATGGGCTCGGATCCCGGCCTGACGAACCTCTTCGCGCGAATGGGCGCGGACCGGCTGGACACGGTCGACGAGATCCTGGTGCGGGACGGCGACAGTGGGACCGTGGAGGGCCATGAATTCGCTTCCCTGTGGTCGACGGACACCCTGATCGAGGAGGTCCTCATGCCCGCCCTGGCCTTCCACGATGGCCGCTTCGTCCGCCTCGGTTCCCTCGAGGGCGAGGAGGTATTCGAGTTTCCTGCGCCCGTGGGTCCGCTGACGGTATACAACGTCGACCACGAGGAGACGAATACCTTTCCGCTCTTCATCAACAAGGGCATGCAACGATGCGACTTCAAGATCGCCCTCCCCAAGGAACTCGCCGAGGCCTTGCGGGTCTTCGAGAAGTTCCGCCTCCACGAAGGCCGTCCCGTGGAGGTCGAGGTCAAGGCGACGGGGGAGCGGGTGAAGGTCGCGCCCCGCGATGTGCTCACGGCCCTCATGCCGAACCCCAAGGAGTTGGCGGGCAGGGTTCGGGGAACCGCCTGCATCGTGACGGTCGTGCGCGGCACGAAGGGCGGAAAGAAAGACGGATGGATGATTTGGTTCACCCTGGACCACCAGGAGACGTTCCGAAAGTACGGCTTCAATGCGGTCACGTATCCCGTCGGTGCCCCCCTGGCCCTTGCCGCCCTGATGATCGGCCGGGGAGAGATCGCGCGGCGGGGCGTGTTTCCTCCCGAGGCGATGGATCCCGCCCCCTTCCTCCGTCGGCTTCCCGAGTTCGGCATCGACGTTCAGGAGCGGCAGCTCTCCTAGCGCCCCTTCGACGGACGGGATGCGAGCCCTCGCACGCCGCCGAAGGTCTTCGCCGACCGAACCCCGAGGACGACAGACCGGGCGACCTCCTGGACCGCCACATGGTGAAGCACGTCGAACGCCTGGTAGTCGAGACGGCGGGACGTCCGTGCAGAAGCCGAGGATCGTGTCGCCATCCGTGGACATGTGGGCGGGACGGACGGAAAGCGCGATCCCGTCGTGGGCGAGTTCCACGAGGCGCGCAAGCTGCTCGTGGTCGAGGGGCGCGTCCGTGCCGACGACCGCGATTGTCGTCCCGAAGCGCGTTGGGGACCGTCCCATGTAGTCGTCGAGGACGTCGTCCATCTCGAGGAACCCTTGACCGTCCGTCCGGAGGGTCCCGCCAATTGTCTCGCCAACAAAGGGGTCGAACACGTTCCCGATGCAGTTCGTGACTGCAAGGGCGCCCACGGTCCACCGCGCCACTCGAGTCGCGCTCGTCCCCAGGCCCCCCTTCGTACCGCGCGGCGATCCCTTGCGGCCGAAGAACGGGCCCGCGGTGGCGCCCATCCCGGCCCCCACGTTCCCCTGGGCCACGGGCTTCCCGCTCGCCGCGGCGCACGCGCGGTACCCCATCCGCGCGTAGTCCACGCCTCGGATATCCGCGAAATCGAGATCGTAGATGTTCGTGCCCATGATGGAGGGCACCCCCGAGCCTTCCGTCGCCTTCACCTTCCTGTGTTCGAGCAGGAAATGCCGGATGCCGGTCGCCGCATCGAATCCGTAGACGTCGCCTCCCGTCAGGAATAGAGCGTGACGCTCCACGAAGGTCTTGCCCAGGTCCGAGGACGCCGTATCGAAGCTCCCCGGCCAGCCCCCACGATGGTCCGCGAAGGCGTTCGCGGGGGTATCGAAGAGGACGACGGTTGTGCCAGTGCGTCGTCGCGCGTCGTGGGCGTGGCCGACCCGCACGCCGGCGAGAGCCGTCAGGGTGGGGTTTCGGGCCGCCATGGACACCCGTGAGGGCGCGGGAACGCGTGGGCCGTCATAAAGGAGTCGAAGGCCGTGCGGGACACGCCCCCGAGGAGACGCCCCGACCCGGCCGGCATCTCGGCAGTTGTCGTTGCATGGCGGCCCATCGGATGAAATCCGTTATGTGGCGCCACGGCATACCGGGCGGAACCAGGGGTGTCCCAAGGTGGAGCCAGGGGAATCGACGACGCTCTTCTACGGTCCATGGTATCGCAGGTCGCCTTTCTTCGAGTCCGCCCGGCGCGAAGGCTGCCAGGCATACGACGTGTACAATCACATGTATATCCCGAGCCACTACGACGACCCTGTCAAGGAATACTGGCATCTCGTGAACCACGTGACGGTGTGGGACGTCGGATGCGAGCGCCAGGTCGAGATCACGGGGCCCGATGCCTTCGCCTTCACAAACTACCTGACGCCCCGCGACTTGACGACGTGCAAGGTGGGGCAGGGGAAGTACGTCGTCCTCACGACGGAGCAGGGCGGGATCATCAACGACCCCGTCCTGCTGCGCCTCGGGGAGAACCACTTCTGGCTCTCCGC
>CAYGBO010000016.1:0-11136 GCA_964348145.1 uncultured Methanomassiliicoccales archaeon
GAAACTGTACCATGGGGAGGCGTAAGTAGACCTCCCGATTGAAGGCGTCCCTTCCTAGGAGGCCGGGAACGGGGACGGAGCCCGCGGCCGGGCACCCGCGAGTTCGCGGGCGTGCCCTCTCCCCCTTCTCCGGGTGGCTTTGGGGCACTACGTATCGACTGTCGATGCGGCGCTGGCGGGTGACTACTCCTCGATGACCCAGAACTCGTTCCCATCGGGGTCCGCGAACATGAACGTGGTGCCCCAGCTCTCCTCCTTGATGGGGCGGGTGATCTTGACCCCCTTCTTGCGGAGCCTCGCCGCCTCGCGCGCAACGTCCTTCGTCGAGAAGAGGAATCCCGTGTTTCCTTTCTCGGGGCGGGCGTCCGGGCAGAGGTGGAGGTGGACGTTCGAGCCCCTCGGCCCGACGGTGTACCAGTGGGGCCATGACGTCACCACACGGAAGCCGAGCTTCTCCTTCCACCACTTTGCCGCCCTCTTCTCGCTCCGAACGACGACCGCGACTGTCTCGAACTTGAGCATGGGCTCGGCATCCGCATTGGAGGCATAAGCCATGCGGTGTGGAGGCTTACGAGGATCGATGGCGACTCAGATGAACTGCCGTGCAGCCGGTCGTGAGACAGGCTCCCTTCGGCCTAGGCCGTTTCAGCGTTCCGTCGGAACGTCGGACTCGGAACCCCCGCGGCCTCCGGCCCCCAGGCAGACGGAGCGGCTTGGATGGGCCCTCGACCGTGACCGAGTCCTCTTAAAGGCCTCGGAAAGGTCCCGTTCCGAGGCAGTAGTTACTTATGTTTCGACGCGAATTCATTCCCCCATCGGCGGAGGTCTGGGGCAATGATCAGGTGCCCGAACTGTTCCCTACGGAATGCGGAGGACGCGCGGTTCTGCTTTTCCTGCGGGACGCCCATGGCGGCGGACCGGCGGTCGGCGATGGAAGCACGACGGGGGGCGTCCAAGGACTCCCTGGATCTCGTGGGACTCGCATTCCTATTGCTGATCGTGGGCGTCGTCTTCATCGCGAACCCGAATCTGATCGGGGACGCGAGCGGATGGGTCGGGGAGATGGTGGAGGCCCGGGTCCTCATGAGGCCCCCTGACCCGTTCATCGGGAGCGCGATCCTGTTCTTCGCCCTCGTCGGCCTCTCGGACTTCGGGGTAGCGAGCCTTCGGTTCTCCGTGGGCCGTGGCCGCCTCCGGATCCTAGCCGACGTCCTCGCGGGGGTCGGCCTCCTCGCCTTTGCCTACTTCCTGACCCTCTACGCGAACCAGGCGATCCCGAGCCAGGTCGTCCTCGCCGCGGAGGCCACGGTCGTCGGGGTCCTCCTCCTCGTGTACATCATCCTGGCCCTCTACTGGGCCCGGGCCCCGTGGAGGGTCCCGAAGGAGGCGAAGCGACCCGCGACCCGGGAATGAGGGGACCGTCCCCTCGGACCCTCGTCGTCCTCGAAGAAAGGGGAGAAAATGACTTAGCCCATCCCCCCGATTCCTCGCCGGGGAGGCTTCCATTTTGTCTCGAGTTGCCTCGAGGTCCGTGGGCTTGCGATACGCGGGGATCCTGGGCGTCTTCGCCATGCTCCTTGCGGCCACCTCCGGGAGCGCGATTACGTACGGTACGGTGGACACAGAACACAGGAACGTCGGCTCGATCCTCGTCGACTATCCGGAGTACGGGTGGATCCAGTGGTGCTCCGGGACCCTCGTGTCGGCCCGGGTCTTCCTCACCGCGGGCCACTGCACCTTCAACCTGCCGTCCCTGGGCATCGGGCCGGATCGGATGCGGGTGAGCTTCGCCGTGGATCTGTTCGCCCCGGGGGCGAAGTGGCACGCCGTGGAGTCGTACGCGACCCACCCGGACTACGCGTGGACCGTCCTGGACTTCTTCGGCCCGACGGACGATCCCCGGGACGTCGGGGTCGTCGTCCTGAAGCGATCGATTCCGAACCTGCAGCCCGCGACCCTCGCGCCCGCCGGATACTTGGACGGACTCCGGGACGAGGGATCCTTGAAGGGCGCCCGTTTCGCGGTCGTCGGGTACGGGGTGGACCAGACCTTCCGGAACGAGGGGACCCGCCAGATCGCCTGGTCCGAGTTCCTCGCCCTCCTGGACGCCTGGCTCGTCATGTCGCAGAACGTCCACACCTCGGATTCGGGGACCTGCTTCGGGGACTCCGGAGGCCCGACGTTCTTCCACGATGGCACGACAGAGTACCTGGTGGCGATCACGTCCTGGGGCGACGCGATGTGTGTCGCGTCGGGTTTCAACTACCGGATTGACACGCCTGCGTCCCTGGACTTCATCGCCGAGATGGTCGCGTCGGCCCCCTGAGCCGCGGTTCTCGCCTCACGCCGCCAGGGAAAGTCCTCGGCCTCCGTGCGGGGCACACAGCCTACAGCTCGACCGGTTCGAAGTGGGCGAAGGGCTCTCGGGATTCGGGGAGGTTCGCGAGGCTTTCGTACTCGCAGGCTGCCTCGAACCGACCCCACAGGGCCTGCACGGCCTGGTTCGAGTGGGCCTCCTCGACCGCCTTCGCCGATTTCCATTCGAACACCTCGACGATCGTCCCGTTCCCCGAGCGCATGACGAGGGACGGGCGGTCCGTCGCGAGTCCCTGCTCTCGGAGGATCGGCAGGTGATCCCGGATGGCGTCCAGCAGCTGAGCTTCCTTGCCCTTCCGCGGTCGGTAGGCGACAATGACGAACTGACCCATCGTAACTCTCGCGCAGCGAAACTGCGGTCGCTTTTCTACCTTTGGTCGAAGGGAGCCAGGCGATTCGAAATTTCTCGAGATCGTAGCGATCTCACTCGTTGGCGACGAGGAGCATCGGTCTGGGGGTCTCGGACACGCGCTTCACCACCGACGTGCCCCCTTCGTCCGCGAAGGAGGGCGCGCCGTCAGACACGGTTCACATTCTGCCTCCCCGTGTCACGATGACCCCGTGACAGGCCTGGCACTGGAAGTAGAACGCATTGCCTCCGCTTCCCAAGACGATCCGCTCGGCGTGATCGCACCCCCGCGGAGATGGAGTGCTTACGGCGTCTCCGGAAGAGGTCGCGACCGTCTCTTCCGAGCGCCGGTCCTCGATTCCGAGCGGACGCTTCGTGCTCTCCGGGGATTCGCCCGCACTGCCCGCCGATCGGGTCTCGTCTGCGCGGCCAGGCCGAGCCGCCAGCCAGGCCCGGAGGCGCGCGCCCAAGGATGGCCCGCGCTCCCGGAGGGCGGCGAGGAGCCAGTTCAGGTCGGCGTGGTGTTCGTATCTAAGGTACGCACGGAGTCCCGGAGAGGCGAGGACCGGATCGTCCTCACGTATCCGGGGCAGAGGACCAACGAGGGGTACCATGGCGGAGGCAAGGATGCCCGAGCCGATGGGCATTCTGCCGCCCTGGGACGGCCGCCCTCGGGCGGCACAAGGTTATTATCCCCTGCCCGAGCTGACGCCTCATGCACTTCCTCGACACTCGGATCCGGGTCCAGCATCCATGCCCCTTCTGCGACTTCTCCGCCGCCTTCCCCGACGTGGAGATGGCCCAGTGGTGCAACGGCACGAACGAGGTCCTGCATATCACCGTCCCGGAGCCGTCGCGGCTTCCTGAAGTCCTCGAGGCCGCCCGGAAGTCCCTCGCCGTCCGCGAGATCTTCCAGGACGGTCGGTCCGTCCTGACCGTTTCCCGGGCCTGCGCCTGCAGCCGGTCGATCACGATCTCGTCCCTCGCGGACAAGAACGACGTCTGGCTCATCCCTCCCATCACGTATCGGGATGGATGGGAGACGCACCGTGCAATCGCCGAGGGCCGGAAGGCTCTCGAGCGCTTCTACTCCGACGTCCGCGAGATCGGCGAGCTGGAGGTCCTCTCCCATCGGCCGAGGGAGCGCCTCGACCTCTTCCGGGACCTGGGGGTCATCCCCGTCCACTTCTTCGGCGGCCTCACGGACCGGCAGGTCCGCACCCTCGTCTCCGCCTACGAGAACGGCCTGCTCGAGATCCCCGCGCGGACCCGGATGAGCCGGGTCGCCCGGGGAGAGGGGCTGTCCCGCTCGACCTTCGGGGAGCACCTGCGGAAGGCCCAGCTGCAGCTCCTCCGGAACTCCTATCCCTACCTCAAGCTCCGGGACGGGGAGGCCCCGCGGAAGGGGGCGAGGCGGCGGGCGTCCGTCGCTCGGCGGAGATCGGGATCGCGCGGGTAGGCATCCTCATCCCGCCTTCTGCTTGAATTCCATCTGCTGGAACACGAGGACCGCGAGGACGAGCACGGCGAGGGTGAGGGCGAGGAGGATCGCGGACGCTTCCGACGCGGAGAACTCGGTAGGATATCCGGAGAGGGGCCCCACGGAGATCATGTCCTTGAGGATCGACCGGAGGTAATGGACGACGCTCAGCTTCGGGACGTCCCCGGGGATCGATCCGACGACGGACTCCCACACGAAGCCGAACAGTAGGCCCGCGGCGAGGGGCTTCCGGATCAGGACGGACAGGAAGAGGAAGAAGGCGCCGTAGGCCGCGCCTCCGAGGACGGCGACGGCGAGGAAGGCGGAGAGGACGTCGAGATCCGTCGAGAAGGAGTCCCCGGTGTACAGCTGGGTGACGGCGTACGCGAGGACGAGCGGGGGGAGCAGGAGCACGAATACGGCGGCAAGATACCCGGCGTACTTCGTCGCCGCGATCGCCGGCTTCGAGATCGGACGGGTGAGGAGGTAGGCCATCGTGTTGTCCTCGATCTCCTCCCGGATGAGGACGCTCGCCTGCACGAGGGTGACGAAGATCAGGACGACCTGGAGGAACAGAGGGTTCATGATCTGCTGGAACAGGAGGATGTCGAAGTTCTCCACGCGCGCCACGGCGAGGGACCCGGCGAGGATCAGGGGCACCGCGGCGAGGAGGGCCGTGGCCAGGCCCCGCCTCGTCGTCAGCAGGTAGCGGACCGTGAGGGAGAACATGACGGACCCTTTCCGCACGCCCTCGACGAGCCCCATCCCTTCACCCCACGAGATACCGGAACACGGCGTCCAGGCTGTCGTCGGGGCTCTCGAGCCCTCGCACGTCGAGCCCGCCGTCCGTCACGATCGCCGGCAGCTCCCGATAGAACGCGTCGGGCTTCCGCGTCCGCACGAGGACCTCCTCCGTCGAGGTCAGGTCGATGGAGACGATGTGGTCGAGTCCCGCGAGGGCTTGGGCGACGTCCCGGGGATTCGAGGTCGCGATCCGGACCGCGTGGGGATGCTCGTCGATGAGGCCGCGGATCGTCCGGATGTCCCCCGACGCGATGGACTTGCCGTTGTGGATCAGGACGATGTTCCTCGTGACCCGTTCCACCTCGTAGAGGACGTGGGTCGACATGAGGATGTGCCCGCCGTCCTTCGCGAAGTCGGAGATCGTCTCGAGGATCTGGACACGGGCGAGGGGGTCCGCGCCGGAGAGGGGCTCATCGAGGACGAGGAGTTCGGGCTCGTGGGCGAGGGCCTGGGCGAGCTTCGCCCGCTGCCGCATGCCCCGGCTGTACGTCCGAAGACGTCGGTGCTTCGCGCCGGTCAGGCCGACTGTCTCGAGGGCATCCCGGGTGGCCTTCGCGGCGTCTCGGGCCGCCATGCCGTCGAGGCGCAGGAGGCTTTCCACGAACTGCTCCGCCGTGAGCCAGCTGTACAGCTGGTTGTGCTCCGGGCAGTAGCCCAAGCGGCGCTTCAAGCGCACGTTGTTCCAGGGATCTTCGCCGAGCATTCGGAGCTCTCCCTGGTCCCGGCGCAGCTCCCCGATGAGGAGCTTGAACAGGGTGCTCTTCCCCGCCCCGTTCGGCCCGACGAGGCCCGTGATCCCGGGGCCGAAGGCCGCCGAGAAGTTGTTCAGCCCGAGGACCTCGCCGTACCACTTCGAGACGCCCCCGGCCTCGACGACGCCGTTCATCCCGCGACGACCTCCATGGCTTTCATGCGGACGTACGTCAGGATCCAGGCGAGGACCGTTGCACCGAGGAGGATCGCGAGGGCGGGCGGCCAGTCGATGGGGGCCTGGGCGAATCCGTAGACGGCCCGCGCGACCGCGAGGAAGTTCTGCCAGGGCGACAGGTACAGCAGGGAAGGCTCCCCGATCGCCCCGGAGAGCAGCTCGGCGGGCAGCCCGAGGCCGAAGGTGATCGCGAAGACGCCCGCCGCCGCGTACGCCCGACGGGACGTGAGGCTCGACAGGAAGAGGGTGATCGTCGTGTAGAAGGCGGTGAGGACGAGCCCCACGCCGAGGGAGAGGGCGAGGGCCTGGAGGGCGATGTCCCACGGGAAGAGGCCGAGGAGGGCGACCGTCAGGGGCGTCACGACGAGGGGCAGCACGGCGATCATGGACACGAGGGGTCCGAGGATCGTCGTCTTGGCCATCAGGTAGTCCGCCTGGGTGATGGGGCGGCTCAGGTAGAGGGTGAGGGCCATGGAGTTCAGATCGTCCGCGATGAGACCCGCGCCCACGACGGCGGCCATGAGGGTGACGAAGAGCAGGACGAAGGGATTCGACGCGGGCAGGTAGAAGAAGGACAGATCGAGGGGCTGGCCCTGCAGGAAGAGGGGCGCGAGGAAGGCGAAGGCCACGGAGGTGCCCGTCGTCACGAGGGTGCCCAAGGCAATCGTGACGATCGCCGCGGGCCGGCGGAACTGCCGGCGCAGGCTGGCCGTGATGATCGCCGCGACCCGGCGGGATCGGCCGAGGAGGGGCGTCTCGCGCCGGGTGTACGTGGGAAGGGAGATGGACACGTCTATCGACCTCCGCTCGCGTTGCGATCCACGAGTTCGAGGAAAAGCTCCTCGAGGCTCCGAATCTCATCGCCCATGTAGCGCACCTCGGCCCCGGCCGCCCGGGCGGCCCGGAAGACCTCTTGGTGGACCCCCGGCCCGCGGGCCACGTGCAGCCCTGTCGGGCCCGCCTCCACGTCGAGCCCCGCGTCCCGAAGCTGTCGGGCGACCCGATCGCGATCCCCGCGCACGTCGATGCGCAGCCGATCCCGGGCGCCGACGAGGAGTGTCCGAAGTTCCCCCGCGGCGATCTGGCGGCCGCCGTCAAGGATCACGACGTGCTTGCAGATCGTCTCCACGTCCGGCAGGAGATGGCTCGAGAGGATGACGTTCCGTCCCGCCGTCCCCGCGATCGTCTGGAGCAGGCTCAGCATCTCGGATCGGCCCCGCGGGTCGAGTCCCGTCGTGGGCTCGTCGAAGATGTATAGGGGCGGATCGTGGACCATCGCCTGGGCGAGCTTCACCTTCTGCTTCATGCCCGTGGAGTACTCCGCGATCTTGCGGTACCGCTCCTGCCCCACGCCGACGAACTGGAGGACGTCATGGGCCCGGCTCATCGCCGTGTCCGCGTCGAGCCCGCTCACCCGCGCCATGTTCGCCACGAGGCCGATCCCCGTCATCTCGGGGATGAGGCAGTCGTGCTCGGGCATGTAGCCGATCCGCTCTCGCACACGGAGGCCGTCCAGGATGTCCTGGTCGAGCACCTTGCCGCCGCCCGCCGTCGGTCGAAGGAGGCCGAGGAGCAGCCGGAGGAACGTCGTCTTGCCCGCCCCGTTCGGCCCCACGAGGCCGATCGCGCCCTCCGGGATCGCCACGCTCAGGTCGTCCACCGCGCGTACCTCGCCGAAGACCTTTGTGAGTCCGGACGTCTCGACCAACATGGCCTATCCGCCTCCCTGCCGACCGGGTCCGCCGGTCGGCGGTCCGGGCGGCTCCGCCCTGCGCCGTCGCCTCCGGACGATCCAGACGGCAAGGGCGAGGGCCACGACCGCGACGGTCCCCAGGAGGCCGATCTCGAGGGCGGACAGGGGGAACGGGGATCCGGCGGCCTGGTACGTGTAGGACTTGAGTCGCAGCTCCGCGACGGGCGCGCCGTCCGAGTACGCGACCCGCTTCACGTAGTACCCGACGTCGTTCGAGAAGTGGGCGGTCTCATATCCAGCGATCGGCGAGCCTGCGGCGGACAGGCCCGGGAAGAACCCGAGGCTTTGGTTCAGCCGGTAGGCCGAGAAGGTACCCGCCTCGACGGCGACGGACTCGAGAGCCAGCACCTCCCTTCGCCAGATCGAGCTGAGGTTCGTGGTGTCCTCCACGGTCGTCGTCTGACCGAAGACCGTGGCCGTCGAGTTCACCGTGAGCTCCGTCTCGAGGGAAGCGGACGCGTTCTCGCCGACGTCGAGGGGGAAGGTCCCGTCCTGGACGACGGTCGTCGTCGCGTTGAGGAATGCCGCCACCTCGAAGGTGGCCGTGATGATGAGGAACACCTCGGCCACGTACGTCGTGGTGTCCTGGGATTCGATCGCGAAGTACCCTTCGTCCTCCCAGACCTCCTGTGTGACGGACGCGAAGGTCCCGGAGACAGAGACGGATGCGGAAGGCAGCCCGTCGGGGACGGAGAAGGTACCGTTCAGGAAGCCGGTCACGCGGGTCGAGACCTGGACGACGCGGACCGCCGTCCCCCCGACGGTCCTCTCGGAGACGCCGTTCACGTCGACCTCGACGCGGCCTACCAGGGTCAGCGCGAAGTCGCCCGTGTCCTCCATGTCGGGCAGCCCTTGCAGGGATCCCTCGAGGGTGTAGACCCATCGATCCCCCGCCGCGTAGGACGGCTTCTCCAGGGCCGCGGACGCGACCCCCGACCCTCCGAGGACCGCGGCGCCTCCCAGAATCCAGGCGAGGGACACAACAAGGACCGGGTTCCGGATGTCCAACGGCCTCCTCCCGCCGAAGCGATAGGGGGCCCATGTAATAGGGTTTTGCGAAGTACTCCCCGCGGACGCGGACTCGATTAAATATCCCACAACGGATACTCCCCATGGCGTACCCATGCCGCATTACATCAGCCTGATCCGGTGGACGGACCAGGGTATCCGGGCGGTGCGGGAGTCGCCGAAGCGGGCGGACGCGGCCCGCGAGCTCGTGGAGCGGTTGGGCGGGAAGATGCAACTCTGGTACACCCTCGGGGAGTACGACGCCGTCGCCCTGACCGAGGCGAAGGACGACGAGACCGCCTTGCAGGCCCTCCTCCAGCTCGGCAGCCTGGGCAACGTCCGCACGACGACGCTGAAGGCCTGGACGCCGGAAGAGGCGACCAAGGTCTTCGCGAAGCTTCGGTAGACGGGCACCCGCCACCGGCGACCCCTGGGCCCCGAGGCCGAGGGGATCCGACGACGTGGGATGACTCACGGGTTTCGAGGGATCCGCTCCGGGCGGGCCGCCCCGCGACGGATCACCGATCGCGCAAGGCCGCGAGGACCTCCCGCGCGGCCCTCTCCCCTGAATCGAGGGCCCCATGGATCGTGGCGTGTTCGCCCTCGTAGTTGGTCGCCTCTCCCGCGAAGAATAGGGTGGCTTCTATGGGTTCTGCGAGGTCCCGCCGGGCGTCGAGGCCGCCGCCCACGGAGGGGAACGAGTAGGCTCCCTTGGACCAGGGATCCGCGGCCCAGTCCACGACGCGGGCGGCGCGGAGATGCTCTCGGAGGTCGAAGCGAGGGACCATGGGCGCCATCGCGTCGATCACGCCGTCCACGACGTCATGCGCCGGGCGACCCGCATAGGTCCGCGCCCATCGCCCCGGGAGGAAGCCTTCGACGACGGGAGGCGCCTCCGGGACGCGGGCGAAGGGGAGGAAGAAGAAGCCTCCGTCCTCCGCGACGAGGTAATGGGATCGCCCGAGGGTCGTGCGCCTCGCGGCCCCGTTGAAGCGGAGGAGGACCTTCGTCGCATCCCCGTACCCGAGGGCGTCGATCGCCCTTCGCTTTCGCTCCGGCAGGGGTGGGTCGAAGGCAATGTCGCCTGCCTTGAGGACCCCGAGGGGCGCGGTGATGACCGCCGCGGACGCCTCGTGGACCTCGGCGCCGTCCGGCCCGCTCGCCTCGATTCGGACGCCGCCCCTCGACCATTCGATCCTCTCGACCCGCGTCCCGAGCTGAATCCGATCCGCAAAGGTCTCGGCGCGCCGGGCCGCAATCCGGTCGAGCCCCGCGGGGACGAGGTAGTTTCGCCAGGGGGTGCCGAAGGATGATGCATTCGCCTCCTCCGCGATCCCGCGGACGCCGACCTCCTCGGGCTCCGCGGCGTTGATGCCGGCGTACATCGCGGCGACGAACCGGCTCGCGAGGGGCGACGCCCGCTGGGTCGCGAGGAACTCCGCGAGGGTCATGTCGGGTCCCTCGTAGCGAAGGAGGGTGCGGGGCAGCGTCCAGAAGATGTCCGCGGCCGCCCGGAGGTGCGCAGGGCTCGCGAGGATGAGGGAGGGCACGCTCCGGAGCCGGCCCTCGTAGAGGATGCGCCCGCCGCGAAAGGCGGGCACGCGCCTCGTCCCGAGTCCGAACTCCGAGACCCATGCATGGACGGACGCGTCCCGGCCGTGAATCATCATCGCGCCGCCTTCGACGGCACGCCCATCGGCCATGTCGCGCAGGGACCACAGGCGCCCGCCGACGCGGTCCCTCGCCTCGAGGATGCGGAAGTCGACGCGCGCTCGCCGGAGGACGTCCCCGCAGGCGAGGCCCGCCATGCCCGCGCCTAGGATGAGGACCTTCGTCGTCGTGGCCATGAATGCCGTACGCCCCGTGGGCTCAGGGCGCCGGCTCCCCCGCCCCCTGCTTCTCGAAGTCCGCCATGGCGGCCTCCAGGCGCTTCGCGTGCTCCTCCGGCGTGAGGATTTCCTTCTGCGTGGACAGAGACCAAGAGTGGCCGAAGGGATCCCGGAGCTGGCCGTACCGCTCGCCCCAGAACATGTCCGCGAGGGGCATGTCCACCTGGGCCCCCGCATCCAAGGCGCGCTTCCACAGGGCGTCGACGTTCTCCGTGTAGATGTGGATCGTCACGGACGAGCTGCCGAGATCCAGAGGAGACTTGTGGACGCTGCCCGGGAAGATGTCGGACAGCATGAGGATCGAATCGCCGACCTGGAGTCGCGCGTGCAGGATGAGTCCCCCGGGCCCGTACTGTCGCGAGACTTCCTTCGCCCCGAAGGCTCTCCCGTACCACTCGATCGCGTTCGCGGCGCCCCGGATTGCCAGGTAGGGAGTGAGGGTGTGGAATCCCTTCGGAATCGGGGCGACCTTCTCCGGCTTGCTCGCCTTCTTCGGCGTTGGCTTCTTCGTCGTCTTCTTCCTCGTCGTTCCCTTCGCCATGGGTACGT
>CAYGBO010000016.1:11146-16819 GCA_964348145.1 uncultured Methanomassiliicoccales archaeon
CCCCCGGGGCGAGAATCCGGCGGTGCTACTTAGAGGTGGTGACCCCTCGTCGGCTCTCGGCGTTCGGGGGATGCGGCTCCGGACACGCCGGGAGCACGCCGGCGGACTTCGGTTCAGTCAGGCCTCGCCGTCTGGGCGTGGGCCGGCGAGCCGGCCCCTCGTCCTATCCCGAAGACCGAGGCGAAGAGGCCCGACGCGAGGAGGGTGGCCCCTCCGGGGACCAGGGCGAGGGCCCAGAGGAGATCCCACGCCACGGCGACGAATCCGATGATCGCGACGCCCACGGCATCCCCGAGCAGGAAGAGGTTCTCGAGCAACCCCATCTCCGTGCGCTGGGCCTTCGCCCCGAGGCGATGGCCGAGGAAGGTGATCGGTACCTGCGCGCCCGCGGGCCAGAGGAAGGCGTAGAGGAAGAGCAGGAGGATCGTCCCGGAGACCTCGGACCACATCAGGAACGTGAGGTAGGCGAGGGCGGTCCCGAGGTTTCCGAAGGCGATGATCGGACGGATCCAGCCCGCGTCCGCGAGGCGGCCGAAGGCCACGCCGCCGACGGCCCACAGGGCGGCGCTCCCGACGAAGGCGAGCGCCGCGAACCGAAGGTCCAGGCCGCGCTCGAGCACGAGGAACCAGGGGAGCCAGCTGTACCCCGCCGAGCCGAGGCCGATGAGGAGCTGCTGGCCGCAGACCCAACGGACGTCCCGGTTGCCGAAGGCGGCCCGGATGCTCTTCTCCCGGGGCTTGACCTGGAGCCGCTTCGGCAGGAGGAACCAGAGGGGGACGGAGGGCACGAGGGCGAGCAGGCTCGTCGCGAGGAAGAAGGTGCGCCACGAGGGCACGTGGGGAAGCAGGAACGCCACGGAGAGGCCCGCGCACATGAGCCCCGCGACGAGGGACGAGAGGTAGATGCCGAGATAGAAGCCCTTCCGGTCGCTCAGGGACTCGTTAATCCATGCGTAGGCCATGACGCCGAACATCGCGAGCCCGGCACCGAGGAGGAATTCCCCCGCCGCAAGGGTCGCCGCCGTCGGGGAGGATCCGGCGAGGAATCCGCCCAGGACGAGGAGGCCGAGGGCCGCGAGGCTCACGGGCCGGGGCCCCAGCCGGTCGCCCAGGGCACCGCCCAGGAACGGGCTCGCAATCCCCCCGACGCTCAGGGCGGCGAAGGCGAGGCCGAGGGTCGCCTCGCTGAGGGCGAGGGTATCCGCCACGAGGAGGGAGACGAGACTCAGGAGGAAGGTGCCGTACCCGCCGACCGTGGAGCCGACGAAGAGCCATGCGAAGAGAAATCGAGGGCGCCCCCGCAAGGGAACCTTTCGCGGCTCGGGGGATTCCATCGTCCCGCCCGGCCAATCCTATCTATCACAAATGCTTACCGGCTCAGGGTCGCGTGCGGGTCCCGCCTCAAGGGCGACTCACTTCGTCGCGCTTGCGAAGTACTTCCGGTCGCCGGGATGGAGCATGATCCCCCGGAAGCCATGGGAGACGAGGATCCGCTTCAACGCCTCCGGCTCGTAGAGATGGGGCCTTGATCCGTCCTTTCGTCGTTCCTCCGTATGCGTCCCCGAACCCGGGTGCTTTCGCGGCTGGATTTCGACGAGAAGGAATCGTCCCGAGGGCTTCAGGACTCGATGGATTTCCTTGAGGGTCTCGTCCGCGTCCGCGACGTGGTGAAAGGAAAAGGCGGCGACCGCCCGGTCGAAGGAATTGTCGCGAAGCGGGATGTCCTCCCCTCGGGCCCGCAGGAAGTCGATCCCCCGGCGACGCTTCCTCCCGAAGTCGACCTTCCGTCGGTTCGGCTCCAGGAGGATCACACGGTCGCAGCCTTGGGCATACCGATGCGTCGCGGCGCCCGCGCCGCCCCCCACATCGAGGAGTCGGAAGCGAGGATCCGGCGCGATGAGGTCTCGCAGGGTGAGCAGCTCCCGCCGGCGGATCCTCAGAACCAGAGATTCCAGCATCCGAATGAGGACCGTGGTCGTGCCTCCGTCCGAAGGGATCTGGCCCATCAACGGTTCGGTGACCGACGCCCGAGTCTGCCGCCGACCCTCACGAGGAGTCGACGCAGGGACCCGGCCTCGTCGTAGGCTTGGGCGAGCTGAAGGGCCCGTGCGCGGGGCATCCCTTCTGCGACGAGGGATCGCTCGAACGCGCGGACGCTCCGCCGTCGTTTCGCGAGAAACCGGAGGTATATGCCGCCCAGGCGGAAGACGGCCGTCGCCGCGGCCCCCGCCAGCTCGACGGGGACTCCCCGGTCCCCGCGGACCGCGCGCCCCATCCTACTCGACGTCTCCGGCGTGTCCATGCCAGGATCCGCCATGATGCCGCTGGCCGACTGCCTGCTCGACGATCTTCCCCAGGCTCAGGGAGGACATGTACTGCTCCGTGAGCTTGAACGCCTGCTCGTCCGTCATCCCGCTCTCCCGGAGGGTCTTGTAGAAGTTCGCGATCGCCTGGCCGTACTTCTCTGCGGAGTTCTTTCCGTACAAGACGTCCGTCAGGCTGTTCAGCAGCGCGGGGATCTTGTCCGACGCGACGGCAATCACTTCCTTGATGTCCTCAACGGTCCAATCCTCTGGCATCCGATTCGCCTCCTTCCTTTTGACCCGTCCTAGTCCGGTCCTCGTACTTAGCCAAACCGAGCACTTGTGACCACTTTTCGATCACATCGTCCGAGAGGCGGAAGGTCCGGTTCCTCGACGCCCGCGAGGCCATGACGATGCCCCCCCGCTCGAGGTCCGCGAGCCGTTCGCGCACGATCCGGCGGGAGGCGGTCCCGCGCTTCGCCTTCACGGCCTCGGTGATCTGCGAGATGTTCCGGTCCCCGCGCTCCACGAGCACGTGGACGATGTGGCGGGAGATGTCATCCTTGAGACCGGGGACCGCGAGCTCGGGCGAGACGGCCCCGTAGCGCCCGATCAGGTCCATGAACTTCAGGTACCTGCGGGACAGGTCCTGCAGCTGCTCCACGGATCGGGCGAGATCCGCGTAGGGCTGGGCGACTCGGTCGAAGACCTCCCGCAGGGCCTCGATCTGCTGTCGCAGTTCCCGCAAGTCCTTCCGGATGTCCTCGCCCGCCATCCCATCGCGAGATGGGGTCGGCGGGTTTATATCCCATGCCCCTTCCCTTACGAAAGGATCCGGTTCGGAACGGAATCTCAGTAGTCAGGAGCCTTGGCTGGCTCCGGGCGCCGCACGCGGATTTTTCTGCCCCGGGGCGATGGGGGTCGCGGAGGAACGGGGGATCAGGAATGGCGGCGGTCGAACGGGCACGGGTTCAGAAGATCCTGGAGCGGGAGCAGGAGCGCTTCACGAAGGACCATCCGAAGTCGAAGGCGCTCTTCGAGCGGGCGAAGGCATCCCTCCTTGCGGGCGTGCCGATGAACTGGATGATCGCGTGGGCGGGATCCTTCCCCATCTTCGTGAAGGAGGGCAAGGGGGCCCACGTGACGGACGTGGACGGCCAACGCTACGTGGACCTCTGTCTCGGCGACACGGGATCCATGTTCGGCCATTCCCCGAAGCCCGTCGTCGACGCGGTGACGGCCCAGATCCGCCGGGGGATCACGATGATGCTGCCCACGGAGGATTCCATCTGGGTCGGCCAGGATCTCGCCCGTCGCTTCCACCTCCCGTACTGGCAGGTCGCCCTGACGGCCACGGACGCGAACCGGTTCGCGATCCGCCTCGCCCGGGAGGCGACCCGGAGGAAGCGGATCCTCGTGTACCACGGCCGCTACCACGGGACCGTGGACGAGGCCCTCGTGGACCTGCGGGACGGCGCCCTCGTCCCGCGCCTCGGGAACATCGGGGCGCCCGTGGATCCGTCCCTCACGACGAAAGCGATCGAGTTCAATGACGTCGAGGCTCTCGAGAAGGCCCTCGCCCCGCGGGACGTCGCCGCGGTCCTCTGCGAGCCCGCGATGACGAACCGGGGAATCATCCTGCCGGAGCCGGGCTACCACGAGGCCCTCCGAGAGACGACGCGGCGAACCGGCACGCTCCTGATCATCGACGAGACGCACACGATCTGCGCGGGACCGGGAGGATACACGGCGGCCTACGGGCTCGAGCCGGACATGGTCACCCTCGGCAAGCCCATCGCGAGCGGCGTGCCCGCGGCCGCCTACGGGATCAACCAGGACGTCGCCGATAAGGTCCTCGCCCTCGTGACCTCGGAAGGCTCCGACGAGAGCGGAATCGGCGGGACCCTGTCCGGGAACGCCCTCGCAGCCGCGGCGATGCGGGCTACCCTCGAGCACGTAATCACGAAGGAGGCCTTCGACCGGATGATCCCCCTCGCGAAGCGGCTCGTCGAGGGCGTGGAGACGGTCATCAAGGAGGGTGGCCTGCCCTGGCATGTCGTCCGGCTGGGTGCCCGGGCAGAGTACCGGTTCCGGCCCACGATGCCGAGGAACGGGACGGAGGCGGACGCCGCGAAGGATCCCGATCTCGATCGGCTCATGCATCTGTACGCCCTGAATCGGGGGATCCTCCTGACGCCCTTCCACAACATGGCCCTCATCTCGCCGTACACGACCGAGAAGGACATCGACCTGCACACGAAGGTCTTCCGGGAGTGCACGCGGGAGCTCGTCACCTGAAGCCGTCCGGACCCACGGATGGCCGTCGAGTCGACGCCGGGGTCAGGCGAAAGCGTTAATCCCGAAGATCGTGAATCCCGCCGGGAGGTCCTCCCGATGAAGATCTGGGTCGCCTTGTATGCGATGATCTGGCTCGTGTTCGTGGAGTTCATGCTCGTCCTGACGCCCGCGTCGGATCCCCGCCCCCTCGTCTACGCCCACGTGGCGATCGGGGTCGCGATTGTCGTCCTTGCCAACTACAATCTCGTGCGACTCCGCGGCTCGGAGGCCCCCGCGCGGCTCAAGCGAATCGCGAAAGCGACGCTCTCCTTCGCGGCCCTGCAGGTGCCCCTGGGGCTCCTCCTCGCCTTCGGCATCGGAGCGGGGGTGGAGATCCCCTTCACGGGGATCACGATCACCGGGGTCATCGCGTTCCTCCACGTCGTGAACTCCTTCGCGATCATCACCCAGGCAGCATCCGTGGCGACCGCCTACGACATGTGGGAGGAAAAGGAGTTCGCCCCAGGGGTCGAAGGGAGCGTCCCCTCTACGTAGGCGATTTGTCGCGCGCCCGAAGGTATTCCTGGTTGAACGCGTACACGTGCCGGTCCTGGGGGGGATACAGGCCTCGGCGGTACGCTCGGGAGCGCACGCCCTTCTGGGTGTTCTCGCAGATCACCATGTCCTGGCGGTCCACGAGGTCGTGGAACTCGATGATGTCGCTGGGGTCGAAGTCGTCCCGGGCCATCGTCGAGGGATCGAAGAGCCACTCGCGCACGGAACGCGTTCGCTCTGGCCCCGTGGGCCAAAACACCTCCGTCCGGACGACGTCCGAGAGGATGTCGATCAGCAGGTTCGGGAACAGGGCCATGCCGTAGTACGTCGTGAGGTCCTCCTCCCGGAGTCCCGGGAGAGGAGGGAGCCTCGAGCGGCCCGTCCTCGTCCACGTCGTCGCGCCCTTGCGGAGCCGCGCTCCCTCGAACCCGTCGTCCTCCTCGATGATTCCCCTCCGGAAGAGGGGCACGATGTCGACGAGTTCCGGATGGACGGTCGGACAGTGGAGGCACTCGTGGTAGTTTTCCATGAGGATCTT
>CAYGBO010000016.1:16829-22821 GCA_964348145.1 uncultured Methanomassiliicoccales archaeon
CATCGGCGACGACCCTGTGGCCGACCCGGAGGTCCCCGATCCGGTACCGGGCGTAGGACGTCGCGATGTCCCCGAGGTGTTCGCTCAGCGGCGCCGGGTCCGGGGACAGGTTCACGAAGAGGAACCCTTCCCACGTGTCCAAGGCGACGGGGTGGAGGGGATAGTCCGATCGGTCGAACCCCTCCAGCGCTCCCACGTTCGGCGTCCCCACGAGATCTCCCGTGAGGGAGTACGTCCATGCATGGTACGGGCATTGGATGACCCCGGGGAGATGGCCTTCGGGCTGTCCGCAGAGCCGGCTCCCCCGGTGACGGCAGACGTTGTAGAAGGATCGAATGCCGCCCGTCGCGTTGCGGACGATCAGGATGCTCTCGCCGAGGATGTCCTGGGTGAGGTAGTCGCCCGCCTTCGGAATCTGCTCCTCGCGGCCGACGCACAACCAGGTTCCGAAGAAAATCCGCTCCCGTTCAAGGTCGAAGATATCGGGCGAGTAGTAGTCTTCGGCGGGCAGGGTCGGGAGGATGCCCGAGGGAAGCTTCGTCGGTGCATTCGCTCGTGACTTCGCATTGATCGCCATCGTCTCGGTATCTGAAAGCCTCCAAAGCATATGACGGTTTTGCTTCGGTTACCCTAAAAGTGGAGGGCTATCCCCTGGCGCATTTCGTCGGCGGACCGGAGGCGTTCCCAATTGCGCTGGGGCTCGCAGGCGAGAAACCCCGGGCTGATGGACCTCGTGCGTCCTATGTCCGATCAGAACTCTCTGGCGCCTTGAGCGAGGCTCGAAGGGCGGACGCTCCGAGCCGCCGATCCTCCCCCACGCCCAGGGGCTCGAAGTCGAGATTCCTCTGAGCTACTTCCCTCGCATCGCTTTCTCGAGATGCGCCCCAATCTGCTCCGTTTCCTTCACGAAGGTGTTGTAGTCATAGTGTTGCGCGTGGATCATCGAGCTCCAGCGGGCAGTGTAGCTCGCGAGGAACGCAATTTCCGAGAGTTCTTTGTCCGTAGCTCCCTGCATCTTCGCTGCGCCGGTGTGGAACAACTGACAGTACGGACACTTGATGTTCGCGGCAATCGCAAGCCCAATCATCTCGCGGTACTTCCCGGGGATCTCGGACTCCCCGAGGGTGTACTTCTTGAACATGGGCCACTCGTTGACGAGCGTGTCCTGCGGCAGTCCCTTCATGAACCCGGGCACGATTCCTAGACTCTTGCGGATGTCTTCCAACGTACCGTCGTACTTCCCCATGGTCCTTCGCTCCCTCCCGTTCGGCCGGTGTCGGGCCAGCCTCATTATCCCCCGGAGAGATAAACCTTTTTGGCCTCCTCGGCACATTTTCCCTCATCCTCGAAGGAGCTCCGCGCGCGCGATATAAGTGGGTTAGCCCTTGGCCAGGGGGAGAGGACCGCCGTAGGGGCGGTCTGTCCAAGGATGGACTACGCCAGGGTTCGGGAACGCGCGCTCGGGATGACGGTTGGGAGACGGTTTCGCCCATGAACGAGAGTCGGCGACTTCCTTGTTTCGTCTTGCTCACACGCACCCAGTGGCTACGCTGCCTCGTGCGGGATCACATCGTGTGGAAGTATGGCCTGGAAACCGATCGCGACACGGCCACGGCGGTGAGCCTTCCGGGCTTCTTCGTAGACGACGAGAGGGACGAGGACGCCTTCAAGCCGGTGAAAGAAGCCATTCCGTTCACTCACGACATGCGAGAGTCGCGGTTTCGTCCCGGAAACTCGGGCGTCCGAGGAGGAGGTGATTGGATCTGGCAGAGGTCAAGGCCGACATCCTGATCGATGCCCCCATAGAGAGGGTGTTCGCCCGGATTGCCCGACACGACAGGTGTGAGGATTGGCTCGTCTTCGTAACCCAGGCGAGTTATACGACCCAGCAGACCTCGGGCGCTGGAACAGCGGCCCATCACCGAGGGGAGGTCGCCGGCAGGAAGATGGAGTGGGACGGAGAGATTGTGGAGTGGGTGAAGAACGAGAAGATCGTGTGGAGGGCCACATCGGGCACGCCGAAGAAGATGAAGATGATCGCCGTCAACCGGGTCACGCCGGAGGACGGCAAGAGCCGCTATGGGTTGAAGATTTCCTACGAGATGCCCTACGGCTTCCTCGGCCGGTTCATGGATGCCATCTTGGTAGGGAGGAGGGTCCGTGATGCCATCGAGAAATCCCTGGAGCGGCTGAAGGCGGTCGTCGAGGGGGAGTAGGCCCCCTCGCCCGGGTCGATAGGTCGCCGTAGTCCACCTAGCTCTTGTCAGGTGACGTGAAGAAGTCGATCGCCCTGCCGAAATTGCGCATGCGGATTCCAGTGCGCAAGAACTCGACCCAAGCCTCCGACCTCTCCGGTCGCAGGGATCGAGGAATTCGTCATGCAGGTCCTTCGTGGGCCTCGCGAGCCCACGTCCTCGACGTTCGTTTTCTCCCTAACGGAGTCGAACGGAAGATAGGGAAGGCGGTGCTATAGGAGGCGGGAGTGAATTGAGATGGCGGGGAACGACAAGCCCCGGTGGACCAAGGGAACGAGGTCTTCGAGCCGCCGCTTCTTGGTCGGGCTCGCAGTGGCCGTGGTCGTCGTCGCGGCGACGGCAACGGTGGTCTTCGCCCTGTTCAGCCCGAACCCGATCAAGCACGACACGGACCGCTGGGCGGTCATCGAGGACCTGTACGGATCTCGCCTTGCCGTGGAGCCGACGAACGACACAGTGTGGGCTCAGCTCGTCGCGATGCACGGAGACGGGTCCGAACTTTGGGTCGGCGGCATCGTGGAGCGATACGACAACAGCTGGGGATTCCGCTTCCGGCCGGACACGGTCACCGTTGCAGAGTTCACGGCGGAGGGGCTCCAATCGACCATCCAGGCGATCAGCGAGGATCTGGACTACTGGGTCAACCTGGGCTGGGCCTACGTCCATGCGGGAGTTGTCGAGGTCCACGGCTCCTGAACTCCGTCGATAGCCTGGAGCAGGGCGAAGGGCTCGAGCTTCGCCGCTCGATCTTCTCGCTTTCCAGATGGCAAGGGTTGCAAGCTCCATAAGATGATTTGCATCCATCCTCGCCGGATCTACTCGGCGTTTCAGCCGAGGGGAATTCCAGCGCCTCGCCCAGCCGCTGACATCCAGTTCGGCAAGTGTGAACGCTTCAGGATCCTTCACGGCCTGACCGTAGATTCACTCGCACCGAGGAACGCGTGGATGCCGGCGTCGACCGGGATAACGAATCACGCCGTTGGCGGGATGTTCTTGTTCGCTCGGAACATGTTTCCCGGATCGTACTTCGCCTTGACCGCGCGGAGACGGTCGAAGTTCGACCCATAGGCGGCCCGCACGCGGTCCGCGCCTTCCTCCTCCGTGAGGAAGTTCACGTACACGCCATCGGTCGAGAACGGCTCCATCGCCTTCCAGCTCGCTCGGGCCCACGCAACGTGGGGCTCCGCGGGGCCCTCCTTCCACGCCGCCGCGGCGCCGCACACGTACCGCGCGTTCCGGTTCCCGACGGCCCCGTCGTCGGGAGCCCGCTTCCCAATCCCCTCGCCCAGATGGAAGATCACGCTCTGGGATAGACCGGAGGTCGCCTTCAGTGCGTGCTCGCGGAATGTTGCGAGGAATCCGTCCGATAGCTCTGCGAAGTAACCCGTCTTCCAGTAGTAGTTGATCCCCTTCGGCTGGGTCGCGTTGAGCATCGATTGTTGGGCGACGTACGTCGTTTCGCCCACGAGATCCACGACCGGGTCCCCCAGGTCCTTGATCGGCGTCAGGTCTTTCGCCGCCTGCCCAGAGTCGCTCGTGTGGCACGCGACCAACGCGACAATCGGTTTTCCGCGCCACTCAGCCGGCATGAACGGCGCCGGCGGTGCGAGGCGGACCACCGCCACGAGGGTAAGTTCTGGCGGTGACTTCGCCGTGTACGCGCGGTAGAACCGGAGGATCTCGTCCGCCCGGGCGGCGGGCCATGCGATGAGCCCCCCAAAGACCTTCGGCCCGACAGGGTGGAGGCGGTACGTGAACCAAGTCGCGACCCCGAAGTTCCCGCCCCCGCCCCGGATCGCCCAAAACAGGTCGGGGTTCTCCTCGCGGCTCGCCCGGCGCACCTGGCCGTTCGCGGTCACGATCTCGACTTCAAGGAGGTTGTCCACTGTCCACCCGAAGCGCCGGGAGAGGTAGCCGAAGCCGCCTCCGAGAGTCAGGCCGCCGAGACCCGTCTCGGAGACGAAGCCGAGGACCGTGGCCAAACCATGCAGTTGTGTTTCCCGGTCCACGTCGCCGAGGAGGCAACCGCCCTGGGTACGGACCGTCTTGGCGGCAGGGTCCACGAACGCGCCTCGCATGAGGGAGAGATCGATGGTGAGACCGCCCTCGCACAGGGACGTGCCCGAGATGTTATGGCCCCCGCCTTTCACGGACAAGAGGAGGCCGTGCTCTCTCGCGAAGTTAACGCAACGGACGACGTCCGAGGTGCCGCGGCAGCGGGCGATGAGCGCGGGCTTCTTCGCGACCATCGCGTTCCAGATGAGCCGGGCCTCGTCGTAGCCCGCGTCGCCCTCCTTCACGAGGGGCCCGGAGAGCCCGGCTTTGAAGCCGTCCAAGGTCTTCTCGTCGAGTGTCTTCCTCCCGCCCCCAACGGTAGTAACTTGCACCTTCATCATCGTCCGCCCCTCCCAGGATTTCGGGATTCCTAAAGCCCATCGTCGTGATTTGAGAAGTAGTTATCGGCCGTGAAATCGATTGGCTCACCGCCTGGAACGAGAGTCCGACGCGAAGCGAACGCTTGGGCTTGCACGCGCTCCATAGACCAGATGCAAGGGACTCGCAGGATCGCGCCCGCAGGATAGTTCCGAATTGACGGGGCCCGCTACTCTCCGGGTGCATGCAACCGTGTCAGGAGAGGCGATACGCCGCAAGTCACCGAGCCTTGAACTCCGGCCGTGACGCATCGAGGCGATCGGCTTCAGCGTCTTGCTCAAATAGTGGAATCGCGTCCCATGTTCTCCTATGGCCCGCTTCCCCGAGGCCGAGCGCCGCAGACTCCACAAGAAAATCTGCATGGATAATCACACCTGGCGGACAGGTAACTCGGGCGCGGAGAACGCGAGCGGCCCGACCGCAGTGCGGGAGGCAACTCCGTCCGCACCGACAGGCCCTGTTCGGCCAAGCGGTCGCAAGGCGTTGCCTCAAATAGCCCACCGATCATCCCGATGCCGATGGCGCGCAAAGAAGTTCGCCTGACGCGAGCTGCTCGGCGACGCGCCCGTCGCCGCAAAGGTTCCGGGCCCTCTCACCGCACCAAGAGGCGCCGTCATCGATGAGCCTGGACTCGGCCTCCGGGAGGCCCAGGCCCGCCGTCCGTGAACCGCGCGACCTCCCGCAGAGATCCGCAAACATGCCTCGTGTGATCCCAATCCGCCAGGTGGGAATCCTTAAGCCGATGAATCCGTAGGACCCGCGATGCAATCAACCCATGTGAAGAACCCATTCGGCCAGCTCGGCCTGGAACCCGCCCTCCTCCGATCCGTGTCCGGCCTCGGCTACGAGGCCCCCACATCGATCCAGAAGGAGGCGATCCCCGCGATCCTCTCCGGCCGCGACGTGATCGGCACGGCCCAGACCGGGTCCGGCAAGACGGCCGCGTTCCTCCTCCCGATCCTCCAGCGTCTCGTCAAGCAGGCCCCTGGCCGCACGAGGGCTCTCGTCCTCTCGCCGACCCGCGAACTCGCGGCCCAGATTGAGGTCGCCCTCCGAGGCCTCGCGAAGGGCACGAAGGTCCGAGGCCACGCGGTCTACGGCGGCGTCGGGATGGCGGCCCAGGAGCACGCGCTCCGCTCCGGCGTCGACGTCGTCGTCGCGACGCCCGGCCGGTTGCTGGACCACATGTCCCGGCGGACCGTGGACTTCCGCGGCCTCCAGGTCCTCGTCCTCGACGAAGCGGACCGCATGCTCGACATGGGCTTCCTGCCCGATGTCCGGAGGATCGTCGACGCCCTCCCGCG
>CAYGBO010000016.1:22831-23498 GCA_964348145.1 uncultured Methanomassiliicoccales archaeon
CCCACCGGCCCCCGGCGACGATCCGCCACGAGGCGTATCCGGTCCCGCAGCACCTGAAGACGTCCCTCCTCGTCCGCCTCCTCGGCCGGGAGGACATGATGTCCGTCCTCGTCTTCGTCCGCACGAAGCGGCGCGCGGACCGCGTCGCCCGGCAGGTCGGCCAAGCGGGGTTCGACGTCGCGCGGATCCACGGGGACCGGAGCCAGAGCCAGCGCGAAACAGCGCTCGCGGGCTTCCGGACCGGGCGTCACCAGGTCCTCGTCGCCACGGACGTCGCGGCCCGCGGCATCGACGTCGAAGGCATCTCCCACGTGATCAACTACGACGTGCCGACGGCCCCGACGGATTACGTGCACCGCGTCGGGCGAACGGCCCGCATGGAGGCGGAAGGCGAGGCGATCACCCTCGTGACCTCGGAAGACGAGGGCGACCTTCGCGGGATCGAGCGCGCCCTCGGCAAGGCGATCCTCCGCGTGACCCTCCCCGACTTCGACTACCGGGCGCCGCCGCCCCCGAAGGTCCGTGGCCAGCTTGGCGGGCGGCATCCGAGATCCCCGCCACGAGGCCGCCGAGCGCCGCCTCAGCAGTACCGACGCTCGCGACGATAGGCCCTGGATGCACCCTGCGGATCAGGGGCAGCGCCACCGAGCCAGTTTCCACCGGCAGT
>CAYGBO010000016.1:23508-28327 GCA_964348145.1 uncultured Methanomassiliicoccales archaeon
ATCGAAGTCTGAAACCTCATCGCGCTTCGAAGCCCTTTATGGAGCGTCGCTCCCCTCGATCGGGAAGCATCGGAGCTTCCGGCCCCGGCGTTCGGCCCGGAGCACGTTCTCTCGAAAGAGAGCTCGCAGACTGTAGCTGACCGAGGAAGGCTGGCGATCGACGGCCCTCGCAAATTCTCGGAGGCCGATTCCCGGGCTCCGCCGAACGGCGTCCACGAGGGACGTCTGCAGCCGGCTTAGGGGGAGGTTCCGCCACAGGGATACGTCGCCGTTCGGGTAGTACCAGCGATGGCCCCGACGGCCCTCCGAGTGGGTCAGGCCGAGCTTCTCGAGGACCCTCAAATGGTACGCCGCGACCCCGTTCTTCAGGCCCAGGGCGTCGCGGACCGCCGAGAAGGAGGACCCCGGATGGTCCCGGATGAACTCGTGCATCAGGAGGCGGACCTTCCTTTTCAGGTTGGTGCTCAAGAACGCGCATATGCGCGATGAAAGATCATCGACGCTCCCCATCGAGAAGGTATGGATCCTCTACCACGATCCAACCAAGGATGAGTTCCTGTTCACCGCGCAAGATGACACCCTGTCGGGCATTCTGACCTTCAGCGGCGACGATTTCGAGTTTCGGCTTTGGGACCACACGGTCCCGTAGGCCACTCTTTGTCCGGACTAGTATCCCTCCGCGCCCGAATTCTTCTTGGATCGTCCGACCGCCAGCAGGCAAGGCTGAATATCTGACGGACGATGCGTGCGCAGTCATGCAACGGCCCACAAGCTGCGCTCTGGGATGACCCATGCAATCGGTGACGTTTGCGCCTCCATTTTCCATCATCTTCGTTTCGGACCCGAGTTCCTGGGAGTCTGTGCAGATCGATTATGGCTCCCACCCGGGTGTCTGGGCAAACTCCTTGGTCGTGGCGATTGGAACCCTGGCCGAAATTGATGGCAAGACCGAAATCCGTCTCGGCCAGGACAAAGAGGTGGATCCCCGGACAGCTCCCGTATTCATCGGGCGACTGAAAACCCCAACGGGCATCGTGTCGGTCCATACGGCCGAGAGCAAGGAGGTGCTTTCCGTGAGCGTCGGTCGTCCGGACGTGACGTTGCGAGTGTGGACGAATGACCCCAGCGAACCTACACTCGTGTGCATCGGAGTGTCGTAGCGGCCCTCCTCCCCCACGTCAGCCATTAACGAACGCGAGGTCAACGCTTTTGAGACGCGAGACGCCAACGGGTTCGCCTCGAGACCCATGGTCTTTTGGTCGAGTCCGCCGGATCTCGGAAACGAATAGGGATGCATGCTTGTTTCCACGCGTGGAAAAGGATGTTGGTCCCGAAGCCTTCTTAAACCACCCCAGCCTCGCCTTCCCGATGGCTCGCTTCCCCGAGGCCGAGCGCCGACGGCTGCACAAGATGATCTGCATGAAGTGCTACGCCCGCAATCCCCTGCGGGCGACCCGATGCCGGCGATGCGGGAGCAAGGAACTTCGGCCCAAGGCTCGCGAAGCGAGGAAGGAGTAGTCGGCACACCGAGGAACGGGACCGCCCGTCGTGCCGACCGTCGCATCGTCCGTCACGGTCTGCGCGGGCGGAGCCGGACCCGGGGGACGACCCGGCTACGGGGTCAGTCGATAGAAACGGAACATGGGGTTCTCGATCGGCAGGATGTCAACCGTGCGGAACCCCGCTTCGCTCGCATACCGACGGAGGGTCGAAGGCGTCATGACCGTGCCGGTCGCGGCCGAATCCGGAAAGGCCATCGACTGGGGCAGGCAGTGGAGGACACTGAAATTGTAGTACAAGTGGCCGAGGAAGTGGCAGTTCTCCTCCAGCGAATCTCCGACCGCCTCATCCGCGATCAGAACGGTGCCCGAAGGAGACGCCAGCTCCTTCATTCGGCGCAGGGCCCGGACGGGATAGGCAAGGTCGTGAAGGACCTCAAAGGCCGTCACGAGATCGTAGGGGCCCTGCAACGGGGCCTCCTCGATGGACGCCTCGTGGAACCGGATTCGATCGGAAACCCCCGCTTCCTGGGCATGGCGTCTCGCCTCCGCAATGGACACCTCATCGGGATCCACGGCGTCGATGGAGACCTGTGGGAACCCCTTCGCGAGGGCGATGCTCGCCCAGCCCATCCCGCAGCCCACATCGGCGATTCTCCCGCGTCCGCGGAGACGTCTCTCCACGTCGGGGATCGCGGGTATCCAATCTCCCACGAGGCGGCTCACATACATGGGCCGGTATCCCATGCCCTGGGCCTCGACCATGTCCGCCCCGTATTCGCGGTAGGGGACGCCGCTCCCTGTGCGGAACGCCTCCATCACGTTCCCGAGGGTCGACGCGAAGCTCGGGATATACGCGACGAAGGGGATCGTGTACGCGGGGTCTCCCTCGTCCACGAGGACCGCCGCCTGCTCGGCGGAGAGGGAGAATCGGCCGCGCTCGGAGTCGTAATCGACGTACCTACCCGCTGCCATGCAGGACAGCCACTCGCGCACGTATCGTTCGCGGAGCCCCGTCCCTTCGGCGAGCTCCTCCGGAGTCGAGGCACCCGAGCGCGCTAGGGCCTGGTATAGACCCAGTCGGTAGCCGATGTAGTGGTTCAGAGAGGTCATCGCCCCGTTCACGTGCTCGATGACCCGCTGGGACAGCTCGTCCACTCTTTCCCGGTTCACGGCGCCACCCCGTTTCTCGGGCAGCAATGCGGGTTTCCTCAAAAAGGGAACGACTTCCTCGAAGTGGTGTACGGAGGAGAAGACCAACTCAGCGTGCATCCTGTTCCCACGAATCCGAATGGATCCTCCCTTTCCGGCCCGAGGGCAACCCTCGTGATCGGGAGCGCCACGCCGGTGAGAAGGTGGACTTCCGACCGAAGTGGGAACGCGAGGAGGGAAAGCTATCTCGCCCCGCCGAGGACGGCCGGCTCAGTCGAAGCCGCCCATTCCTCCGGCGCCGGGGGGCATTCCTCCTCCCGGAGGCATTCCTCTCCCGGGCCCCGCCTCTCCCTTCGTCGACTTCGAGGCGATCACGTCGTCAATCCGCAGGACCATCACGGCGGCGTCCGTCGCCGACGCCATGGCCTGCTTCGGCACACGAAGGGGCTCCAGGACCCCGAGTTTCTTCATGTCCGCAACCTTGCCTTGGAGGGGATCGACCCCGTGGGCGATCTTCCGCGCCTTGTGGGCGGATCGCAGGTCGATCAGGGTGTCAATCGGATCCATGCCACCGTTCTCCGCGAGGGTCCGCGGGATGACTTCCAGGGCCGTCGCGAACTCTTCGATCGCGAGCTGCTCGCGGCCGCCGACGCCGACGGCGTACTCCTTCAGGGGAAGGACCATCTCCATTTGGATCGAGCCGCCGCCCGCCACGTACTTCCCATCCTCGACCGCCACGGCCACAACGCTCAAGGCGTCCTCGAGGGAGCGCTCCATCTCGTCGACCACGTGCTCCGTGCCGCCTCTCAGGAGGATCGACACCGCGCGGGGGTTCTTGCAGCCCGTGACGAAGGTCATCTCGTCGCCCCCGATCTTACGCTCGTAGACCTCCTTCGCGGTCCCGAGATCGGAAGATGACAGCTCCCGGATTTTCGAGACGATGCGCGCTCCAGTGGCCTTCGCGAGCTTCTTCATGTCGCTCTCCTTCACGCGGCGCACCGCATAGGCGCCCGCCTTCGCGAGGTAGTGCTGGGCGAGATCGTCGATGCCCTTCTGGCAGAAGAGGACGTTCGCGCCGGACTCGACGACCGAGTCCACAAAGCCCTTGAGGAGGTTCTCCTCCTCGCGGAGGAAGGCCTGCATCTGGGTCGGGTCGCGGATCCGAATCTCCGCGCTGACCTCCGTCTTCTTGATCTCGAGGGCCGCGTTCAGCAGGGCGATCTTCGCCTTCTCGACCCGCTCCGGCATCCCCGAGTGGACGCGTTCCTTGTCCACGATGACGCCCTCGACGAGCAGGGTGTCCGAGGCGTCCCCGCCAGCCTTCTTGACCATCTGGATGTCGTCGTCGTCCACGGAGAGCCCCTCGCCCTTCGGCTCGGCGACCGCCTTCACCGCGCGGTACGCGATGTCGGCGAGCAGGTCCCGGTGGGCGCCCGCGGCCTTGCTCGCAATCGAGGTCCTCGCGATCTTCAGGAGCGTCTCCCTATCGTCCACGGAGACCTTCTCGCCCCGCTTCGCGAGGATCTCCTGAGCCTTCGCGGCGGCCTGTCGGTAGCCGCCCACAATCACCGTGGGATGGACGTTCTGCTCGATGAGATCCTCGGCCCGCACGAGGAGCTCGCCCGCGAGGACGACGGCCGTGGTCGTCCCGTCCCCGCACTCCTGGTCCTGGGCCTTCGCGACCTCGACGAGCATCTTCGCGGCCGGATGTTCCACGTCGACCTCTTTGAGGATCGTGACCCCATCGTTCGTGACGGTCACGTCGCCCATGGAGTCGACGAGCATCTTGTCCATCCCGCGTGGGCCCAGGGCGGAGCGGACCGCATCGGCGATCGCGCGCGCGGCCGCGATGTTGTTCGACTGGGCCCCGCGTCCCTTCTCCTGCGTCGTCCCTTCCTTCAGTATCAGGATCGGCGTGCCCTGCGGTACGCCTCCCGTCGGCATTGCCATGTTTTGACCCCTCCGTCGATGTCTTGGGTTGAGCCCTAGTCTATCGCTTTGCGGTGATATAAGAACATTTCGAGCGAGGCGGAACGGACCCTAGGGCCGATGGCTTTGCACGGGCCGGCGCGAGACCAAGCTAACGTCGCCCGCCGAGGGTCGCCGCGAGGAGCTTCCGTTCGGCGGTCCGCAGGTGCTTGGACGCCGCGGCCTTGGAGATCCCCACG
>CAYGBO010000016.1:28337-32243 GCA_964348145.1 uncultured Methanomassiliicoccales archaeon
GCAAACTGCACCAGGCTGAAAGCGGCTACATGGCGCTCAGCAAATTACTGAAAGACCTTCCCAAAGCGGGCGCAGGGGGAGTTCTTCTGCAGGGCGGCGATCTGACCCAGGGACACCGTCGCGGGGGACTCGTAGTACCCAAGTCGGTAGGCGAGTTCCAGGAGGCTCCTCTGTCGTGCCGTGAGGCGCGCGAGGGGTTGCCACGCTTCCCCGGCGGTCCTCCGGGCGGATCGGAGCCGGTACGTCGCCCCGACGCGGTCCAGGAAGGTTCGCAGTCGAGGTAAGATGGCGTCCGAGGCGAGCAGGACGGCCCGAGCCTCTCCGGCTCCGGACTGGGACAGCTCGAGGGGCACGACACCCCCCCACTCGCCTCCCGGGACCCCGGGGAACCACGCGGGCGGCGTCCACTCGATCCAGGCGAGGTATTCTCCGCGCTCCGAGTCCGCGGACAGCACCTCGAACCGCCGGAGCCGGTATCTGCGCGCGATGGTACGGGCGTCTCGCCGGATCGTCGCGGGGTCCTTGAAGGGACCCCGGCGCCGGACGCGCACGATGAGGGCCGCGACACCGGGTCGGACGGAGAAGGACTGGAGGACTTCCACGGCCGCGTTGTGCCGGAAGAACCGACCGCGGAGGATGCCAAGCTCTTCGAGGAGCGCGATGGGCACGGTGAGCTCGAGGCGCTTCAAGGGAATCGAAACCGGTTGACAAGTAAACCAAGACCCGCATATAGCTTTCCTCCCTCTGTACTTTCATAGAGAGGAATTCGAGATGGCGGGGAAGCCCTTCGCGGCCCGCACGTCGGTCATCCGGTGCGACATGCAGGGCATCGTCCAGCAGTACGCGGCGGACGCGGCCGAGTTGTTCGGTTGGACGCCGGACGAGGTCATTGGCAAGATGAGCGTCGCGAGCTTCCACCTGCCCGAGAACGTGCCCACCTTGGTCCCTCGACTTCTCAAGGAGGCCGCGGAGAAGGGCAAGTTCGAGGAGGAGGTCACCCTTCGCCGGAAGGACGGAGCCACCTTCCGGGCCGTCCTCACGGTCCGACCCGTCCTGCAGGGAGGCCAGCAGGTCGGCTACATGGGCATGACGCGCCCCCTCGAGCCCCCCGGGCGGACGTGAGACGCCGTCCGGGAGAGGGGCCCATGGCTGAGAAGTCCTTCGAGGGCAAGACGTCCGTGATTGCCTGCGACATGCAGGGCATCGTCCAGGAGTACGCAGCGGACGCGGCAGATCTCTTCGGCTGGACGCCGGAGGAGGTCGTCGGCAAGATGTCCGTCGGGATGTTCCACGTGCCGAAGAACGTGCCGACCCTCGTCCCTCGACTTCTCAAGGAGGCCGCGGAGAAGGGGAAGTTCGAGGAGGAGGTCACGTTGATGCGCAAGGACGCTTCCACGTTCCGAGCGCGGCTCACGGTCCGGCCGATGATGCGGGACGGGAAGCAGGTCGGCTACATGGGCATGACCCACCCCCTCGAGCCCCCGGGCGATCCGCCCGTCGCGAAGCTGTGGTTCCAGGCCCTCCGGGCGCCCTTCCTGATCGCATCGATCGTCCCCGTCCTCGTGGGCGCCCTGGCTGCCTGGGAGGCCCGGGCCCCCTTCGACCTCGGGCTCTTCTTCCTCGCCTTGGCGGGCGCGGCGTTCATCCACCTCGGGGCCAACATGGGGAACGACGCATGGGACTTCCGGAGCGGGAACGATCTCGCGGTTCGCCACTTGAACCCCTTCGCGGGAGGCGGGCGGGTCCTCCTGCGAGGGGTGATCCGCCCGAAGGTCCACCTTGCCGTCGCGATGCTCTTCCTGGTCCTCGGGTCCGTGATCGGCCTGTATCTCGTGACAATTGTCGGGTGGCCGCTCCTGTGGATCGGCCTCTTCGGGGTCGCCGTGGCTTACTCCTACGTCGGGCCGCCCCTTCGCCTGGCCCACCACGGCGTCGGCGAGATCGCCGTCGGGATCGAGTTCGGGCCCGTGACGGTGCTCGGGACGTACTTCGTGCTCGCGCGGGCGTTCGATCCGCCCGCGATCATCCTGTCGATCGCCCTGGGCCTGCTCGTGGCGGGGATCCTCTGGATCAACGAGGTGCCCGACATCCCCGCGGACGCCTCCGTCGGGAAGCGAACCCTCGTCGTCCGCCTCGGCGTCCCCGGCGCCACGAAGGTCTTCACGGGCATCGTCGCGGGGGCCTACGCGGTGCTCGCCCTCGGCGTCGCCCTGTTCGATCTCACGCCCTGGGCTCTCCTCGCCTTCCTCGCCCTCCCCATGGCCGCGAAACCCGTGATTGGACTCCGGAAGGTCGGCGGGGATCCCCACGCCCTGATCCCGTCCAACGCGGGCATGATCCTGGCGACCCTCACCACGGGACTGCTGCTTCTCGTCGGCCTCGTCGTGTCCACGATCCTCGGAGCCTGAGGCGGGTCGTGTTGCGCCGCGGGGTCGTCGCCCGCGGCCCTCCTCCACACTTTCGCCTACCTCCGCGTCGAACGACTTAATACCATCCCGGCGTATACGCGGGGTCCCCTGAGGGGGAGGAACAGGCCTCATGGCACAGCAGCCGAAAGCCGGAAGCATCGTGCATGTCGAACTGCACTCGAGGGAGCCGGAGAAGATACGGGACTTCTACGCCAAAGTCTTCGGCTGGAAGTTCACGGAAATCCCCGCCATGAACTACACGACATTCCAGGCGCCCAGCCCGCCCCACGGGGGCCTCATGCTGCCGCCTGAGAACATGCCGTCCGGCGTCCTGAACTACATCCTTTCGAACGAGATTGATGTTACGTCCCGAAGGATCGAAGAGGCGGGGGGAGTGATCCTCGTCCCCAAGTCGGAGATACCGGAGACGGGATGGTTTGCGATTTTCCGGGACCCGGAAGGGACCGTGCAAGCGCTCTTCCAGGACATGCCGCGACCCAGCCGCCGCGCAGCACCCCGGAAGAAGAAGCTTAAGAAGAAGGCAAGGAAGACAAGGAAGTCCACGAAGGGCCGCACCCGTAGCCGGCGGCGCAGGTAGGCGCGCCCCCGCGGAGACCGGAGAATCGCCCCCGGGCTTCTTTCCCATCGTCGATCGAGGTCGACCGAGCGGGATGTGGTCCTCCTCGCTGGACCCCAGGGAATCCAACGTCGCTAGGGCGGATATAGTGCCTAATCGGATACCCATGGTATGCAATTCTTCTTATACAGCCGTCCTGTACGACGGCATCAAAGGTGAGAACGCATGGGAAACATCGTAGACGTTGCGAAGCAGGCAGGGTCCTTCAAGACCCTCACGACGGCCATCGAGGCGGCGGGACTCGCATCAACCCTTTCGAGCCCGGGTCCCTACACCGTCTTCGCCCCGAGCGACGAGGCCTTCTCGAAGCTCCCCGCGGGGACCGTCGAGAACCTGCTGAAGGACAAGGCAAAGCTGGCGCAGATCCTGACGTACCATGTGGTGCCAGGCCGGCTGATGGCCGCCGACGTGGCCTCGAAGCCCTCCCTGAAGACGGCCGAGGGTCGGAGCGTGAAGATCGACACGAGGCAAGGTGTCCAGGTCCAAGGCGCCCGGGTCGTCAAACCCGACGTCCTGGCGGACAACGGCGTCATCCACGTGATTGACCGGGTCATCCTGCCCCCGTAGGTCTATCCCAAGGCGGGGAGTCCCAGCGGCCCCCGCCCCTCCTTTTCTGTCGTCGTTTCTCAGATTGCTCCCTCGAGGGCCAGCTCCACGGCCGTCCCGTAGGGGGTGAGGGGCACGGGGATCAGGTCGCGAATCTTATGTTCCCGGCAGATCACCTCGTTCTTCAGGCCGTCGATCAGGGGACGTGCCACGGACGCGGGCACATCCGTGACGAAATTCACCCAGTACGAGGAGAGGCTCGGCGTAAGGACCGGGATCGGAAGGATGAGTCGGCGCTTCCCCATCGCCCGGCCG
>CAYGBO010000016.1:32253-32557 GCA_964348145.1 uncultured Methanomassiliicoccales archaeon
CCTCGGAGCCCTCCCTGAGGCCGGCCGAGGGTCAGCATCATGTCCCGGTACGTGAGGATGTCCGGCCCGCCGATGTCGAAGGCCTTTCCCACCGTGGCCTCCACCTCGACGGATCCGATGAGATAGGCGAGGACGTCCCGCAGCGCGATCGGCTGGCACCGGGTCCACACCCATCGAGGCGTGACCATGACGGGCAGGCGCTCGACGAGTTGCCGGAGCATGTCCCACGAGGCCCCTCCCGGGCCCAGGATGATCGCCGCGCGCAGGATCGTCGTGGCGGCGTCGCCGGACCCGAGGATCCGAC
>CAYGBO010000016.1:32612-34296 GCA_964348145.1 uncultured Methanomassiliicoccales archaeon
AGTAGACTGGGAGCAACTTTCCGGGACTCGCTTTCGCGGCACGGCCGGGCGCCATGCCGTCGTGGTCGTCATCGAGTGGACGAGGTAATAGGCCGCATCCGCTCCCTCGAGGGCGGGCGCGAGGGTCGAAGGCTCGAGGAGATCGCCCCGACGGACCTCGGCGGCCCCCCGAGGCACCGTCCCTGCGCGCCGCACGAGGGCGCGCACTCGGTGGCCGCGTTCCGCGAGCCGCGGCACGAGGTGTCGGCCGATGAATCCCGATGCGCCCGTGACGGCAAGGGTCTTCCCGCTCATGGCCATCCGACCAGAAGGCCCAGCGAGGCACCATAGGCCAGATGCCCCACGAGGCTCACGGGAAGAGCGATCCGTGCGAACGGATCCTCCCGGATTCGCATCCCCGTGGTGGGCCTATGGATCACGAGGGTGATGAGCCAGAGCACGATCCCGTATCCCGCTCCCACGACCACGGCGGAGAGCCCAAAGCTGAGGAGAGGCAGGACAAGTACGAACGCGGCACCCGCAAGGGAGCCGTGCACGAAGTGGAGGGTGAGTCCCTGCGTCACGAGCTGTTCCTTCGGTCGGGGAATGATCCGGGCCGCCATGGCCTGGTTCTCATGCCATTCCATGACGCCCGCGATACCCCACCGGCGCCATGCGGGGATCTCCGTGAGGACCATCACTCCCGTGGCGAGGAGGCCCGCGAGGAGTCCCTGCAGGATGACGAACCCGTCCATCCCGCGACGACCCTCCTAGGCCTTCGCGTCCTCTGTGGCGGACGAGGGAATGCGGGTCGGAAGGACGGCCGCGACGATGGCGAGGAGGGGGCCCACGAGGAACCCCGCCCAGGCGAAGAGGGCGATTATGCCCAGGGCGATGGCCTTGATCCTCGCCCTCGTGCCCCACCGGGGGCTCGGCGCCAGGGCGATTCGCAGGGTGAAGAAACCGAGAAGGAGGGGGATCAGCGCGAGGATGACCGTGACCGACAGGTCGGCTCCGGGGCGGACCTGCGTGAGGGCGGTCGCCATTTGCGCGAGGACGCTCACGCCACTCCCGACGAAAAGGAGACCCGCGAAGGTCAGGCCCAACGCCGATGCGCTCCGGGGAGGGCGCCCCCTGCGATACCATAGGAGGAGCGGGGCACCGATCGCGACGGTGAGCACGCTGGGAAGGAGGACGAGGACGACATTCTGGCCCGTCCACTCGTACACGGACAGGAGGGCGAGGGGCGTGAAGATCCATTCATCGATCGTGAACGCCTCGCGGTTTCCGATCGCAATCCCGAAGGCGCCCGCGGCCGATGGATCGTGGACGGCGAGGTAGTAGGCGCCTGTCGAGGGGGCGTTCAGGGAGACCTCGGCGATTGCGTAAAAGGCGGTCGCGGAGAACGGCTCATACGTGGGCTCGGCAGCGCGCGCCCCCTCCCTGGCGACGACTCCCGCGCCCTCCGGGACGTCCACATACGCGGGCGCGGTCCCCTCGTTCGTCAGGCCTGGTCCCATCAGCGTCAGGTCCGGTTCGAATCCGTCCTCGGCGTGGAAGGCCGGGATGTAGAGCAGGGCGTAAATCCGCTGCCCGGCGAACATGTCGAGTCGATAGTAGTGAGGGTGGCCCGCCTCGTGCAGCCGCGTGTAGATCGCCCACGATTTCGTCGGGTCCGGGATGACGGAGGCGGTTTCGAGGCTCT
>CAYGBO010000016.1:34306-34567 GCA_964348145.1 uncultured Methanomassiliicoccales archaeon
CCCCCTCCCCGACCTCGAGGGCCACGTGGCCCTGGACGCCGGGCATCAGGGCGAGGAGGATCACGAGGAGAGCAGCGAGAGCCTGCGGTTTCACGTTCATCGCGCGAACGAGTTCGCCGGTTGCTCTTAAGGTATCCGGCCTCCCCCAGCCTAGTGCCTACCTCGGAGGTCGGCTCAGACCGTCCAACGCGGCCGCCGTCGCGTCCGGGGCCACCGTGCACTCTGACGATGGCCTCGTCTCCATCGATGGCAAACGACCAG
>CAYGBO010000016.1:34577-40763 GCA_964348145.1 uncultured Methanomassiliicoccales archaeon
TGCGGGAAAATCATTTCGATCGGGCCGGACGCCCTGACCGCCGACAAGGATCGTCGCGTTCGGGATCCGCCGTCTCAGGGCGTTGAAGAGGCGCTTCGCGGAGGGCAGGAACTGGGAGACCGTGATCGAGATGAGTACGGCGTCAGGTTTCCGATCCGCGAGGAAGTCCGCGACTTCGTCGGTGGGGGACGAGGCGGCGACGTTCAGGGTCCGGTAGCCTCGCTCGAGGAGGAGGCCCTCGAGGAGGCGACACGGGAATTCATGCATCTCCCCCTGGGGGGTGCAAAGGGCGACCGTCCCGAGGGGACGCCGCCTCGTGGGTATCTTCGCGTTCAGCTCGGAGACGACCTGCAATGCCACGTTGGAGGCAAGGTGTTCCTGGCTCACATAGAGCTCGCTGGCCTTCCACAACTCGCCGATTTCATACATGCCTGGGGTCACGACCTTCAGGTAGAATCCTTCCAGTCCGAGGGACTTCTGGGCGTCCCCTGCAACGGCCATCGACCCCTCGCGGTCTCCCGACAGGAGGGCTCGCAGGAGCCGGTCCTTGAGTCCTCTCTCGAGTCGGGATCGCTTCGCGTCGGCGCCCCTCGAGTGTCGGAGCACGAAGGCCTTCACGCGATCCGAGCGGTAGGACGGGGGCACGTCCTCGATTCGTAGCCCGCCCGCGGGACCGAGGTACTTGATCGTGACCTGTCGCGATGTCCGCCGACGGGGATCCCACACGCTCGCGACTAGGTACGCGTACTCCCGGCCGTGAATCCTCTTCATGCGGACGAAGGCCATGGGCGGGCACGGGAATGGATGCCTAAATTCCTTTGTGCGCCCGAGGCGGATTAGGCCTCAGGCGCCCCGTGGACCGGGATGATCGCCCCCTTCACGTACCGCGCCGCCTCGGAGCACAGGAAGGCGACGATCTCCGCGACGTCTTGGGGCGTCCCGTACCGACGCTTGGGCCAAGACCCCTTGCCGCGGACCGCATCGAGGGCCTGCCGGAACGTGAAGTAGGGGATGTATCCGGGGGCCACGGCGTTGATCGTGATGCCGCGGGAGATCTCGACCTCGGAGAGGATGCGACTCAGGGCATGCCGGGCGACCTTCCCGACCGTATAGTCGTAGGGCGGACCGAGGAATTCCTCGGATCGTTCCATGCCCACGTTCACAATGCGGCCCCACTTCCTCTTCCTCATATCCGCCAGGGCCGTCTTCGTCGTGTGGAACATGCCGTCGATCTCCGCCCGGAGGACCCTCTGCCAGAAGGCATCGTCCACGCGCCGGAGGTCCCGCTCCAACCGATACAGTCCGCCCGCGTTGTTCACGAGGATGTCCACCGGGCCGAGTCGGTCCCGTGTGCGAAGGAACATCCGACGGACCGCCGCGCCGTTCCGTGTGTCCGCTCGGATGACGATGGCCCGGGCGTCGAAGGACTCGATCGCCTTCACGAGTCGCGCGCGCGCCTTCGGATTTCCCTTCTGGTTCGTCCCGTAGTTCAGCGCGACATCCGCGCCCTCCCGGGCGAGGGTTAGGGCGATGCTTCGGCCCATGCCCTCCCCGGTGCTGCCCGTGACGAGGGCCACGCGGCCTCCCAGGGTGCGTGCCATGGGTCGGGGAACGGGCGGGACTCCATTAACTCTCTCCCGGGAGTCCCTTTGTCCAATCCCGTCAGGATCCGGCGGCCCGGAGCCTCGGGCGGAGCCCCATCGTGCTCTTCTCGAAGGTCATCTCCTCGAAGCGCAGGCCCAGCTCCCTGGCGTACGCGTAGGCCTCGAGGACTTCCCGGGCCGAAGGCCGCCGTGAGAGGGATTCATAGCGGGGATTGTACTCGGGCGATCCCGGCTCGCACGCGTAGTCGGGATGGTACTGGTCCATGACGTTCACGAGGACCTGGGGCATGTTCGCGGCGATCCACTTCAGGACGGGCTTCGTGCAGCAGGGCACGTGCTCCGGCGTGACGAGATGCCGGATGATCACGTCCTCGCCCCAATCATAGACCTGTCTGTGGTTCGCCGAGACGGTCTCGAAGTACCACGGGGTCCTGGAAAGGAAGATCGCGCAGCGGTCGTTGCCGAATTTGAAGTCCGGGAGCCAGACGTCCATGAGGGGCCGCAGGATCCGCATCGTCTCCGGGCTCATGAAAAAGTTCGAGTTCCACAGCATGGGAGCGTTGAACTCACCGTGGTAGTCCGCCTGTTCCGGCCGGGCCGACAGCTTCCTGGGCCAATCCGTCTTCACGCTCGACCCGTAGGCGGTATCCCGCGATGCGGGTGGGCCCGACTCAAGCCGGCGGATCGCCTCCACGATCCTGTGCAAATGGATCGTCGGTTCTCCGCCGACCCAGTTGATGTTGTGACACCCTTCCATCCGGAGCTGCCACGCCATGGCGGCGAGCTGCTCCGGCGTGACGGGGATCCCGTTGTCCTTGTCGTGGGAGATGTTCCCGTTCTGGCAATAGACGCACCTCAGGTTGCAGGAGGTGAAGAAGATCGTCCCGGATCCGTGGGTTCCCCGCAGGACGAGTTCCTCCCCGGGATGGTGGAAATAGGACGCCACTCGGGACACACCTTCGAGCTGGCACGTCCCATGCTTCGTCCCCGCGGACCGATCCACGCGGCAGTTCCACCGGCAGAAGTTGCAGTGGCGGAGCATCCGGTGGACCAGCTCGACGCTGAGGTCGAGCAGGGAGGTCGGGGCCCGGGGCACCTCGGGGAGCATGACCCGGCGTGAGCGCACGCCGTCCCAAAGGTCGAGGAACCGGCCCGTGAGGCGCTCGTGCTCCCGCCACAGATCGTCCTCTCCTGCCGCGCGGAGGTCCAGGTCGCACGGCACCCGGCCGGCGATCAGGTACTTCGCTGGCATCCGGTTTCGCGCGACGTCGAAGTACCACGGGAGCCGGTCTGCGACCCGATCCCAGATCCACAAGTTGGAGAACGAATCCCCGGGAAGCAGCATGGCCTGACGGAAATACCGACGACGTCCCAACCCTTGAAACTTGGCCCTTCGGTGTCCGTCTGCGAGTCGAAGGAAGGCTTTATCGCCGGACGGGATACCCGCCCACGATGGATCGGTTCCAGGGACGTGTCGTGCTCGTCACGGGCGGCTCTTCCGGCATCGGCTTCGCGACCGCGAAGGCTTTCCTCGAGGAGGGTGCCTCGGTCGCCATCCTGGCCCGGAGCGCGGGGAGGCTTCAGAAGGCCGCGCAGGACCTCCGGGCCTTCGGCGAGGTCGTGGCCCTGCGGGGGGACGTGTCCAAGCCGGCGGACGCGCGGCGCTTCGTATCCGAGGCCACTCGACGTCTCGGTCCCGCGGACGTCCTCGTGAACAACGCGGGCGTGTACCTGAACAAGCCCCTTCACAAGGTCACGGAGGGGGAATACGACCGGGTCATCGACATCAACCTCAAGGGCGCCTTCCTGTGCTCGAAGTACGTCCTGCCGGGGATGATGCGCCGGAAGCGCGGGGCGATCGTGAACGTGGCCTCGAATGCTGCCTTCGTCGGCGAGGTCGGCGCGTCCGTCTACTGCGCCTCCAAGGGTGGGATGGTCCTCCTCACCCAGGCCATGGCCCTCGACTATGCGAAGTTCGGGATCCGCGTGAACGCGATCTGTCCCGGCGAGGTCGAGACGCCGATGCTGTGGAGAGAGGCGGAGGCGTCCGGCCTGGGGAAGCGGTACTACGAACAGATCTTCGCTCCGATCCCGATGCGTCGGGCGGGAACCCCCGAGGAGGTGGCCCAGGCGGTCTTGTTCCTCGCGAGCGACGCCGCATCTTACATGACAGGCGCCGCGGTCGCCTTGGATGGCGGCGTCACCGCGCAGTGAACGTTTTGTGCTCCCCGCGCGATGCGGGAACGTGCGCTTGACCGTCGCCTCGGACCTTGAGGAGCGGTTCCCGGGCCTGGATGCCCACCTCGTCGAGGTCCGCGGCCTTCGGGTGAAGGATCTCGATCCGCGCCTCGAAGCATTTCGGGATACCCTCGTCCAGGAATTCCGGCATCATCTTCGGTTGGAGAGCCTCAAGGACGAGCCGACCCTCCGCGCGTACCGGGATTTCTACTGGCGGGTGGGCATCGATCCCACGAAGATCCGTCCCGCCTCGGAGGCCCTTCTGCGCCGTACCCTCCAGGGCAAGCCCCTTCCGCGGATCAACACCCTCGTCGACGCCTACAACCTCGCGTCCATGAAGACCCATGTAGCCATCGCCGCCTTCGACGCCTCCCAGCTTCACGGAGACCTCACGATGCGCCTCGCCCGACCCGGCGAGCGCTTCCTCGGCATCGGGATGGAGACTCCCACGACCCTTCGCGGCACCGAGGTCGTCGTGGAGGACGGACAGGCCCTCGTCGCCATCTACCCCTACCGGGACGCGGACGTCACGAAGGTCACCACGACGACGCACGACACAGTCTTCATGACGTGCGGCGTGCCGGGAATTCCCGACGAGAAGCTGCGCGACGCGGACGAGACCACGATGGATTTCGTCGAGCGGTTCTGTCGCTGACGCGTGGTCCGAGGCGTCTCGGTGGCAGGGGAAAACCCCATAGCCTCCCGAGGTCTCCCTCGATACGTATGACCGCGCGGCAGAAGGTCGTCTTCCTGGTCCGAGGGCTCCACTGTGCGAGCTGCGCGATCGACGTGGGCCGCGCCCTGCGAAAGATCCCCGGTGTCCTCGAGGCGAACGTGAACTACGTCGTCGACAAGGGATTCGTGGAATTCGACCCGGACCGGACGTCGTGGGACGCCCTCGAGAAGGTCCTCTCGGTTCGCGGGTATGCGGTCATGCGGACCCACTGAACCGGTTCTCGGACCGCGCTTCTGTCGCCCTCCTCAAGGGGTGAACCTCGCCGCATTGAATTCCGTTCGCGCGGATGATTCCACGCGCGCAACCCTTATTGGCGTGTCGGCACAGGTCCCCCCGCCATGGGCTGGATCACGCGACGGGTCGTGGGATACATCGTCTTCGCCGTCGTCACGGCAATTCTCGGCTCGATCGCGATCCTCCGTGGTGATCTCGCCGCGAGACCGGATCTCAGCACGGTGTGCGGGATTTTGATCCTCGGGATCGCCTTTCTCGTTTCCCTGCTCGTGACGACCTCCATGAAGCGCTGGGATCTCGCCCGGAAGGCCGCGGAGGAGAACGCGAAAGCCTGGCAGGAGTACTACGCTCGTATGCGGATCCAGCAGCCGCCCCCACGCCCCTAGCATCGTCGGGGTGGCGAACGCAAAGGCTCATGAGGACGGGAATCCTCCGAGGATCGGATGTTCCTCGAACAGCAGCTCATCGGGACGATGGCGAACTTCGGATATGTCATCGGTGATCCCGCGACGAAGACGGCCGCCGTGATCGACCCGAGCTTCGACGCCCGCACCCTCCAGAAGGCCGCCGCGGAGAACAGCTACGCGATCGGTCTCATCTTCAACACGCACCATCATCCCGACCACATCTTCGACAACGAGCGCCTCGCGAACGAGACGGGGGGGAAGATCGCGGCCCATCGCCTGAGCGACGTTCGCAAGGACATCGTCCTCGAGGACGCTCAAATTGTGACCGTGGGCGAGCTGAAGGTGAAGGTCATCCACACGCCGGGTCACTCGCCGGACTCCTGCTGCTACATCGTGGCGGGTCACGTCTTCACGGGAGACTGCCTCTTCGTGGGTGACTGCGGCCGCGTGGACCTCCCGGGCTCGAACGTCGAGCAGATGTACGACTCCCTGTTCCACCGTGTGCGTAAGATGGACGACGACCTCGTCGTCTGCCCGGGCCATCACTACGGCCCCCGCCCCCGGTCCACGATCGGAGAGGAGAAACGGGGGAACTACACCCTGCAGCCGCGTTCGCTTCAGGATTTCATCTCCTTCATGGGCTCTCCCTAGTTTGTTTCTGCCAGCGCCCCGGATCCTCAGCCCGTTGACGGCCCCTCGACAGACACCATTATGTAGGTCGTCTCATTCTCCGATTTGACGGTCAGAACTCTGACCTCCGGCGGGTCCACGCCGGAATGACGTTCCACGGTCTGAAGGACAGACCGCCGGGCTTGGGAACTTCCGGTCCGGATGCCTCTAGCCGAGAACGGTCCTCCTACCCGAACGCATGCTGACGACCCACCGGAAGACGGGGGAGGGAACCGCCGGGCATGCATCCGTGGACGCTCCTCAAGGCGAAGCTGAACATCAAGATACGCCGGCGGCT
>CAYGBO010000017.1:0-1124 GCA_964348145.1 uncultured Methanomassiliicoccales archaeon
GTGCCAACGGCTCCAGCCGGTCCGGTGAGGGGTCCGCCAGTCTCATAGCAGGCGAGAGGGATGACTCTCCCATGGCATGGATACGAATCATCCGGCCCAACGAGGCGGAAGGCTCCCTCCGGAACGCTTACGCATCGATCGCGGAGGCCCGGGGGCAGGTCGCGAACGTCGTTGCAGCCCACGGCCTCCATCCCGAGGCGATGAGGGCGATGATGGACCTGTACCTCACGCTCATGTACCGTCCGAGTCCGCTGACGCGGGCCCAGCGGGAGATGATCGCCACCGCCGTCTCCGCGGCGAATCGGTGCTCCTATTGCGTGGCCCACCATGGCCAAGCGCTCCTCGTGCACGCCCACGATCCCTCCCTCGTCCGCGCCGTGTCCCAGGACCACCGAGGCGCTTCCTTGAGCGCCTCCGACCGGGTCCTCCTCGACTATGCCGTGAAGCTCACTAAGGAGCCTTGGGCGATTCAGGAATCCGACATCGAAGAGCTCCGGCATGCGGGATTCGAGGACCGCGCGATCTTGGACGCAAACCTCGTCGTCTCGATCTTCAACTACTTCAATCGGGTCGTCTCGGGGCTCGGGGTCGAACTCGAGGCGGACCGGGGCGCGGGCTATCGCTACTGACGTCTCGCGCCCGAAGGGCCATGCGCGGGAACCGCGCGCCCGAGAAGCGCGGGAGGGATCCGCGATTCATCATCGACAACCTGCGAGCATGAGGAATTGCCGCAGACCTTGGATCGATCCGACGAAGGCCGCATGAATCGCCCTCCGATCCCGGGGACGGAGTGCGCGATTGCCCTCACCGTCCGTTCCGTGAATCCTTCGACATCCCGTCTTCGCCGCCTCTCCACATCGCCTCCTCGACGCGGCGAATCCACACGGCGGCTTCTTATGCGCCCGTCCCCTTACGCCAGCCGAGGTGGGCCCGTGTCACTGACCGACGTCCTGGCCCGTGTCGAGTCCGGCGCGGACAAAGCTCTCGAACTCCTGAAGGAATACTGCCGGTTCCCGACGATCTCCGCGCACCGGAAAGCGCAGCCCGAGACCGCCGCGTTCGTGCGACGACTCCTCGAGGAGCACGGGCTGGAGACCAAGGTGTACCCGACGGAAGGCGGCCCG
>CAYGBO010000017.1:1258-17483 GCA_964348145.1 uncultured Methanomassiliicoccales archaeon
CCGGACGTGGTCTTCGGGGAGCTGCACGTCGACGATCGGAAGCCGACGCTGCTCATGTACCAGCACTACGACGTCCAGCCCGTGGATCCGCTGGAGGAGTGGACCCGGGATCCCTTCGAGCCCACGATTGAGGAGGGGAAGTTCTGGGGCCGGGGCTGCGGCGACACGAAGGGAAATCTGGTCGCCCAGCTCCTCGCGATTCGGGCGTGGCAGGCCGTGGAGGGAACGCCCCCGATCAACCTCAAGTTCGTCGTGGAGGGCGAGGAGGAGATCGGCAGCCCCCACTTCCGTTCCTTCGTGGAGGCGAACCAGGAGGTCCTCCAAGCCGACGGCGCCACGATCGAGGGCGGGGACCACCTCCACGACGGCACGCCGAAGATCGAGCTTGGGTGCAAGGGCACCCTGTACGTCGATCTGATCTGCCGCACCGCAAATGTGGATCAGCACTCGATGTACGCCCCCATCGCACCGAATCCGGCGTGGAGGCTCATCCACGCCCTCAACACCCTTCGAAACAAGAACGGCCGCGTGACGATCCCCGGCTGGTACGAGGACGCCCGACGGCCGACCGCCCGGGAGATCCGCTACCTGAAGGCGAGCGGCTTCAAGGCGCATTCCCTCAAGGAATTCTGGGGTGCGTCGGACCTCCTCGGCGGAGAGAACGACTACGAGATCCTCCGTCGCCTGATCTACTGGCCAACGTGCACGATCTGCGGGTTCCTCAGCGGATACACGGGGGAAGGCACGAAGACCGTGAATCCAGCGGTTGCCCGCGCGAAGGTGGACTTCCGTCTCGTGCCGAACATGAAATCCGCCAAGCAACTCGGGAAGCTCCGGGAGCATCTTCGGTCGAAAGGGTTCGGCGACATTGAGATCGTTCCCTCGGACAGCTTGGAGGCCAGCGCCACTCCGATGACCGCGCGGATCGTGAAGGCCGCGATCCGCGGTGCGAGGGATGCCTACGGCCGGGACCCCGAGGTATGGCCCTGGGCCGCCGGGGCCTCCGCGAACGCCTTCTTCAACGAGGTCGTCGGCGTACCTTCAATCTCCGGGCCCGGCGTGTCCTACGACGGCTCGAACTACCACGCGCCGAACGAGAACATCCGTGTCGCGGACTTCGTGGGCGGTGCGAGGCACATAGCTGCCATGATGGCTCGGTTTTGACCCGTGGGCGCGTTTCCCCCTCGGGCATCGGGGTTCAGACCCTCCTGGGAACGGCCTGCCCTCGCTGGGACTCCTTCCTCCCGCTCATCAAGCAGGCCGCGGATTGGCCCCGCGGATCCTCGCGTTCGAGGATTGGGGTCGGATTTGGGTATGAACTCGGCGAGCCTTTTTCCGAGACGGTGTGGGTCCGACGCCTCGCCCCTGGAAGGGGCTTACATGGAGGAAAAGAACGATGAGAAAGAGAGTGGTAGTAGTCCTCGCGGCGATGGCGGTCGCGGTGACGTTGGGCGTGGGATTGGCACCCGGCGCCATGGCGCAGGCGGAACGGAACTTCGGGGCGGGCTTCTGGGGCGACGGTGACCGGTGGGGGACCATCGTGACCCCGGCCTTGTTGCCCGACAACGCCCCGCTTTCGTCCTTCGACGGATTCTACATCGTCATGCGCGACGGCGCGATGGCCCAGGCGCCGGTCGTCGAGGCCGCTCCGGGGAACCCGGCGTACAACGGAGGCCGGTGGGCGACGTACACGGCCGTCTGGACGGAGCAGGGCATCCTGGACCACGGCGGAGATCCGCCCGTCCTCACATCCTACGCGGACCTCCAGTTCCACGCGGGACTCGGCCATCTTGACGTGACCCTCGGGACCTTCCCGGGCGGGCCGCCAGCCTTCTTTGAGTGCCCCCTCGTCCCGTACTCGGGCTGATCAGGCCGAGAGGAAACGCTCCTCTCGGCACCTTTCCTTTTTTCTGAGGGCATCTTATTAGCACAGCGACCGTTGCAGACCCCGAGACCCGTGAGCGCCGCGCTCCGCCAACTCCTATGGTATATGCTCGCCGGCACCCGGGGCGGAGTGAACCGCGCGCGGATCCTGGTAACGCTCCATGACCGACCCTACAACGCCCACCAGCTCGCGGAGGCCCTGGGCCTGGACTATCGCACGGTTCGACACCATCTGGAATTGCTCCTGAAGAACGGCCTCATCACGAGGCCGGCAGGAGAAGCCTACGCGGCGCCCTACTTCCTGTCCACCTATCTCGAGGCCAACTACGGCCTGTTCGAGGAGATCCGGAGCCGGATTTTGCGCGAGAAGGAGGACTAAGGTGGAATTATGGCAAACATCCATGTGCACTACGAACTAGGGGGATACATCGATGGCTGACATGTTCATGATGGGCAGCATCGTCGTCGGCTCCGCAAACGCGGTTCTCGCCGCGGTGCTGCTCATCGTGTACCGCGGCGTGTATGCGAAGACGAGAGCGCCCTTCAGCTTCGCCCTCCTCCTGTTCGCGGCCGCCTTCCTCGCTCACAACGCCCTCGCCGTCTATTCCTACCTCACGATGATGTTTCTCGTGCCGGAAGGACTGAATCCCTTCCTCCTCGGCATCGGCACCCTTGAGGCCGCGGGCCTGGGCGCGATGCTTTGGTCCGCAACACGGTGAGTTCACCAACCTCCTGGAGGCACGCGGGACACGAGGCGGCACGCGTCTCGCAAGGCATGGAGACGGCCCGCAGGGAGCCCGAGAACGGGTTGTATATCATCTACGTAAAGTCTTTATTTAATCTTCAAGAGGGGTCGACCGGTCCCATGGGTCGAGCATTGCTCAAGGGAGGCTGGCCCCTCTGCTCGAAGGTCGATTCCGAAAGCTCGACCCGCATCGGATGGAAATCCTGGAGAAGGATCCCGCCGAGCGAGCGGGCACGAACGAGGAGGTCCTCGCCCCCTTCGCGGCCCACGAGGCCCAGCTCGAGGCGATGCGCTGCCTGTACTGCCATGAGCCCCAGTGCGTGAGCGCATGCCCGATCGGCCAGGACTGTCGGGAGTATACGCTGAAGATCGCAGAGGGAAGGTTCGACGAGGCGGCGGAGATCATCCTCCGAGACAACCCCCTCGCCTCGACTCTGTCAAGGGTGTGCTATCACTACTGCGAGGAGTCGTGCGTCGTCGGCCTCCGCGGGGAGCCCGTGGCCCTCCGGCACCTGAAGCGCTCGGCCTTGCAGCACGGCAGGTCGAAGGACGAGCCGTGGCGCCGCGAGGGGAAGCGGGAGGGGCGCGTCGCGGTCGTCGGAGGCGGACCTGCGGGCTTGATGGTCTCGTGGATTCTCGCGAGGAAGGGGTATGACGTAACGGTCTACGAGGCCCGCGAGACCCTCGGGGGCCTCGCCACCCTCACGATTCCTCTGTACCGTCTTCCCAGGGAGATCTTTGAGAGAGACCTCGAGCGCATGAGGAACCTGGGGATAGTCTTCGAGAAGAGCGCCCGGATGGGCCGGGATTTCACCCTCGAGGACCTTCGCGCCCGGCACGACGCGATCTTCCTCGGCCTCGGCACCCACCGACCGAAGGCCCTCCGCATCCCTGGGGTGGACCTTCCCGGAGTCCACTCGCCCCTTGCCTTTCTCGAGGACGCCGCCCTCGGCCGGCCCACGCGAGTCGGCGAGAGGGTGGCCGTCATAGGAGGCGGCGATGTGGCGATGGATTGCGCTCGGGTCTCGTTCCGGCTCGGGGCGAAAGAGGTCCACGTCGTGTACCGTCGCTCCCGGGAGGAGATGCCCGCGAGCGACGAGGAGGTCCGAGAGGCGCAGGACGAGGGCGTGATCTTCGACTTCCTCGTGTCCCCTGTGCGCATCGAGGGGGAGGGTCGCGTAGAACGCCTCATCTGCCAGCGCATGGAGCTCGGAGCCCCGGACGAGAGCGGCCGACGGAGGCCCGTGCCCGTCCCGGGATCCGAATTCGCGATCCCAGTGGATGCCGTCCTCCCGGCTCTGGGCCAGGTCGCGGATCTCTCCGGGATTCCGAATGCGGAGGCCCTCGGGATCTCCATCGACTCGGACGGCGTCCTCGCGGGGCTCGATGCAAGCGGTCGCACGAAACTTCCCGACGTCTTCGTGGGCGGGGGCATCTCCGTTGTCCACGCCATGGCCACGGGCAAGCGGGCCGCGGACGCGATGGAGCGGCATCTCGAGACGAAGGGAGAGAGGAGGATCCGTGCGCGGGAGCCTGAGAGGCTCGCGACGGCTCCCCCGATGGAAGGTCGAGTCGCCGTTCCGAGCCCTCCCCGTGCGGTTGTGACCCGCGATCCCCTTCCCAAGACCCGCAGGTAGACTCCTTCCAACGACCATGCATGCGATCGATTGTCTCACCAATCCCACGATTGCCCCGCGGCCCGCCCGGCCAACGTATTTATTAGTGGCCGCCCCCTCAGTGAGCCGGGAGTGAGGTCAGCATGGTAAATGAAGAACTCATCGTCGCGGGAGTCCTCCTGTTCATCATTGCGATCATCATCCTCGCCTCGGCCATCAAGGTCGTGCGCGAGTACGAGAGGCTCGTGATCTTCCGGCTGGGGCGTCTCCTGGGCACCCCGAAGGGACCCGGACTCACGATCATCATCCCGATCATCGACCGGCGTGTCGTCATCGATCTGCGGACCCTCGCCTTCGATGTGCCACGCCAGCGGGTCGTGACCCGGGACAACGTCTCCGTCGAGGTCGATGCCGTGATTTACTACCGCGTCTACGACCCGAACGACGCGGTCAACAAGGTACAGAACTTCGTGATGGCGACGAACCTCCTCGCCCAGACGACCCTCCGGGACGTCCTCGGCCAGGTCGAGCTCGACGAGCTGATCTCCAAGCGAGAGGAGCTGAGCAAACGGATCCAGGTCTTGCTGGACACCGCCACGGACCCGTGGGGGATCAAGGTCTCCTCCGTGACCCTTCGAGACGTGTCCCTCCCGGATACGATGGTCCGGGCCATCGCGAAGCAGGCGGAGGCGGAGCGGGAACGGCGCTCCCGTGTGATCATCGCGGATGGGGAATTCCAGGCGGCGAAGCGGATGAGGGACGCCGCGGACCTGTACGGGCAGGCCCCCTGGGCGATGCGGCTCAGGGAACTGCAGACCCTCACGGAAATCGCCCGAGAGAAGAACTTGGTCGTCGTGACGACGACCGGTGCCGAGGGCATGGCCGGCGACGTCGCAGCCCTCACGGCTGCCCTGCAAAAGAAGGGAGAGCGCTAGGGGGAATGGATCGACCTGTCGTCGCGGCCCGAATCGCCCTGGTCGTGACTCTCCTTGCGGTCCTCGGCCTCCTCCTCGCCCCCATGGCGAGGGCGCAGAGGCCGAAGGTGCTCCTCGCGGAGATCGAAGGGCCGATCGACCGGACGACGGTCGACTACGTGTTCGAGGCCATCGATGAGGCGTTGTTTCGGAACTACAACGCCCTCGTGATCCGATTCGATACGCCGGGAGGAGGCCTCACGGAGACCCTTGAGATTGCGAGCCTCATGGTCCGCGCGGACCGCCTGCCGATCCTGGGCATCGTAGAGCCCGTCGGGGCCGAGGCGGTGAGCGCTGGGACGATGCTCCTCGTCTCGACGGACCTCGCCGCGATGGCTCCCGGGACGACGATCGGTTCCGTGCAGCCCGTTGTCATCGGGCCCGGGGGCTTCGAGCCCGTCACGGACGCGAAGATCATCAACTTCGTGGTGAACAAGACGCGGGAGCAGATGTCCCTCCACGGCCGCAATGTCTCCCTCGCGGAACGGTTCGTGGTCGACAACTGGAACCTGAACGCCTCGGAGGCGCAGCGCCTGGGGGCCACGGAGATCGTCGCGCCGACCGTCCCGGACTTCCTGCAGCAGGCCCATGGGCGGCGCGTCTTGGTGCAGGGGGACGGCATCGTGTACAAGGACATCGTCCTCGACGTCGCGGGCGCGGACATCGTGGCCTTCAGCCCTTCCGTCCGAGTGCAGTTCCTCGGAATTCTGTCGGATCCCCTCGTCGCGTCCCTCCTCCTCATCCTCGGCATCTACGCGCTCATCTTCGGCCTGTCCGCTCCGGGCCACGGGGCGGAAATCGGAGGGATCATCCTCATCGGACTCGCCCTCGTGGGCCTCGGCTTCAGCGTGGACCCCGTCGCCCTGTTCCTCTTCGTCCTCGGGATCGTCCTGATCATCCTCGAGTTCAAGACCCCCGGGTTCGGTGCCTTCGGTGCGGGTGGCATCATCTCGATCGCGATTGCCGCGATCTTCCTCGCCCCCCTCCGGCCTCCGGAATTCGTCGTGACGCCCGAATACCAGGTCGTGTTCCTCGTCGCCCTCCTCACCCCCACGGTTGCCTTCGGCAGTTTCCTCCTCTTCGCCCTCTACAAGGTCCTGGAGATTCGCCGCCGCAAGCCGACGATCGGCGCGATGGTCGCGGATACCGCCACGACGACGGACCCGATCCCTGCCGGGGAACGGGGGTACGTCCTCTACGAGGGCGAGCTCTGGCAGGCGATCCCCGCGGAGGACATTCCCGCGAGGACGACCGTCTACATCCAGGAGGTCGATGGGATCGTGCTCCGCGTTTCCAGGGAGCCTCCGCCGGCTCCACCCAAGCCCACGTGGAAGAGCTTCCTCGAGCGTCTCCAGCGGATGCTCGGCCCGAAGTCCGGTGAGCCCCCAAATCCTTAAGGAGGTGGGGAGGTTCGCGCACCCGGATGCAAGTCGTCCTCTGCAAGGCGTCCGACCTCCCGGAAGGCGCCATGAAACGCTTCGAGCTTATGGGCTACGACGTCCTCGCGATTCATGCCTCCGGGCAGTATTTCGCCTTGGACGCCGCCTGCACGAATAAGTACGCGGATCTCTCGCAGGGCACCCTCGACCTCGATCGAAAGGTCCTCGTCTGCCAGGAATGCAGGGGCTCCTGGGACATCGCCACGGGCGAGCCAAAGGATTCGCCCGCCGCATTCCCCCTGACCGTGTACGAGATCGTCCTCACTGGAGAGGACCTCGTCCTGACCTTCACATACTGAGGCCGCCGGCGTTTTCTGGGCACCCGCCTGGAGAACAAGGACCAAAGGCTTAAGTGCGACCCCCTCGTCCCGCGTGACGTCCTCATGACCCTGTGACGAACCACGGTCGGCCGCCTCCGGACCGGCGTGATTCTCGCGAGCGTTGAGGCGGTGACGACCATGGCGGATGAGAAGGACCTTCAGTTCAACCGGATGTGGAACGACGAGAGCAAGCCAAAGCGGGAGAAGTTCCGAAACCGGATGAAGGCAAAGCTGGACATCCTTCACATCGAGTTCACGGAGGAGAACGCCCGGGCCTACTTCCACGGTCGGCTCCGATCGCGCCGACCGGAGAGCCTCTACGCCCGCCCGGAGCGGGAAAGCCAGTTTCGGCATCGGCGCCGACCGCCTCGCGGCCGCCGTCGCCCCAAGTCCTGATTCCCCCTGTCCGTTTTGAGCCGTAATCGATCTCGTTCGAAGTGTCCGAAGTTGAACAGAATTCCTTAAGAGAAATGGTGGCTTACCCCGGACACTCCACCCCCCTCGAACGAGGGATGGCCCGGGTCGGGTCCACTGGGATCCGGCCCGGCGATTGAGGAGGAGGGACCATGATCGGAAATGGCACAGAAAGCAAGCTGTACTTCGGGCCCTGGTACCGGAAGTCACCCTACTTTGAGGCCACGCGTCGCCACGGCTGCAAGGCCTACGACATCTACAACCACATGTACCTGCCGGGGCAATATGACGATGTGATTAAGGAATACTGGCACCTGCTCAATCATGTGACCCTGTGGGACGTCGGCGTCGAGCGGCAGGTCGAGATCTCCGGGCCCGACGCGTTCAAGTTCACCCAGCAGCTCACCCCCAGGGACCTCACCGCGTGCGAGGTCGGACAGGCGAAGTACGTCCTGATCACGGCCACGGACGGGGGCATCGTGAACGACCCCGTCCTGCTGCGCCTGGGCACGAACCACTTCTGGCTCTCTCTCGCGAACAGCGACGTGCTCCTCTGGGCCAAGGGCGTCGCGGTCCACGCGGACATGGACGTCGAGATCCGAGAGCCCGACGTATCCCCGGTCCAGATTCAGGGTCCCAAGTCGAAGGCCCTCATGGGGGATCTGTTCGGGTCCAAGGTAACCTCCCTCGGATACTACTACCTCACGGAGGCCGACTTGGACGGCATCCCGGTCGTCGTCACGCGCACGGGGTGGACCGCGGAGATCGGATACGAGATTTACCTGCGAGACGGGAGCCGGGGGGACGACCTCTGGGACCGTATCATGGAGGCCGGGAAGCCCTATGAGATCCGTCCCATCGCTCCGTCGGAGATCCGGCGAATCGAGGCAGGCATCCTGAACTACGGTTCCGACATGACGATCGAGAACAACCCCTATGAGGTCGGCCTCGGCTGGCTCCTGGACGATGGGAAGAAGGGGAACTATGTCGGCAAGAAGGCCCTCCAGCGCATCAAGAAGGAGGGCGTGACGCGGAAACTCGTGGGCGTCGAAATCGAAGGAGATTCGATGGGACCCTGGCTTCCGGAGTTCTGGCCGGTCCAGTCGAATGGGGAGTCCGTAGGGCACCTCACCGCCCTCACCCACTCGCCTCGACTTGAGAAGAACATCGGCTACGCGACCGTCGTCACGCCGGAAGGCCCGCGCAAGGCGACCGTCGTGAAGAAGCCCTTCGTGGATCCGAAGAAGGACATCCCGAAGTCGTAGGGACGCCGGGCATAGCAGGGGAATCGCGAAATGGGGAATGCCGGGCGCCATCGCCCGGCATGCAGGGAACGTCGGAACGGAGTTCAGAACCGGCGTCGGCCTCGATCCTTGCGGTTCCGGTCCCGGCCGCCGAAGGTCCCAAACTCGAACTGGCGGGATCCACGACCCCGCCCCCTCCGTTCGGACGAGGAGTAGCCGCCGCTCCGGTACCTCGGTTCCCGCTCGTATTCCACCGCGCTCACGTCCAGGGCGGTGTTCACGTCGCCGACGGTCTCCTCGGACTTCGAAAGGGTCCCGTATTTCCCCACGTTGAGCCGGATGTGGCCGCGCACGAGGGACACGAAACCATTGTCGATGAGGATCGTGTCGTCCTTCGTGACCTGCCCGATCTGATCGTTCCAGAGGGTCAGGAGGACCGTCCCGGTCTCGTCGCCAATCGTCGCCTCGACGAGTCGGCGCGCCTCCCCGAATCGAGAGGTGATTTCCTTCTCCTCACTCATCCCGACGACCTTCGCCAAGACATTGACCTGCTTGGACTGCGGTGTCAGGTCCTTCACTTTTGTCATTACTTTGTCCATGGTCTCACGTTCTGCCGTCACAACAGCCTTGAGTCGCCAGTCGTAGGGAAAACTCCGCTCGATGCGAATTCAGACGATGTGGGCTGCCCGTTGCTACGACGCGGTCCTATAAGAAGGTTCGCGCGTCGGTGCCTCCGCGTGCCGCACTCCGAGCCGCGCATCCCGCGTGCGCGCGTCAGTGGGAGTCCCGGTGATAACCCTGTGATGTCCGACGGATCGCATCGGGGTCGCCTTTGAATAGCTGGGCGCCCTTCTCTGTTCCGACGGCCCATGGCACGACGGCGCGACGGGGTGGCCGCGGCGCCCACGACATCGGCCCTCATCGCAGACATCTCGGACCGATACCAACGCGGGGAGTTCGTGCTGCTCGACGTCCTGCACGCGATCCAGGACCGCCGTGGCTATCTGCCCCGGTCGGCCCTCGAAGCCCTCTCCCACCGCACGAGCATCCCCCTCGCCACCCTGTACGGAACGGCGTCCTTCTACTCGAACTTCCGGCTTCAAGGACCTCCGCCGGCCGCGGCGATCCGAGTGTGCACGAGCCTTCCATGCCATCTGAATGGAGCCCGCCGGCTCCTCGCATCCCTCCGCGAGAGGGGCGCGTCGAAGGGCGGTTCCGTCGAGGTGAGCGCAGGCGCGTGCCTCGGCCTCTGCGATCGGGCGCCCGCGGTCGCGGTGAACGGCCTCCCAACGGGGCCCGCGACGGTCGAGGGCGTGCTCGAGGCGCTCGCTCCGCGCGCAGGCCGGAAGAGCAGACCCGCACCGGCCCGACGGCCCTACACGACGTTCTCCCAGTACCGGAAGAAGGGTGGCTATGAGACTCTCGAAGGAGTCCGCAAGGGTCGATGGGATCCCACGGCGGTCGTCTCGATCCTCAAGGCGAGCGGACTGCGCGGGATGGGCGGGGCGGGCTTCCCCACCGGGATGAAATGGGAGTTCGTGTTGAAGGAGACCGCGCAGCCGAAGTACGCCGTCTGCAACGCGGACGAAGGCGAGCCCGGGACCTTCAAGGATCGCAGCTTCCTGGAGCAGTCCCCCCACGAGGTCCTCGAAGGCCTCCTCATCGCGGCCGCCGTCGTCGGGGCCGAAGAGGCGGTCCTCTACATTCGCGAGGAGTACCTGGCCGCCCGGGCGAACCTCGAGCGGGCGATCACGGAACTCCGGCGCAACGATCTTCTTTCGCCCGCCGATACCCGCCTGCGGGTCGTCGTCGGGGCCGGTGCCTACGTGTGCGGCGAGGAGACCGCACTGTTCGAATCGATCGAGGGGAAGCGAGGGGAGCCCCGGCTGAAGCCTCCCTATCCCGCGAGCGTCGGGCTGTGGGGCAAGCCCACGTTGATCCACAACGTGGAGACCCTCGCCCGGGTGCCCGCGATCCTCCGCCTCGGGCCGGAATCGTACCGGAACCTTGGCCGGAACGGGGCCGCCGGGATCAAGCGGTACGCGCTCAGCGGCCATGTGGCCCGACCCGGGTGCTACGAAGCGCCCCTGGGGCTCCCCGCCGAGGACCTCGTGCGCGAGTTCGGCGGCGGCATCCGGGACGGCCGGAGGATCAAGGCCCTCTTCCCCGGCGGCGTGGCGTCGGGATTCCTCGCGGGAGACCAGCTCGGCATTCCCCTGGACTTCGATCCCTTGGTCCGGGCGGGCTCCATGCTCGGATCCGGCGGGGTCATCGCCGTGGACGAGGGGACCTGCGCGGTGGACATGGCGGAGAACTGCCTCGAGTTCTTCGCCCATGAATCCTGCGGAAAGTGCACGCCCTGCCGGGCGGGGAGCGAGAAGTTGCTCCAGTTGGTGCGGGCCCTCCGCGCGGGAGGGCCTCGGCTCGATCCCGACACGGTGGACGAGCTTTCGGCCACGATGATCGAGACTTCCATCTGCGGTCTTGGGATGACCGCTCCCGTGGCGCTCCGTCACGCCCTCCTGCAATTCCCCGAGGAGTTCGAATTCCATGCGGAGGGACGCTGCTTGACCGGATGGTGCACGACATGAGTGTCCCTGGCGCGGAGACCCCCGATGTCCACATCACGATCGACGATCGCCCCGTGGCCGTCCCGGCCGGCGCGACGATCCTGGACGCCGCCACGAAGCTCGGGATCGGCATCCCGGTCCTCTGCGACCATCCTCGACTGCCCGTCGCGGGATCGTGTCGGATGTGCATGGTCGAGGAGGATGGGAACCGGGGACTCGTGCCCGCGTGCGCCCGGGAGGTCCGGGAGGGTCAGATCGTTCGAACGGCGACGCCTCGCGTCGCCCGGGCGCGCAGGGTCCTTCTCGAACTGCTCCTTTCGGACCACCCGCAGCCCTGCGACAAGGGGAGAATCGACCCGGCGGGATGCGAGCTGGAGAGCCTCGCGCGCGATTACCGCGTGACGGGGAGCCGCTTCCCCCGCTCCGACGGATTCCCCCGTCCCGACACGTCCAATCCCGCGATTGTCTTCGACGCGTCCGCATGCATCGCGTGCTACCGGTGCGTGCGGGCCTGCGACGACGTCCAGGTCCACGAGGTCGTGGGCCTCAAGGGTCGCGGCTTCTCGACGCAGGTGATTTTCGATCTCAACGACCCGATGGGCGTCTCGAGCTGCGTCACCTGCGGGGAGTGCGTCCAGGTCTGTCCCACGGGCGCGCTCCTCGAGAAGAGCCGGGTGAAGGGACCGCCGGAGGCGTCTCTCGAGGTCGTCCGGTCCGTCTGCCCGTACTGTGGGGTCGGATGCCTCGTGGACTACCATGTGGACCGGCGGGCGAATCGAGTGATCTATGCGACGGGAGCGCCGGAGGGGCCCGCGAACCGCGGCCGGCTCTGCGTGAAGGGACGGTTCGGCTGGGAGTACGCTCAGGACCCGCAGCGCATCAAGGCCCCCCTCCTCCGCCGTCCTGAGGTTCCCCGGGGGCCCCTCGGGGACCGTCCCGTATCCGAGGTCTTCCGAGAGGCGACCTGGGACGAGGCCCTCGATCTCGTCGCCTCGCGCCTTCGGGAGATCCGGGAGAGGCACGGGGCCCGAGCCCTCGCCGGCCTTACCTCGTCCAAGTGCACGAACGAGGAGAACTACCTCTTCCAGAAGCTGATCCGAGCGGGCCTGGGCACGAACCACGTCGACAACTGCACCCGTCTCTGTCATTCCTCCTCCGTGTACGCCCTCCAGGAGGCGATCGGGAGCGGATCGATGTCGAACACGATCCAGGACTTCGGCGACGCGGAGGTCATCCTCGTGGTGGGCTCGAACACGAACGAGAGCCATCCGGTGATCGCCACCTTCGTGAAGCAGGCGGTGAAGCGGGGGACGAAGCTCATCGTCGCGGACCCGCGCGAAATATTGCTCACGCGCCACGCGACGGTTTTCCTGCAGAATCGTCCCGGGACCGATGTCGCTCTCTTCAACGGGATGCTCCACGTCCTCTTCGCGGAGGGCCTCGTGGATCGAGCGTTCATGGAAGGACGGACGGAGGGATTCGAGGATCTCCGCAAGGTCGTCGAGCACTACACGCCGGAGCTCGCGGAGCAGCTGACGGGCGTCCCCAAGGAGAAGATCGCCGAGGCCGCCCGGCTCTACGGGAGCGCGCGGAACGCCGCGATCCTCTGGGGGATGGGCGTCACGCAGCACACGACGGGGAGCGACAACTGCTTCGCTCTCATCAACCTCGCCCTGTCCACGGGAAACATCGGCCGCCCGGGGACGGGAGTGAATCCCCTGCGAGGCCAGAACAACGTCCAGGGGGCGTCGGACATGGGAGGGATCCCCATGTACTATCCCGGGTACGCCTCGACGGCCCGTCCCGAGGAGCGGGCCCGCTTCGAGCAGGCCTGGGGGGTCCTCCTGGATCCGGAACGGGGCCTCACGGTCACGGAGATGTGGGACGAGGCCGTGGCGGGCCGGCTCAAGGGGCTCTACGTGATGGGGGAGAACCCCATGCTGAGCGACGCGAACATCTCGAAGGTCCGGGCGGCCCTGCAGTCCTTCGAGTTCCTCGGCGTCCAGGACATCTTCCTCACGGAGACGGCGGAGTTCGCGGATGTCGTGCTCCCGACGGCCTCTGCTCTGGAGAAGCTCGGGACGTACGTGAATACGGACCGGCACGTGCAGCTCGGCCGACCCGCGATACGGCCTCCGGGCCAAGCCCGGCAGGACTGGGAGATCCTCATCGAGATCGGGAAACGGCTCGGCTTGCCGATGCCCTATGGCTCGCCGGCGGACATCCAGGCGGAGGTCCAGCGCGTCGTCCCGGCGTACGCCGGGATCAGCCACGACCGGGTCGCCTCTCGCCCGATCCAGTGGCCCTGTCCAAGCCTCGACCATCCCGGGACGTCGATCCTGTTCCGGGAGACTTTCCCGCGGGGCCGCGGCGCCCTCCATCCCGTGGAGTTCCTTCCCGCGAGCGAGCTGCCCGACTCCGAATTCCCCTACGTCCTGAACACGGGTCGAATCCTGGAGCAGTGGCACACGGGAACGATGAGCCGGCGGGGGAAGGTCCTCGAGCGGCTCAGCCCCCGCCCCTTCGTCGAGGTCTCCGAGGCCGACCTGAAACGGGAGGGCATCCGGGACCGTGAGCGGATCCGCGTCGTTTCCCGGCGCGGCTCGATCGAGCTGCAGGCTCGCGTGTCCGCGCGCATCGCCCCGGGTACGGTCTTCATCTCCTTCCATTACGCGGAGGCAGCGGCGAATCTCCTCACGACGGATGCCCTCGACGCCCACTCGAGAATCCCGGGCCTCAAGTTCTGCGCCGTGCGTCTCGAGCGTCTCGCCTCTGCCGTCGAGGAGCGACTCGCCGACGAGGCGGGCGCCGCTCTCGCGGGCCCGGAACCCTAGGGCCCCCCCTCCCTCGGGCGCGGATGACCGGAGGCGTCTCCCATCCTACTTGCCGCACAACTATAAAGCGGCCTAGGGGTTGGGGACGGACTACGATGCTCACGGACGCCTTCGGGCGCGAGGTCACGGACATTCGGATCAGCGTGACGAAGCGGTGCAACTTCGGGTGTGTTTATTGTCATGACGAGGGACTGGGCCCGATCATCAAGCCGCGGATGCCCCATGACGAGGAGATGACCGTCGACGAGGTCGAGCGTATCGTGCGCACGGCGCGGGAGTTCGATATTCGGTCCGTGAAGTACACGGGCGGGGAGCCCCTCATCCGACTCGACATGGAAGAGATCATCGACCGAACCGTTCGCCACATGCCCGACGTTTCCATGACCACGAACGGCTCCATGCTCGCGCGGCGCGCGGAGACCCTCCGGAACGCGGGCCTGAAGCGGGTCAACGTGTCCGTGGACTCCGTCGATCCCGAGGCGTTTCGGGACATACGCAAAGGGGATCTCCACGTCGTCCTGCGGGGCATCAAGGAGGCCCTTCGGGTCGGGCTCAAGCCCGTGAAGATCAACATGGTCGTGTTCAAGCACACCCTTCCGAACATCCCCCAGATGGTCGATTTCGTCGGCCACGGGGACGGCCTCAAGCTCCAGCTCATCCAGTTCATGCCCGAGCTCGTCGGCCAGCAGGAGTGGCTCGTGGACATGGACGCGGTCAAGAAGTGGCTCGGGGCCCGCGCGGACAAGGTCCTCATGCGGCAGATGCATCATCGCCGGATCTACCTCTTCAACGGCGCGGAGATCGAGGTCGTCGACCCCGTATACAACGCGGAGTTCTGCTTCAACTGCCATCGGATTCGGGTGACCCACAAGGGCGAGTTGAAGGGCTGCCTGAACCGGAACGACGATCTCATTCCGACCCGCGGGCTGGACCGGGAGGGCCTCCGGGAGGCGTTCCGTCGCGTCGTGGCCCAACGCGTTCCCTACTACGGCGTCCATGTGAAGGACTTCCCCCGCCGGTCCGTCGCTTCGAACCCGCCCATGGAACTCCCGGTGACCGCCACCTAGTCGCGGGAGGGCCCGCCCGTCGGCCCGGCGCCCCGAGCTCGGGGGGAAGGTTCATGCCCCCGGGCCGAATGCTATGTCCAGGGGCGGGATGTAGCCTGGCACGGAGCGAAGTCATCGCGGCGATCCTCGGGGCGATGCGTCAGGGCGCTACGTACGGGTACGCGATCCACCGGGCCCTCCGGGACGCCGGCTTCCCGATCCGGTTGAACCACCTGTATCCGGTCCTCAAGCGGCTCGAGCAGGACGGACTCGTCGTCTCGACCGAAGTCCCCGGCGAGCGCGGTCCCCCCCGTCGCTCCTACACCCTGACGAAGGCGGGTCGAAGGGCCCTCGAGGATCACCTCATCGATGCGATCGCCGTCGTGCGCCTCTCGTACCTCGATCACCTGCGCTCGGACGAGACGACAATCCGCCGGGCCCTGGAGACCCTCTCGAAATACCTGCCCCACGCGAAGCCCCGCGGCCGCACGGCGATGGTCGTCCCGCCGGGATACCTGAGCGAGATCAACTTCCGATGGTTCCTCTCCCAACTCTTCAGCGTCGCGGAGGGCGACGTCTATCTCGTGCGCCCTCAGGGGACCTTTGAGATTGACGAGCCGAAGCTGACCCTCCTCGACGGGAGCGAGTCGTACGTCCCGCTGCGGGACAACCACGTGGACCAAGTCGTCCTCGTGTGGGTCCCCCGGAAACGGCGGTGGTCGCGTCCCCTCGAAGAGGCGACCCGGATCCTCCGGCCGCCGGGCATCCTCGCCGTCATCCTGCCGGACGCCCTCATCGCTCGCGACGTTCACGTGCCGGTCGGCATCGGCGCGTTCATGGAGGGCGTGCGGGTGCGTCGTTCCGGAGATGACCTTCGCGAGGTCTCCCTGGAGGACGTGACGGTCTTCCTCGAAGACCGCTTCCGGCGCGTGGCCCTGGAGTCCGTTCCCGAGCTCTCCTTCCACGTCTTCATCGCGTGGGGCAAGATCCCCGAGGGACGGTGACGGATGTTCACTCCGTGTCGTCATCCGTGTCGCTGGGCACATCCATAATCCAAGCATATTTGTCCTCGGCCTCAATGATTCCAAACGCCGCCGCCCTTGCTCGGCTTACATGCTCGGCCTCTGCGACGCTGTGCA
>CAYGBO010000017.1:17493-26318 GCA_964348145.1 uncultured Methanomassiliicoccales archaeon
CCACCGTGGTAGCGGAATCGCGTACTGTGGAACAGGTCCTCCGGGAGGGCGGGTTCACCTCCTTCCATCGGAGGATCGTCCTCCTCACGGGCTTCGCCTGGACCTTCGTGGCCTTTGAGATCATCATGATCGCCCTCGTCGTCGAGCCCGCCCTGGCGAGCTTCGGGATCACGCGCGGGTCGGATCCCGTCCTCGTGGGGATCGTCGTGTCGGGCACCTTGCTCGGATCCTTCCTGGGCAGCCTGTTCCTCGGGAGGATCGCGGACCGGACCGGACGCAGGACGATCTTCCTCGTGAGCATCCTCTGGTACTCGGCCTTCACGGCGATCACCGCGGTCTCCTGGGACGCGTGGAGCATCTTCGGGTTCCGGGTCCTCGCGGGCCTCGGGCTCGGCGCCATGCTCGTGGTGGACCCGTCCATGCTCTCCGAGTTCCTGCCTCCCCAGTCCCGGGGACGCTACATGGTCCTCCTCGACTTCTTCTGGCCCGTCGGCTTCCTCCTGGCGATCGCGTTCTGGTGGATCTTCATCGTGGAGGGGGGCAACAACTGGCGGCTCCTCTTCGTCGTCGCGGCATTCCCGGCGCTCCTCGCGTTCCTCGCCCGCTCCGCGATCCCGGAGACCCCGTTCTACCACGCCCGGAAGGGCGACGTGAAGGCCTCCGCGAGGGTCCTGGGCAAGATCACGGGCCGCCCCGTGGACCCCGAGGTCCTCGCGAAGGAGCAGGCGGTTCCGCGACCTCCTCTCGGCGCCTTGTTCGCCGGACGCCTCGCGCGTCGGTCGGCCGTGACGATCTCGACGTGGATCGCCCTGAACTTCAGTTACTACGGGCTCTTCCTATGGCTCCCGACCGTCCTGCCGGATTTCGGGGTCGTCGATTTCTCGGATGTGGGCCTCCTCGCCCTCTTCCTCGTCGCCTCCGCGATGGCCCAGTTCCCGGGATACGGGGCGTCGATGGTCCTCGTGGAGAAGTGGGGCCGCAAGCGGACCCTCGCCCTGTTCCTCGTCCTCGGCGGGGTGAGCGGGTACGTATTCGCCACGGCGAGCAGCTTCCTGACCCTCCTCCTCGGACTCACCTTCGTGAGCTTCTTCAACCTGGGTGCGTGGGGGGCCGTGTATCCCTACACGAGCGAACTCTTCCCGACGGAGTACCGGGCGACGGGCTTCGGCCTCGCGGAGGGCGTGGGCAAGATCACGGCGATCCTCGGTCCCGTGATCTTCGGCTTCCTCCTCGTCTCCACGGGCGGGATCCTCGTCCCGTTGACGGCGATCGCGATCGTCATGGCCCTCGGCGGGTTCGTGCTGGCGGGCCTGGGCCCCGAGACGAAGGGCCAGCGCTTCACCTGACCGCAGCGATCCGGACCGCGCGCTGGGATCCGCGCCTCGCGTTCGATCGCGTACATTCGGCACATATCGAAAACCTATAATCCCCCTCAACCTTCTCGCGGTCGGCGCGCCCCTCGAGGCGCGCCGGGGTGTGGCATTCCATGCCGAATCGACGCGCCAGGAAAGGGCTCCGGGGTCCCAAGATCGTCTCCGTTCCACCGGGGCCGAAGTCGAAGGCCATGATGGCCCGAAAGGAGAGGTTCGTCACGAGCGGGCTCAAGGTCGCCCTCCCCATCGCCCTCGCCCGGGCGGAGGGCCCCTTCGTGCAGGACGTGGACGGCAACGTGTACGTGGACCTGGGGACGGGAATCGGGGTGCACAACGCGGGGCACCGGCCCGCGGGCGTCACACGTGCGGCGAAGGGCCAACTCGACCGACTCACCCACATCTGCTACATGGTGTCCACGTACGGTCCCTATACGGACCTCGCGGAACGGATGGCCGCGATTGCCCCGCCGGGCCTGACAAAGTCGATCTTCATCAACTCCGGGTCCGAGGCGATCGAGAATGCGGTGAAGGTCGCCCGGGCGGCGACGAAGCGGCCCTGGATCGTCTCCTTCAAGACGGCCTTCCACGGACGGACCCTCATGGCCCTGAGCCTCTACGCGAAGGACAAGCCCTACCGGGAGGGCTTCGGCCCCTTCGTGCGGGAGGTCCTCCACGCGGACTACGCGTACCCCTACCGGGATCCCGAGGGACGTTCCCCCGCGGAGTGCGCGAAGGCCCGCGTCGAGGAGATCGAGGGTCTCATCACCCGCCCCGAGGTCGAGGGCCAGGTCGGCGCCTTGTTCGCGGAACCCGTCCAGGGGGAGGGAGGGATGATCGTCCCGCCCAAGGAATTCTTCCCCCTCCTCCGCCGGCTCTGTGACGACCACGGTCTCCTGTTCGTCGACGACGAGGTCCAGGCGGGAATGGGCCGCACGGGCACGGTGTGGGCCATCGAGAACTGGAAGACCCTGCCGGATCTCCTCGTCACCGGCAAGGCCGTGGGGGGCGGCCTCCCCTTTGGCGGCGTGACCGGGAAGCCCGAGTACATGGACGCCCCGGGTCCCGGCGCCCTCGGCGGCACGTTCGGGGGAAATCCCGTCGTCTGTGCCGCGGCCCTCGCGGCGATCGAGGCGACCCGCAAGGCCCTGCCCAAGGTCCCGAAGCTCGAAGCCCTCATCCGGGCCCGGCTTCAGGAGATGACGGAGGAGTTCGAGGCGATCGGCGAGGCCCGGGGAATCGGCGCGATGTGGGCCCTGGAGTTCGTGAAGGATCGCCGGACGAAGGAGCCCGATGCGAACCTCCCGAAGGCGATCCAGCTCGCGGGCCTGAAGAACGGCCTCATGCTCCTGTCCGCGGGGTACTTCAACAACTGCATCCGCCTCCTCCCGCCCATCAACATCCCCCTACCGTTAATGGGCAAATCCCTTGACCTCCTCGAGGATAGCATCCGTATGGCCCTCGCCGGAAAGGCGGGATGAGGAGGCGCCCGGGGTGACCCCGAAGACGACCCTGCTGGCAGAGGTGAAACCCCACTACGGGGATGTGAGGAACTACATCGGCGGGGCGTGGCGGGACTCCTCCGCGACGGAGTGGCTCGAGGATAGGAACCCCGCGACGGGGAAGTCGATCGCGCGGGTACCCCTCTCGCCCAAGGAGGACGTTCGTGCGGCGGTCGACGCGGCCCTGGGCGCGTGGGAGGAGTGGCGGGAGACGCCCCCCCTCAGCCGCGCGCGTCACTTCTTCGCCCTCCGGGACCTCATGGAGGAGCGCTTCGAGGATCTCGCGCGGACGATCGCCCAGGACATGGGCAAGACGATCGACGAATCTCGCGGCGAGGTGCGCCGGGCGATCGAGAACGTGGAGGTCGCGGCGGGCATCCCGAGCCTCATGATGGGGTACAACCTCGAGGACGGCGCGGCCTCGGGCATCGACGAGGAAGTCCTCTACCAGCCCCTTGGCGTGTTCGCGGGGATCTCGCCCTTCAACTTCCCCATCATGGTCCAGTCGTGGTTCTGGCCCTACGCGGTCGCGACGGGGAACTGCTGGATCGCGAAGCCCTCGGAGCAGGATCCCCTCGTCCAGGTCCTCCTGTTCGAGCTCATCGAGAAGGCCGGCTTCCCTCCCGGCGTCGTGAACCTCGTGAACGGCGCGAAGGAGACCGTGGAGGCGATCCTGGACGACCCGGACATCCGAGGGGTCTCTTTCGTCGGCTCGACCGCGATCGCGAAGCTCGTGTACGCGCGGGCGGCGGCGAACGGGAAGCGCGTGCAGTGCGGAGGCGGGGCGAAGAACCTCCTCGTCGTCCTGCCCGATGCGAAGCTGGATCGAGCCGTCCCGAACATGCTGTCCTCCTGCTACGGGACCGCGGGCCAGCGGTGTCTCGCGGGCTCGGCGATCGTCGCCCTGGGAGACGCCCACGGACCTCTGCGCAAGAAGTTCGGCGAGGGGGCCTCGAAGCTCAAGGTGGGCTACGGCCTCGACGAGACGGTCCAGATGGGTCCCGTGGTCTCCAAGGCCTCCCAGGACCGGATCCTGGGATTCATCGAGAAGGGCGAGGAGGAGGGTGCCAAGGTCGCCCTCGACGGTCGGAGCGTCAAGGTCCCGGACTACCCGGGGTACTTCGTGGGTCCGACGATGCTCGACGACGTGACACGGGACATGGCCGTGGCCCGCGAGGAGATCTTCGGGCCCGTCGTGAGCCTCCTCGAAGCGGAGGACCTGGACGACGCGATCGAGATGATCAACCGCAGTCCCTACGGGAACGCGGCATCCGTCTACACCTCGAGCGGGAAGGCCGCGCGGGAGTTCCGGTACAGGGTCCGCGCGGGGAACATCGGCATCAACCTCGGCATCGCGGCCCCCATGGCCTACTTCCCCTTCAGCGGGATGAAGAACTCCTTCTTCGGGGACCTGCACCCGCAGGGGCGCGACGCGATCCGGTTCTTCGTGGAGAGCAAGGTCGTCATCACGCGGTGGCTCTGATCCCATGGCTCCCCCCGCTCCCGAACTGACGACCTTCGGGTCCCTCCTTCGGTTCGCCGTGGAGCTGGAGGCGGCGACGGCGGCCTTCTACGAGTCCGCTCTGTCCGTCCTCCCGCCCGATGGGCCGTGGGCCCTCGCCCGGGAACTCGCGGCCCAGCATGCGAACCGGCGGAGCCTCCTGGAGCGCACCCGGCAGCTCAAGCTGAACGAAATGGTCCTCGAACCCGTGTCCGGCCTCGACGGCGGTCGCTACGTCTTCGACTCGACTCCCGCCCCCCGGGACAGCGTCGTGTCGAGGGCCCTCGATCTCGAGGGAACCGCGGAGCGCTTCTACAACGAATCCGCGGCCGTGGCGAAATCGCTCCTCACGGAGGCCGCGAGGACGTTCCGCAAGCTCGCGGAGGAAAACGGGCGGAATGCGGCCCGACTCCGCGCATTCCGGGAGTCCTGAGGGCGAGCCGCCCTCGGAGCGTCGGTTTTCTGGAGGGACGCGGGGCGGTCCGTCCGGAAACAAGTTTTCTTGTAGAATCTAGTCGTTATCCGAAACCAGGTATCAAAACAAAACTACTTATACGCCATGCCTCTATCTCCACCACGGGAACACGGACGATGACGAAGCAACGAGCGCCCTGCGATGGACCCGGGTGTCCCGCCCTGGTCGCGATCCAGATGATCGGGTCCGAGCTGAAGCTCAACGTGCTTCACAGCCTGCTCGGAGGGCCGAAGCGCTTCAACGAGCTCCGCGAGTCCTGCGTGATGTGCCAGAGTTCGCTCGCCAGGACTCTCAAGGAGCTCGAGGACGCGCAGATCGTGGAACGCAGGGTGATCTTGGAGCGTCCGGTCGCCGTGGAGTACCACCTTTCCGCGATGGGCAAGGACCTCTTCGAGGCGATTCGCGGACTGGAGCGGTGGTCCCGGCGCTGGATCCTGGAGGACGGTTCCCGGAAGGTGACAGCATGACTCAATTCGAGGAGACGATCGCCGAACATGATTCCCTTTTTAGGAAGGATCTTGACCCCGAAGAGCCGAGAGGACGGGATGCCCTCCGCTGCCCCAACTGCGGCAGCCTCGCCCTCTACGTGGATCCCATTCGCGGCGAGCGGGTGTGCGACACCTGCGGGCTCGTCGTGGACGAGGGTCTCGTGGACCTGGGTCCCGACTGGACGACGTTCGAGGGCGACGCCCGGGTCCGTTCGGGCCCACCGCCCTCCGTGATGGTCCCCGACAAAGGCCTCGGCAGCATGGTGGGAAACGGGCTGCGGGACGCGAAGGGGAATCCCATCGACGCGCGCAGCGTCGCGGCCCTGAACCGGCTTCGTCGGGTGAGCCACTGGACCCGGTACGACCGGGTCGAGCGGGCCCTCGCGCCGGGGTTGACACAACTGAGCAGCCTGACCGCGAGGCTCGGCCTCGCCCCCGACTTCCGCGAGCGGGCCGCCATCCTGCTCAGGAAGACGATTGAAGCGGGTCTCTCCCGCGGCCGGTCGATGAACGCGATCGTCGCGGCCGTCGTGTACCTCGCGGCGAAACAGCTCGGCGCCCCGCGGGGCCTCCACGAGTTGTCCCAGGCCACGGGCGTCACGGTCCATCGCATCTCCCTCACGGCGAAGATCATCAGCCGGGAGCTCGGCATCTTCGCGCGGGCCTCCCGCGCGGAGGACTTCGTCCCGAGGTTTGCCTCCCAGCTCGGGCTCGAATCAGGGGTGAGCGAGCGGGCCCTCGTCCTTGTGGCCCGGACGCGGGAGAGCAAAGCCCTCGAGGCGAACTCGCCCGTGGGGATCGCGGCAGGGGCCCTCTACCTCGCCTCCGAGGAGCAGGGGGTTTCCCTGACCCAGGCGGAGATCGCCCGCCTCACGGGGGTCTCGGAGGTGACCATCCGTAAGCATTATCGCCTCCTGAAGGATGCCCTCTCCTCACAGATGTCTCGGCCGGAGGCAGCTTGAGCGCGGCGATCTGCCCAACCTGCGGGCTGCCCAAAGAAATCTGCGTCTGCGAGGACCTCGGTCGCGAGACGACCGTCCTCTCCGTGGCCATGGACACGCGGCGGTACGGCAAGGCCGTGACCGTCGTCCGGGGCCTCGAGGCCAGCCCCGACGAAGCGGAGAAGCTGGCCCGGGACCTGAAGAAGTCCTTGGCGACCGGCGGCTCCGGGAAGGACGGCGTGATCGTGCTCCAGGGGGACCATCGCAAGGACGTCTTGCGCATCCTGCAGGAAAAGGGCTACCGCGTCCAGTGAGGGCGTCCATTAATTAGACCCGCGCCCTTTCGCCCGCGTCGTAGGTTAGGTTGGGCCATGAAGGCGGTCGTTTTGACGGGGCATGGTGGACCCGAGGTCCTGCGTCTCGACCGAAACCACCCGGACCCCGTGCCGGGTCCCGATCAGGTCCTCGTCCGGGTCCGCGCCGCGGCCCTCAATCATGTCGACCTGTTCGTGCGGGAAGGTCTGCCGACCCTCCAGATCGCGTTCCCCCACATCCCGGGTGCGGACGCAGCGGGCGAGATTGCCCAAGTCGGCTCCGACGTGCTCGGCCTCGAGGTCGGCGAGCGGGTCGCCGTGAACCCGGGCATCGCCTGCGGCGGATGCGACTACTGCGCGGCGGGCGAGGACTCCCTGTGCGTCGAGTACCGAATCCTCGGCGAGCACCTGCCCGGAACCTATGCGGAGTACGTCGCGGTGCCCGCGCGAAACGTCGCCCGGTTGCCCACGGACTTTCCCTGGGATCGGGCCGCGGCCGCGTCCCTCGTTTTCATGACCGCCTGGCGGCTTCTCGTGACGCGAGCGCGCATCCGTCCGGGAGAAGACGTCCTCATCCTCGGGGCGGGCTCCGGGCTGTCGACGGCCGCGATTCAGATCGCGAAGCTCGCTGGGTGCACGGTCTTCGTGACGAGCTCCACGGAGGAGAAGCTGCGCAAAGCGAAGGCCCTCGGGGCCGACGTGCTCATCAACTACCGCGACACCCCGTGGTCCGAGGCCGTGTGGGAGCTCACGGGACGGCGGGGCGTCGACGTGGTCCTCGACCATGTGGGGCACGCGACCTTCAAGGACAGCGTCCGGACCCTGCGCAAGGGAGGTCGCCTCGTCTCGACGGGCGCGACGACGGGCTCCCTCGTCGAACTCGACGTGCGCTACCTCTTCTGGCGGCAGCTGTCCGTCTTGGGATCCACGATGGCATCCCAGCGCGAGTTCGAGGAGGTCATGAGGCTCGTCTTCATGGGGCGGCTCACGCCCGTCGTGGATCGCGTTTTCCCCCTGGAGGACGCCCGGGCGGCCCAGGAGTACCTCGGCCGGGGCGAGCAGTTCGGGAAGGTCGTGCTCCGCGTCGACTAGGCGTTCCGACGGATCCGCGCCCGGATCCGACGGATCAGCTCCCCGCTCTCGGGGAACCCCGTACGCTCCGCGTCCAAGGAGAAGACGACCTCGCCGTCCAAGGAGACGTCGTAGACCCCGTGGTCGCCCGGAATGAGGCGGAGCCCCGCCACGCGTTCGCTGAATTCTCGGAGAAGGGCGTCGGCATCCCGAATCGCCTTGGACTGGAAGCGGCAGGGGACGCAGTAGGTAATTGTGATTTCGACCATCGACGATGAACACGCGAATTGTCGAATAAAAGGATGCGCCCCTCGGGGGGATGACGGCATCCGTCGAAAGGCAAGTCGTTTTTTCGGCCGGACGAAAATCCTTGTCATTCCGTCGGGCATGCAATCAATCCTAACCTTCATATGCGAGCTCACCGTGTCAGGGCGTGACAGCGTGGTCGGAGGGGACACCCTGGTCTCCTTGCTGGAGGCCAGAGCCAACGAAAACCGCGACGGTCGTTTTCTGACCTATGTGGAGGACGGCCGAACGTACACGTACGGGACTTTCACCGCCCGCGTGAACCAGATGGCCCACTACCTCCGCAAACTCGAGGCGGTCCCTGGCCAGCCCGTCTCCGTGGTCGTCCCGAACAGCCCGGAGTTCCTCTTCGCGTATTTCGGTGCCATGCGCGCCGGTTGCCTTGCGGGGACCGTGAACCCAGACCTGAAGCCGCCCGAGTTGGCGTTCATCCTCGACGACTCGAAGTCCTCCATCGTCGTCACGGACGCCGCCGGCGCGGGGAAGATCGAACAGGTGCGGGGCCGCTTGCCCGCCCTTCAACACGTCCTCCGAGTCGACGGGGATCTCGAAGGCGCCTTGGACGGCTTCGCGGTCGAGGCGCCGCCCCTTGAGATTCGGCCCACGGATCCCTGCGAGATCCTGTATACGTCGGGTACGACCGGCCATCCCAAAGGGGCCGTCCTCACCCACGCGAACTTCCTCGCCGCGGCAGAGTGTTTCGTGAGCGTGGCAGGCCTCGACTCGAGCCTCCGGATCCTGTGCTTCCTGCCCCTCTTTCATACGGAGGCCCAGTTCGTGTCTGTGATGACGAGCATCCGGGTCGGCGGATCCGTCATCCTCGCTCGGAAGTTCAGCTCCCATCGGTTCTGGTCCTG
>CAYGBO010000017.1:26458-28264 GCA_964348145.1 uncultured Methanomassiliicoccales archaeon
TGGAAGTCCTGAATGCCTGGGAGGAACGCTTCGGCGTGCCCATCCTCGAGGGCTACGGTCTCACGGAGAGCGCGTGCTATTCGACCCTGAACCTTCCCGAGAGATCGAAGGCCGGATCCGTGGGCGTCCCCCTCGCGTGCAACGAGATCCGCGTCGTCGATGAAACCGGCCGTATCGTGCGCCCTGGGGATGCGGGCGAAGTGATCCTCCGCGGCTGGAACATCTTCCCCGGGTACTGGGGCAACGAGGAGGCAACCCGCGAGGCGTTCAAGGGCGGCTGGTTCCACACGGGCGACATCGGATACGTCGACGGGGACGGCTACCTCTTCATTGTGGACCGCAAGAAGGACATGATCAACCGAGGAGGCCAGAAGATCTACCCGCGGGAAATCGACGAGGTGCTCTTCGCCCACCCCCACGTGCGGAACGCCTCCGCCGTCGGGGTGCCCCACCCGCTCCTGGGGGAGGAGGTCGTTGCCTTCGTCGAGCGTCGGGACGGATCCCGAGTTGCGCCGGAGGACATCGTCGCCTTCTGCAAGGAGCGCCTCGCGGACTACAAGGTCCCGAAGGAGATCCACTTCATCGACCACATCCCCAAGGGACCCTCCGGGAAGAACCTCCGGCGTCAGCTCCGAAAGGAGTACCTCACGAGGAAGGAGGCTTCGGGGCCCTCTGGCGGTCCTTCTTGACGACCGTCGTCCCTCGCGCCAGGGCCACGACGACGGGATCGGGAAGCAGGTCCGCCGCGGAGCTGCTCACATCCGCGCGGGGCGCGATGTACTTCACCGCTCGGAAATCGATCGTCCGGGACGTGTTCCCCACGCGCACAATTTCCCCCGTGGCCTCGATGAAGTCCCCCGCGAACACGGGCGCCTTCAGCTCGACGCGCTCGTATCCGGCGAGGAGGCCCTCGTCCCCGTCGTGGCGGATCGCGAGCTCCGTCGCCAGGTCGCCGAACAGCTCGAGGACCCGCGCGCCGGGCACGAGCTTCCCGCCATAATGGGCGTCCCGCTCGCTCATCCGCACCCTCAAGACGGCCTTCACGTTCGTCATGGTACCCGATCGCCGCCGGATTCGGTGGACCGTATATGTAGCTATTCGACGGCGCGGGTAAGTAATCGTTATAATGTCCCCATCCTTCCGGGGTCCCCGAGGAGGGGATTCGCCATCAAGGCCGTCGTCTTCCACGAGCACGGCGATTTGAACGTCCTGAGATACGAGGATGTGCCGGAGCCCACGATCGGACCCACGGACGTCCTCGTCCGGGTGCGCGCGATCGGCACGAACTACAATGACGTGTGGGCGAGGCGGGGCCTCCCCGGAATGAAGTTCGACCTGCCCCACATCTCCGGGTCGGATGCCTCCGGGGAGGTCGCGGAGGTCGGCTCCGCGGTGTCCGCCGTCAAGAAGGGGGATCCCGTGGTCGTCCATCCCGCCCTTTCCTGCCGGATCTGCGAGGCCTGCACCTCGGGGCGGGAATACTTCTGCCGGAGGTTCAAGATCTGGGGGTTCCAGACGGGCCCCCTCGACGGGTCCTATGGAGAGTTCGCCCGGCTCCCCGAGGCGAACGTCATCCCGAAGCCCACGAACCTCTCCTGGGAGGACGCGGCATCGATGCAGCTCGTCCTCCTGACCGTATGGCACATGCTCGTGACCCGCGCCCAGCTCTTTTTTAATCGCCGCGACTTTGTCGGGATTGCTCGATCCCGCGACCACCTTCGCGCCGCCGACCGGGGGCTCCACGACCGCCGCGCCACCGCCCGGGCCGCGTGTAGGGAAAGGGAGGCGATGGCGGAGTCCGCCCTG
>CAYGBO010000017.1:28274-32735 GCA_964348145.1 uncultured Methanomassiliicoccales archaeon
TGCTCGTGACCCGCGCCCAGCTCAGGCAGGGCGAGGATCTCCTCCTGTGGGGCGCGTCGAGCGGGATCGGCGTCATCGGGATCCAGGTCGCGAAGCTGCTGGGGGCCCGGGTCCTCGCGGTCTCGGGCACGGACGAGAAGTGTGCGCGCGCGGAGAAGCTCGGGGCGGACGCGGTGATCAACTACAACACCCAGGACGTCGTCAAGGAGGTGCGCCGGATCACGAACAAGAAGGGCGTCGATGTCGTGTTCGAGCACACGGGCGCGGCGACGTGGGAGCGCAGCATCGCGTCCATGGCCTGGGGCGGCCGCCTCGTGATCTGCGGGAACACGACGGGCTTCGAGGCGAAGACGGACCTGCGGTACCTGTTCAACAAGCAGCTGAACCTCCTCGGCTCCCACCAGGGGAGCAAGGCGGAACTCCTCCGGGGCCTTGAGGAGGTCCAGGCGGGCCGGATCAAACCCGTCGTCGACAGCGTCCTCCCCCTCAAGGATGCGAAGGAGGCCCATCGGAAGATCGAGGCGGGGGACCACTTCGGGAAGATCGTGCTCGTGCCGTGACTCCTCATCAGCCCGGCGCCCGCGGCGCTCCCGACGCCGTCGGTGAGGGAGCGGAGGAAGGGCCCGGCCCCGGGGGCGCGTCCTGCGTCTCGCCGATCACCTTCCCCTTCACGACGGCGCCTTTGTCCACGTAGACGCGTCCTCCTTCGTTGACCACGTCGCCGGCGACCATGCCGTAGATCTCGAGGTCCCCGCCCGTTGTCTTCGCGGCCTTCGTGACCATTCCCCTGAGGATCGCCCTCCCCGTGCGCTCCGCGAGGACGTTCCCCGACACCATGCCGACGACCTCGCACACGCTGTTGTCTCGGACGAAGAGGTCGCCCCGCACGAGCCCGGTCATCTGGGTCGGCTTCGGCCCGATTACGACAACGGAGCCCTCGAAGCGCTCGTCGAGGACGCCGCCGCGGAAGATCCGGACCATCCCGATCAATCCTCATCGCGACGAAGGACCCTCGGGACTTCAACGTTTCGTCCTATCGACAAGCGTCTGGAATCGGACGGGATGCCGGCCAGAAGCCTTTTCGTCGGCTCTTCCTTCCCGGAGGGCACATGGCCGGGGACGCACGGACGATCGAGGACGACCTGCACGTCGTAGAGGACGTCGTGGGGGAGGTGCTCCGCGAAGAGGCCGGGCCGGAGGTCGCTGACCTCGTGGACGCCTTCCAGGATCAGTGCCGACGGATTCGGACCGTGTCCGATCCGGACGCGTACCGGGAGGTCCAGAGCCTCGCGAAGTCCCTCTCCGTGGAGCAGGCGATCGGCGTCGTGCGCGCCTTCGCCTTCTACTTCCAGCTCCTGAACCTCGTGGAGGACATCGACGTCGTCCGGCATGCTCGGGCCCTCGCCTTTTCCCGTCGGCCCCCACCCGACTCCCTGGAGGCCACGTTCCTCGCGTTGAAGGCCCGCGGCCTGGACGCCGCGGCAGCCAGCAGGATCCTGGAATCCCTCGACGTCGAACTCGTCTTCACGGCCCATCCCACGGAGCCGAAGCGGCGGACGGTCCTGGAGCGACTCCGTCGGATCCAGAGGGCCTTGTATCGCTTCGAGCTCGAGCGGCTCACCCCGGCGGAAAGCTGGGACGTGCGGCGCGCCCTCAAGCGGGAGGCCACGGGGCTCTGGCAGAGCGACCTGCTGCGGTTCCGCAAGCCGACCGTGATTGACGAGATCCGCATGGGGATTTACTACTTCGAGCACACTGTCGTGGACCTCATCCCGGCCCTCTACCGGGAGTTCGCCCGATCCCTGGAGAACGCCTATGGCCCTGGGAACTCGAGGGTGCCCACCTTCCTCCGGTTCGGCTCCTGGCGAGGTGCCGACATGGACGGAAACCCGAACGTCACGCCGGAGACGATTCGGGAGGCCGCCCGATGGCAACGGGCCTTCCTCCTGCGCCGGTACGAGTCGACCCTCCGGGATCTCGTGGACACCCTGACGCAGAGCGTTCGGCACGTTCGTCCCTCCGAGGCCCTCGCGGCTTCCCTCCGACGGGACCGGAGAGCGCACCCGAAGGCATGGCGGGAGATCCGCGCGCGCTTCCCGGACGAACCCCATCGGACGAAGGTCGCGTTCATGGCCCACCGCGTGGCCTCCGCCCTTGCGGGCCGGCGGGGGGGCTACACGGGCCCCGATGAGCTAATCGCAGACCTCGCCTTGGTGCAGACGTCCCTGCGGGAGAACGGGGCGACCTCCGAGGCCGAGGGCCCCCTCGAGGACCTCGTGCGCCAGGTCGAGACCTTCGGGTTCCACCTCGCGTCCTTGGATCTCCGGCTGAACGCCCGCGACGTGGGGGCGGCGGTGGGTCAGATCCTCGCCGCCTCGGGGAAGGCGAAGGGTTACGCCCGGCTCGACGAGACGAAGAAGGGTCGCCTCCTGTCCGAGCTGATCGCCTCGAGGTTCCGTCCCAAGGAGGTTCGCCTGACGGGGGAGGGGGCCCGAGCCCTCGAGGCCCTCCGCGCGCTCCAGGAGGTCCAGCAGGTCCACGGCGAGTCGATGATGCACACGGTCATCCTGAGCATGGCGTCCCGGCCGAGCGACGTCCTCGAGATGCTCCTCCTCGCGAAGGTCCTCCGCCTCGTGGACCTGAAGGAGGGCTTCAGCCACATCGACATCGCCCCTCTCTTCGAGACGATGGACGATCTCGAGAGATGCGGGGCCACGACGGGGACCCTCTACGAAGATCCCTCGTACCGTCACCACCTTCGCGCGCGGGGATGGCGGCAGGAGGTCATGGTCGGCTACAGTGACAGCATGAAGGACGGCGGGATCTTCGCCTCGCGGTGGGCCCTCTACCGGGCGCAGCGCGATCTGGCCCGTCACGCCGAATCCGCGGGCGTCGTCCTCACGATCTTTCACGGACGCGGTGGATCCATCAGCCGCGGGGGCGAGCCGACGTTCCACGCGATGCGGGCCTTGCCCCCGGAGATGGCCGTGGGGCGCGTGAAGATCACGGAGCAGGGCGAGATCCTCACGACGAAGTACTTCGATCCTCGCACGGCCCTCCGGACCACGGAACAGCTCGTGAGCGGACTCCTGTCCGCGGCGAGCGGATCCCTCGTCGAACCCCGGAAGGACTGGGTCGCCTCCATGGACCGGATGTCCGCCGCGTCCCGCCGGGCCTACGAGGAACTCGTGCAGGAGGATTCGGGCCTTCCCGTGTACTTCGCGGAGGCCTCTCCCATCCACGAGATCGCGGAACTCCACCTGGGCTCCCGACCCGCGAGCCGCCGGGGGACGTTGCGGATCGACGACCTCCGCGCGATCCCCTGGGTCTTCGCCTGGACGCAGACCCGGCACCTCCTCCCGGGCTGGTACGGCATCGGGACGGCCCTCGAGTCCGAGGGGGACCGCGCGCTCTTGCGTCGGATGGCCCAGGAATGGCCCTACTTTGGCGCCCTCCTCGACATGGGCCACATGGTCCTCGGGAAGACGGACATGACGATCGCCCGTCGCTACGCGGACCTCGTCTCGGATGCGGTCGTGCGACGGCGCATCCTCGGGAGGATCCAGGATGAGCACGACCGCGCGGTCCGCCAAATCCTCCAGGTGACCGAGGCGAAGGAGATCCTCGATTCGAGCCCTTCCCTCAAGGATTCCATCGCGAGGCGAAATCCCTACATCGACCCGGTGAGCTACATCCAGGTCGCGTTGCTCGAACGCAAGAGGCGATTCCGGGATGACGGGCCCGAACTCCTCCGAGCGATCCTCCTCACGATCACGGGAATCGCCCACGGCCTCCGGAACACAGGATGAAGGATTCAGGCGCCCTGCTTCTGGAGCCAGTGCTCCACGTCCATGGCGGCCATGCATCCGAACCCGGCCGCGGTGACCGCCTGGCGGTATCGGAAGTCGTGCACGTCGCCCGCCGCGAACACCCCTCCCACGGACGTTGCCGTCGCGTATCCGTCGCCGGGGCGCAGGACGATGTACCCCTTCTCGAGGTCGATCTGGCCCTTGAAGAGGTCCGTGGCCGGCTTGTGGCCGATCGCGATGAAGAGTCCCTGGGCCTTGATCTCCGATTCCTTGCCCGTCTTCTTGTTCCTGATCCGCACGCCCTCGACCTTCTGATCGCCGACCACGTCCACGACCTCGGAGTCCCAGATGGTCCGGATGTTCTTCGTGGCGAGGACGCGCTCCTGCATGATCTTGCTCGCGCGGAACGCATCGCGGCGATGGACGATCGTCACGCTCTCGCAGAGCTTCGACAGGAACAGGCTTTCCTCCATCGCGGTGTCGCCGCCACCCACGACGACCACGTCGAGGCCTTTGAAGAAGAAGCCATCGCAGGTCGCACACGCAGAGACGCCCTTGCCCATGAGGCGCTCCTCGTTCGGAAGGCCGAGCCATTTCGCGGTCGCACCCGTCGCGAGGATGACCGTCTTCCCCTCGTGGGTCTCGTCGCCCA
>CAYGBO010000017.1:32745-37844 GCA_964348145.1 uncultured Methanomassiliicoccales archaeon
TGGATTTCGTGATGGAGATGCCTGGATCGGTCGTCGGCATCCACAAGAAATCGCCCTCGTACAGTGGCGGGATGAACTCGTTGCCGAGACGCTGAAACGGAAGCCAGGTGGCAGTCGTCACCAGCAACGCCGCGAGGATGACCGTCTTCCCCTCGTGGGTCTCGTCGCCCACCATGACGCGGAAGGGTCTCGAGGCGAAGTCCACGCGCGTGACGTCGTCGTCCACGAAATCCGCCTTGAACCGCTCCGCCTGCTTGCGCCAGAGCTCCATGAGTTCGGGTCCGAGGATGCCCTTCGGGAAGCCGGGGTAGTTCTCCACGTCCGAGGTGAGCATGAGCTGCCCCCCCGCGACCTGGCCCGCGACGACGAGGGTCTTGAGGTTCGCCCGGGTCGCATAGATGGCGGCGGTGAGTCCGGCGGGACCGGAGCCGATGACGATCGTGTCGTAGGGCGGCATGGCGCGGAATCGAAGGATGCCGTTCCGTATAAGAGTTTCCCGAGTGAGATGAACTCGGCGTGAATTCGAGACTCCAGCTCACTCCCCTCGTGTGTCCGCGCGGAGGCGGTCACGAGTCCCGCCGGGCATTCTTGCGCGGTGCTCGCACCGTTCGTCCCCGCGATTGCCGCCGGTATCACGGTGACCGAACTGCGGCTTTCGTTCATCGACGAGTTGGGCGGCTACAAAGGTCTTTGGTTCGCGGGGACGTACCTTGCTCCTGAATCGATCTGGCCCAACTACTAGGAGGAACACGCTTTGGTCGACGGGTTCTTCGCGGTTGTGGCCGCCCTGGAGGCCCCCCTAGCAGCTGCCCTTGTCTTTCCGCTAGCTTACAGGTTGACGAAAGGTACATGGCGCGGCAGTCCCCTCTAGGAGTTCGTGTAGCGGCCGTGTTGTGTTCGACGGCAGCCTGGTCGCTGGCACTCATTGCACTCCTCACCGGATCTTCTGCTCAGGACAATGCGGTCTTCCTCCCGGTAATCATCGGCTCGGGCAGGGGCTACCTCGGCCTCGGGGCTATCGCCCTCGCTGCACGTGGCAGCGCCTGCCGTCAGTGAAGAATTCCTGTCGTAGTAGCTCCCCCAGCGAGCCGCGCCTCCGACCCCTGGCGAACCCGCGCCAGGACATAGGCCGCGAAGCCGATTCGGGCTCCTAGCTGCAACACTACCCCGCGCGGGTGTACGATCCCGTGGCACGGCGGCTCGTCCAGAAGGACTCCGCGGGGATGGTCGATGGGCCGAACGTGTATGCCTATGTAGGAGGGAACCCCTTTCGCCCACCTGGGAGGAGAAGACCGAAGGAGGCGACGTGTGGAATTCCGCACCCATATGGACCTCAGGGTCTCTGAAGTCGGGGTAGGCTGCTATGCCTTGAGCGGCGTCTACGGGACCAAGGACACCGCAGAGTTCAAGCGGATGCTCCAGCGCGCTCATGAGCTGGGGGTCAACTTCTTTGACACGGCTGAGACCTACGGCGACGCAGAGCGAATCCTTGGCGACGCCATCAAGTGCATCCGTCATGAGGTCTATGTCGCCACCAAGGTGGGAATTCGAGGGGGATTGAAGCCCAATCTCTCAAGCTCGCACGTGAAGAAGGCCTGTGAGGAGAGCCTGAAGAGGCTGCAGACGGATTACATCGATCTCTACCAGGTTCACTTCGACGATCCGGACACGCCCATCGAGGAGACTGTGGGCGCGCTGGAGGAGCTCGTGCAGGAGGGGAAGATTCGCCACTACGGGGTCGGCCACCTCCCCCCGGCTCGGGTCGAAGCGCATCTCAGAGCGGGGGAGGTCTTTTCGGTGCTCTTGGAACTCAGCGCAGTAGCCCGGGAGTCGCGCAAGAAGCTCCTGCCGCTGTGCGGAGCATATGGCACAAGAGCGATCGCCTTTAGCGTGACCGGGCGGGGACTGCTCACGGGGAGGTTTGGGGAGCAGCCACGCTTTGAACCCGGAGACATCCGGAACATCGACCCCCTGTTCCAACGGGAGCGCTCCCAGTCCGGCCGGCGGGTGGCGGAGAAGATGGCCGAGCTGGGCAAGCACTACGGGAAGACGCCGGCTCAGGTGGCGATCTCATGGGTCCTCTCCCAGCCTGGAGTGCTGTGCGCCCTCGTCGGGTCTTCGACCGTCGCTCACCTTGAGGAGAACGTTGGCGGAGCCGGCTGGGTCCTCTCTGCAAAAGATCTAGAGGGTCTCGAACGCTTCCTTCAGCGAGAGGACCAATGGCTTGAGCGAAAGCAGCGGTCATCTCTGGGGCAGATCCTACGAACGCCCCTGCCGCGTGGGCCGTCTCGGGCCTTGACGGATCTCGTCTACGCGCTTGAAACCGCCTTGTCGCTGGGCCTGGCATCAGAGGGGGGAATCTTCCCGATCGCACAAGAGCTCTACGGGATGTGGAAGGCCGTGGATGAAGTCAACCGTCCCCAGCTGGAGGCCGCTCAGAGCCGGCTACGCGACATGATCGACATGGACAAAGGGGGCTTGGTCCCATGAGGGTGGGACCATGTTCTCCGCGGCCGATCCTCCAGCCCTGTACGTTGTAGGAACATGGTTATCAGGTTGACCCATACATCGGATGCGAGCACCACTGCTACTACTGCTACGCCCTCGACTGCGTGACGAACTACCGGGCGACGTACTACGACCCGATCACGGGCCGGTTCCTGTCGCGGGACCCCGCGGGGATGGTCGACGGGCCGAACGTGTATGCGTACGTCGGGAACAATCCGGTAAGCAGCCGAGACCCCAGCGGGCTGCATGGGTGCTCCTGGTGGGAATGGATCATCTACGGGCCTCAGGTCTGCATTGCGCATGAACTCAATCATCTTGTCCAGGAGGCACCCACACAGGGGTTGCTCTGCATCGGGAGGTGCTACTTCGGGATCTTTAACACGGCATTGTACGCTGGATTATTCGGAACCCTCTGCGGCATGGCGCTCCCCATCACCTGTTTCTTTGCCGTCGTGCCGGTGTGCGCCGTGCTAGCCTTAGCGTGTCTCCTAATGGTCCTTGTACCCTTGATGGCATGCATACATGATTGCTACACGCTGTTAGAACGGGGCGCACTCCCACGGATGTAGGACGAAGGAAGGCAGTATTGGTTACCGCAATCGCGGCGTTCGCGGTCCAGTCGATTCTTTCCTTCTCTCTTGAAGCAGGACCGCTCTTCTTTCCATGGCTCATGGCTTACACATTGCCGTTGGCCCTCCTTTCGATCTATGTTGTATTGTGGTATGCGGACCGCCTCGGAACTACCCGGGACTCATCCTTAGTCCGATCTGAAACCAAAGGTGTGAAACGGAAGGGAATCGTGTTGGTTGTCGCAGTCGCGGCCGTCGGGGTCCAGCTGGTCCTTTCCGCCTCGGTTAACCCCGACGCGGGGCCGTTCTTCTTCCCGTGGCTGATGGCATACACACTATCCTTTGCCTTCTTCACAATCTATGCTGCCCTGTGGTATGCTGGACGATCTAGAATTGCGCGGGATGTGCTGGCGGTAGGGTCTGCGGATGAGACAGGGGGACCGAGACCTCGGTGAAGCTGGCTGAAGATGTCGGGAGCGGCTGGGTTCCTTCACTCCCGGAAAGGCGGCACGGCGGAATAATACGTCCGCGGCCCCGAGATCGACGAGCCCCTCGCCCTCCTCTCGACGGACGCCAAGCACGGCGGTTCGTGAAAGCCGAGTTTCGGACGAACCCCATCCTCACCGATGCTGGCAAACGCGGGATCCCGAAAGGCAGCCCTCCTCCCGGTCCTTACGACAACCTAATACACGCTGTCCCATTCTGCAAACGCGATGAGCTCGGGGGATCTCGAACGCTTCCTCGCCCTCCTTCCGACCTTCGAGCACGAGAAGGGGATCCGGCTCTTCGACGGGCTCGCGAAGGATCCTGCGAACGCCGCTCCGATCCTGCAGGCACTTCTCCTCGTCATCTCAAACCACGACGACCCGCAGCTGCACACCCCTCACGGGGTGCTGACCGTGGAAGCGGCGCGCGAGCTGCTGCTCCTCACCCGGCCCCCCGGAGGTCTCGGGCTCCTGCGGTTCCTCGTGCTCTACAACTTCAGCCTGCCCAAGAGGCCCCTCACGGTGGCCCAGGCGGAGGCCCGCGCCCGCGCCCTGCCCGCCGCCGGGCGCGAGGACCTCGAGGCCGCGTACCGCAAGGCCGTGGGCAAGGGCCTCGGGGAGCAGGCCGCGCCCCTCCTCGTGCGGGTCGCGGTGGAGTTCGGCATGGAGGCCGCCTCCCATCTCGCCGTGCGCACGGCCCTCGACGATCTGGGTCGGCTCGGCCACAATCTCGCCGTCGCCGTCGGATACACACAGGCCGCCGGCGGGCTCGGGCCGCCCGCGGGGTATGTCCCCCTCGCGAACCTCGGATACGGGCAAGCGACGGCCCTCGCCGGGACCCGAACCGTCGACATCCCGCCGCGGGAGGGCCCCGGATCGGGCGTGCCAGACGTGGCCGTGCTCGGCGAGCTCGTGGAGGCCTGGGAGTTCGACCGCGTCGAGGCGGTCCTCCAAGCCCTTGCCTTCGAAGGCCAGGCGGACATCGCGTATCGGCCCCTCCTCGTCGCCGCGAGCGCGGACCCCGGGTTCCTCGGGCACACCCTGAGCCTCGTCCACGCGGCCCGGCTCGCGTCCTCGTCCCTCACACAGTCGGAGAACACATGGCTCCTCTGGAAGCTCTACCGCACCCTCACGTCGCGCTTCGGCTACCCCGACTTCCTGAGGCTCGGCGAGCCCGAGACGGCGGACCGCGAATCGATCCTGCAGGCCCTCGAGGCGAGCCTTCGGTACAAGTCCCCTCCCGCGGAGGCGACCGTCCGGGGGGCCCTCGAAGCGGGCGTCCCCCTCGACGAGATCCTCGCGAGGGTCGTCGACTTCTACGGAAACTGGACGGTCGGGGAGAAGGAGCACACGATCATCTACCTGAACGCGGCCCTTCAGGCCGCGCGGTTCCTCGGGCGGGACGGGGCCCTCCTGCCCCTGGCGATCGCCCTGAGCAAGTTGCCCTTCTGATCCGACGGGCCTCAGCGCTCTGCCGACGGGTCGCGTCTCACCTTCGCGGTGGCCTTCTCGTGGAACTGCTCCCGTTCCGTGGAAC
>CAYGBO010000018.1:0-14271 GCA_964348145.1 uncultured Methanomassiliicoccales archaeon
AACGCGGGGGGGAAGTGGGTCGACGAAGAAGTCGTTGTGGACGGCAACCTGATCACGTCCCGTTTCCCCGACGACCTCCCCGCCTTCTGTCGAGCCATCTTGAAGGCCTTGGAGTGAGGGTTCCTCTGGAGGCCGCCTGAAAACCCTTAAGACCCATCGGTCCATGGCGAGGCCCGCTGGGCTCGTGGTCTAGTGGTTATGACGTCACCTTGACACGGTGAAGGTCACCGGTTCGAATCCGGTCGAGCCCACTGAACCTCCGCCTCGAAGTTCGTTGGGTTGAGAGCCCGAATTGCCGACCCGAGGATCGCAGGAGCAGGATTTTGCAGGCCGCGCATAAGTCTCACGCGGTGCTTGGGGCCTAGGCCACCCGGTTTCGTCCTGCGTCGCTGACTCTACGCAGGCTGAAACCCTTGGAACCGTACTTTCAGGTTTGGAGGAGAATCATAAGAGCAGCGCTAGGATGGTCCACACTCCTCCTTGCGAAAGCAGAACGACTGGGAGAATCGGGGTGAGAATGTGAGAAAGTCGCTTAGTTTGGGGTTGGTCCTCCTGACGGCTGTCGTCCTGGCGCAGTCGGCCTCGGCGGTTCCAACCTGGGATCGAAACCCTTCCGACTTCGAGCACGGATTTGCCGTCGAGGTCGAGGGCGAGCTCTATTACTTCCTCGGCCCGGGAAGCATCCAGGGCCGGACAGACGTCCCGGGGCACACATGGATTCAGGCCGAGGACGATCCGTACCAAGTGGTTGGACGACACTACAACGTAGGACCGTGGATGGCAGGTACGGCACCGTGGTGGGCCAACGGGGAACCGTACGGGGTCTTCCTGTTCCAGGTTCACGGTATCATCGGGCCCGCGCCGGCGGATTTGGATGTTGACACAACCCGGACGCTGAAGGCTCGCGGCTACGTGCATTTTCATGAGCTCGTCAGCGTCGATACAGGCGAGGTCGTCGAGAGTCCGGTCGTCTACCTAAAACACACGGCCGTCAGATCATTCAACTTCGACGGCGGACCCAGACCGGATCTCGCACACGTCGTGTCCCCTGGCATCGACTACGAATTCATGCCGAACTGGTAGCCAGGTTGGACTTCGCAGACGTGGAGCCCTGTAACCCAGCGGGAGAGGGGCGCACTCTCTGAGGCGCCCCTCACAGCTCTTTTCGCACGAGCCGTCCGTCGAATCGTAGGCTCGCGGGCCTGCTGAAAGGCCTCCAAACCTCTTTCGAGGTCGAATTCCATCGGCGCTGAGGAGAGATTCGCTTGAGAGAGAGCGTGACATCCGCGGGTGTGCATGTGCCCGTGAGCGACTATTCGATGGGAATGAAGGTTCCACGAGGAACGCTACTGTTCGTCTCGGGTCAGGTGCCTCTGAATGAGAGAGGCCAGCTCGTCGGACGGGGTGACATTTCCGCGCAGACGGTTCAAGTGTTCAAGAACCTCCAGAGGGTCGTCGAATCGGCTGGGTCCTCGATGGACGACATCGTCAAGATGACCGCGTACGTCACTGACCGATCCCATTTCCCCACCCTTCGCGAGGTTCGACGTGAATTCCTTCGCGTGCCGTATCCCGCTGCCACGGGCGTTGTGGTGCGCGGACTTGCTGACGAGAACTGGCTCGTGGAGATCGATGCGGTCGCCGTCGTGCCGGATGGGCTCGCACCTCGGCGATCTGAGGGGGGCGTGCGAGAGCGATCACCTATGCCGACGACGCGCCACGAGTTCCCGTAGGGTTCAAGTGACTTCTCGGGCGAAGCCACGCCGGAAGTAACCGCCCTCGGCCGCCGAGGTCGCCAGGTCCGAGTAGATGGAGAGGATGCCGGGCGGAGCCTCCCAGTGGGGTGCCCTCTTCCGCTTCAACCTCTCTCGCAGCGTCTTTGACGCGCCCGCGGCTCCCACATCCCGCCCGTTGATGCCGGTTACGTCGAGGCGACGACGGTCGATGTCGATTTCGATGACGTCGCCTCGCCTTACGGCCCCGATTGGACCTCCCGCGGCTGCCTCGGGAGATACATGGCCGATTGCCGGGCCGCGACTCGCTCCGCTGAACCGGCCGTCCGTGACCAAGGCGACGGATTCATAGAGCTCTCGGCTCGAAGATATCGCTTCCGTGACATAGAACTGCTCCGGGCAGCCTCGACGGGGCCCCTCGTTTCGGATGATCAGGACATCTCCCGGCTTCACGTCGCCGCGATAGATTGCCTTCAGGGCCGCACCCTGCCCATCCACGGGCCGGGCCGTGCCCTTGAAGCGACGCATCCGAGGCGGCAGGGCGGAGTGCTTGACGACGGCACCTTCCGGCGCGATGTTCCCATGGAGGACGGCGACGGCGCCCGCCGTATCCATGGGTTTGGTCCGTGGCCGGATGACATCGGACGCTTCCACGCCGTACTGCACGAGGTACCGCTTGGCCTTCTCGAAGAAGGCGCGTCGCTCGAGTTCCTTCAGGTTCGCGCCCAGGGATTTCCCGGTGATTGTGAGGCAGTTCATATGAAGTCGAGCCCGGAGCTGCTGGATCACGTATTGGGTTCCACCGGCGAACCAGAAGCGGTTCGTGGGATGGAATCCCGAAGGTCGCACGTTCGCGAGCCACGGGACCTTCCGGTTCAGCTCATCGAAGTCATCCAAGGTGAGGCGGATACCCGCTTCCTTCGCAATCACCGGCAGATGGAGCAGTGCATTTGTCGATCCGCCGATGGCCGCATGGACCATGAGGGCGTTCTCGAACGCCTCACGGGTCAGGATGTCCCGCGTCCGGAGGCCGTTCTCGATGTTCGCGACGATCTGGACTCCGGCCTCCCGGGCGAGTTCGTTGATGAGTCGGCGCGACGCGGGAACGCAGGCGGACGTCGGGAGGGCGAGCCCAAGGGCTTCCGCCATGACTTGCATTGTCTCTGCGGTCCCCATGAAGGCGCATGTGCCGAAATTCGGACAGGCTGCGTGCCGTAGCCATTCGTACTCCTCCTTGGCGATTTCCCCGCGCTTGAGCATGCTGAAAATCGTGCCGACCTTCTCGAGGGTCATGGGTCCCAGGCCGCGGCCGAGCTCGGGTCCGGGTTCCATGCTGCCTGCAGGGACGAAGATCGCGGGAAAGTCACCGAGGCGTGCAGCGGCCTCGAGGTGTCCCGGAGCGTCCTTATCCTCGCCGGCGATGAGGACCATACCGTCGAAGTGGCCCCCTCGAAAGTGGACCTCGACTCCAAAGGACGTGAGGTCGCGGAAGAGGAGGGAGTATCGCATCGCCTCCGTGCCCTGCATGATGCCGTCGTTGATGCCCGTGAAGTAGTGAAACGCGGGAGCGCCCCCTCGCACCCAGACTCCCTCCTCGACCTTCAGGCGCAACCGATCCAGGTGCATCGTACACGGCATGGACTTTCCGTAGGAGGATTCGACGAGAACCCAGGGTTTGGAGAGGTCCTCGAGGTCCCAGTCGGCGCCGAGTTTCAGGGCATCGATTTCGGGCGCCTGACGGCGCATCCTCTGGCTGTGGAGCGTCGACGTCGTCACGCGTCTGCGACGTGCGGCCATGGGGGCTTCACCGCCCGCGAGACGCCCCCGTGGGAATTAATTCCTTGCGGCCTCCGGATGGGCCGAGCGGCTGCGCGGCTCTCCTCAGTGCCACGTCCCGAGAAAGGGCTTCAGGATTTCGTCGACTCGCTTCCTTTCCGCTTCGGAGAGGGGAGTGACGGGCAGCCGAAGGGAGGAATGAAGCCCCCAGATTCTCTCCACCATATACTTCGTCGCTGCGGGAAAGGGCCCGGTCTGGATCGCTTCGGACAGGCGAGCGACTCCCGCCTGGATGCCCGCCGCAGCCTCGAGCTTGCCCTCCCGGACGAGCTCGTACAGCTCGGCCAACTTCGCGGGAAACAAGTTGCTCGTTCCCAGGACTCCTCCGGCAGCCCCCTGGGCGAGGACGGCGAAGACCAGGGGATCCGCGCCCGTGAAGAGGGCAAAGTCCCTGGGAAGGGTCGCAAGGAGTTCCAGGTCCTTCGCCAGGTCCCCCTCGGAGTCTTTGAGTCCCTGGAGGATCCCATCTTCGGCGAGTTCCGCAATGACTTCTCGCTCCAGGGCGTATCCCGTGAAGGACGGCAGGTTGTAGGCGAGAAGAGGGATGCTTACCGCTCGACGCACCGCCTCGTAGTGACGACGGAGGCCCTCCTCGCTGGGCCTCATGTAGAAAGGCGAGACGACCGCGACCGCGTGGGCGCCCACGTCCTCCGCGTGTCGAGACAATGCGATCGCCGTGTCCGTACGAGGGCTACCCGTACCGATGATCACGAGGCCCTTGTCCGAGACGACCTCTGTGGCGGCCTCCGCGAGGGAGCGGCGCTCCGCCTCATCCAGGAGCGTGAACTCCCCCATCGTCCCCACGGCAAAGACTCCGTGAATCCTCCGGGCGATGAGATTCTCAACATGCGTCCGGAAGCTGTCCAAGTCGAGGGCGCCCTTCGAATCGTAAAAGGTGACGGTGGGGCAAAGGATGCCTTCGAGTCGAGGCACATTCCCCGAAATGCCCCGCGGCGGATAAGGCCTTGGGGCGACGTGCGTCCCTGTGTGGACATCGATCCATCCACAGACTTAAGATTGGGGACTCGCCTTAGCGCCATGGGTCTGTGGGGAGGTATCGCGGCATGACGGTGCACAAAGCGTTGACGGAACAGTTGTTCATCGGCGGCAAGTGGGTCGAAAGTGAGTCTCGCGAGTTCATCGACAGCGTGAACCCGGCCACGGAGAAGGTCCTCGGTCGCGTGCCGAGAGGGACGCGAGAAGACGCGAGAGCCGCCCTCGAGGCGGCCGCTGGGTCTCAGGAAGCGTGGGCCCGGATCCCCGCGAAGGACCGCGCCCGGGTCCTCCAACGGGCCCACGACCTGCTCGCGGCCCAGAGGGAGAATCTCGCGCGCCTCCTCACCCAGGAGCAGGGCAAACCCTTCGACCCCGAGGCCCTCGGCGAGATCGACGGGACGATCGACCACTTCGACTACTTCGCGGGCTTCGGCCGCCGGATGGAGGGCACGGTCGTGCCCGCAGACGTGCCGGACCGCACGGTCATGATGCTCCGGATGCCCGTGGGCGTCGTGGCCGCGATGACGCCCTGGAACTTTCCCGCCGCCATGGTCGCCCGGAAGCTCTGTCCGTCCCTCATCGCGGGAAACGCGGTCGTCCTCAAGCCGAGTAGTCAGACACCCCTTATCGCCTATGAAGTCGTCCGCGCCCTCGAGAAAGCCGGGGTCCCCCGAGGCGTCGTGAACGTGGTCACAGGGCCGGGTCGCGAGGTCGGAGACGAACTCGTGACGAGCCCGCTCACGAATCTCGTGACGATTACGGGATCCACGGACTCGGGGAAGAAGGTCATGGAGGCCGCGAGCCGCGGAATCAAACGGATGGTCCTCGAACTCGGTGGAAAGGCTCCCTTCATCATCTGGAGGGACGCGGACCTCGCCCAGGCAGTTCGAGCTGCCGTATTCGCCCGCTTCTGGAACGCGGGGCAGACGTGCATCAACAGCGAACGGACCTACGTCCATCGGGACGTCTACGAGGCCTTCACCCGGAAATACACGATGGCGGTGAAGGCGCTTCGTGTGGGGGATCCCCTCTCGGAAGGCACGGACATCGGTCCCTTGATCTCTCAGGATCAGCTCGACAAGACCTCGGAGGCCCTCGGCAAGGCCGTGGACCAAGGCGCTCAGGTCCTGATCGGTGGCCAGCGCCCCAAGCGCCTCAAACGAGGCTACTTCTTCGAGCCGACGATCGTCGCGGACGTCGAGCAGGATTGGGACATCATGCAGGAGGAGGTGTTCGGGCCCGTCTCACCCCTTCACACCTTCGAGGAGTTCGAGGAAGTCATCCGGTACGCGAACGACAGCCGGTACGGCTTGGCGAGCTACGTCTTCACGCGGGACGCGGACGTGGCCATGCGAGCAGCCCATGAGATCAAGTTCGGCGAGACCTACATCAACCAGACGGGCCCCGAGCTCCTTCAGGGGTACCACACGGGCTGGCGGGAGTCGGGCTACGGCGGCGAGGGCAGCCGGTACGGATACGAGTGCTACACCCAAGTCAAGACGGTCTACTGGAACTACAGCGGAGATCTCCAAGCGGACTACCTGTTCCCTTATGGGATGCAGGCGCCCGGTCCCGCCCGACCTCCTTCGGGGCGAACTCGAAGTCCGACGAAACGACGAGTCCGTACGCCATCGCGCAGTTCCCGGTGACGTCGGAAACGCGGTCCCGCGATCCTTCGCGGGGTCGGCAAGGCCGCTCAATCGGCTCGGCCGAGGGCACGGTCGAGGTTGAAGGCCGCGCTGATGAGGGCAAGATGGGTGAACGCCTGGGGGAAGTTGCCGAGCAGCTCGCCGCTCGTCCCGATCTCCTCCGCGTACAGGCCGAGGCGATTCGCATAGCCCAGCATCTTCTCGAAGATGATCCGAGCCTCGTCGAGCCTCTCCGCGCGGGTCAGGGCCTCGACGAGCCAGAACGTGCACAGGCTGAACGTGCCCTCGGAGCCCTGAAGACCGTCCTGGATCCGCTCCAGGCTGTAGCGGTAGACGAGATGGTCCGAGGCGAGTCGGGACTGAATTGCGTCAAGGGTCTTGAGCATCCTCGGATCCGTCGGCGAGAGGAAGAAGACGAGAGGCATCAGGAGGTTGCTCGCGTCGAGGGATGTGCTGCCGTAGTGCTGCACGAACGCCTGCTGCTCGTCACTCCATCCCTTCGTCATGACCTCCTCATAGATCTCATCCCGGGTCTTGCGCCAGCGTTCGAGGTCCGCGGGGAATCCGCGTTTCTGGGCCAGGCGGATGCCCCTATCCAGGGCCACCCAGCACATCATGTTCGAGTACAGGAACTGCTGGCCGCCGCTCCGGACCTCCCAGATCCCCTTGTCCGGGCGGCTCCAGTTGTCGCAGAGCCAGTTTAGGATCCGCCGGAGATGTACCCACAGTTCGTAGGAGATCGGCGTCGCGTACTTGTTGAAAAGGTACACCGCGTCCATCAAAGCACCATAGATGTCGAGCTGGAATTGCTCCGCGGCCGCATTCCCGATTCGAACCGGCTTCGATCCCCGGTAACCCTCGAGATGGTCTAGGATTTCCTCCTTGATGTCTTGGCGTCCGTCGATCCCGTAGACGGGCTGAAGGGATCCCTCTTCGGGAGCCTTCACGATGCAGCCGAGGAGCCAGTTCATGAACGCATGAGCTTCTTCCGTGAAGCCGATGCGGAGGAAGGCATAGAGCGTGAAGGCCGCATCCCGGATCCACGCATACCGGTAGTCCCAGTTCCGCTCCCCTCCGAGCTCCTCGGGCAGACTGGAGGTGGGTGCGGCGAGGATTGCGCCGGTCGGCTGGAACGTGAGAAGCTTGAGGGCCAAGGCGGATCGGCTGACCATCTCCCGCCATCGCCCCCGGTAGTTCGACTTGGCAATCCATCGACGCCAGTACTCCACCGTCGCGACGAGGGCCTGGTTCGCGTCCTCCTCGTCCAGCACGTAGGCCTCGAGGTGTTCCGGCGACTCGAGTCCCTCGAGGACGAACGTCGAGGTATCGCCCTCCGCGAGACTGAACTGAGCTCTGACGCCTCCGTCGTCGGGTTTGAGGGGAATTCGCGTGCCGAGGGCCATCGTAATGTCTCGGGTCGTGAAGGCCGCGCCCCGATCGTTCACCTTCACCTCATGGGTCGCTCGCGCGTAGTCGAAGGCGGGGCTGCAGAGGAGTCGAAAGGCGACGCGGCCACGAACCGCCGAGACGCGGCGGATGATGCGGTGTCGGCGGGCCCGTCTCGCCGGCTCGACGGGCATGAAATCCGTGAGCTCTCCGACGCCCTTCGGACTCAGGAATCGCGTGATGAGGACGTTCGTATCTGGAAAATAGAGCTGCTTGTGGGTGGCCTCGCCGGTCACGGAAATCTGGTAGCGGCCTCCCTTCTTGTGGTCCAGGATGGCAGCAAACACGCTCGGCGAGTCAAAATGGGGGTGACAGTACCAGTCGATTGACCCGTCGATGCCCACCAAGGCGGCGGTGTGGAGATCTCCAATGATCCCATAGTCCTGGAGGGGTTTGTAAGGAGCCATCATGGCAGCCGCACTCCCCAGATGGGCCCCGATCGCTCATTGGGCGAAGAGTTGCGTTTCCGTACTCCCTCGGGTTTCTGAGGCGGCCATGCCTCCTCAAGGCCCAGGATCCGAGGGAAGGCCATCATCATCCTCGCCTCTCCGTATCCGTTGAAAGGGATCTAGGTCCCGTTCGTCAGGCTTCCCCGAGGAAACGGTGGGCCATCAACCTTTTCTATACACAGATCGGCGGCTTCGGGAGGCGCCGAGGATTCCCCCGGACCCACGGCCGGGTGATGTCCTGCGGCAGAGGACCAAGGCTTTTTGGACGTCCGGCCCTCTCCCTCTGATGGTGGCGAGCGAATGGACGATTCGGACTCACGGGAGACGCGGCGACTCTCTGATCGTGTTGCCTTGGTGACGGGCGCGGGTACAGGCATCGGTCAGGCCATTGCTATCCGCCTGGCGCAAGAGGGAGCGAGCGTTGCGATCAACTATCGGAAGAGCCGGCAGCAGGCCGAGGAAACCGCGGAGCGCGTCGAGAGGGTCCATGGTGCCTCCCGGGTCAAGGGAGGGCGCCATATGCTCGTCCAGGGGGACGTGTCTCGGGAGGAGGATGTGCGCCGGATCTTCGACGAGGTCGTTCGCGCATGGGGAAGGCTCGACATCCTCGTGAACAACGCCGGGATTCAGAAGGCTTCGACAGGCCATGAGACGCCCACCGAGGACTACGACAAGACCCTGTCGGTAAATCTGAGGGGCGCCTTCCTCTGCTCCCGCGAGGCGATCAAGCACTTTCTCCGCCAAGGAGGCGGCGGCGTCATCGTCAACAACTCGAGTGTCCACGAGGTTATCCCCCGACCGAAATACGTGGCCTATTCGGTCAGCAAGGCGGGGATGGCCGGCCTGACGAAGACCCTGGCCCTCGAGTACGCGGACCGAGGAATTCGGGTCAACGCCGTAGGACCAGGGGCGATTGCGACTCCCATCAACAAGGCGTGGACGGACGATCCGAGGACTCGCGCGGAGGTCGAGCGGCACATCCCCATGGGCCGGGCCGGGAAACCCGAAGAGATTGCGGCGGTCGTTGCCTTTCTCGTGTCAGAGGATGCGTCCTATGTCACCGGCCAGACGATCTTCGCGTGCGGCGGACTCACGCTTTACCCCGACTTTCGGACGCCTTGGTCGGGAGGAGACTAGGCAGGATACGGGGTGGCATTCGTGACGAGATTCTACGATGTTTCCCTGCCTATCCGTGAGGGCATGATCTGCTACCCCGGCAATCCCCCGCCGAAGATCCACGTCTATGCATCGATCCCCCAGGCTCCTACGAACGAATCTTCGATCAGCATGGGTTGCCATACGGGAACCCACGTAGATTCCAAAATGCACATCCGGAAGGACGGTGCCGGTGCTGAGTCTCTGCCCATGGATACCTTCTTTGGCCCGTGCAAGGTCCTGGACCTGACGCACGTGGAACGAGAGGTGCGCCGAACCGACCTGGAGGGCCGTGGGATCGGTCCGGGAGATATCATCCTGCTGAAGACCCAGAACTCTGAGCGAGGGTACGAGGAGTTCCGAAAGGACTTCGTCCATGTCACGTTGGACGCTGCGGAGTTCCTCGTGAGATCGGGGGTCAAGACCCTGGGCTTCGACTACCTGAGCGTCAAGAAGTTCGGAGCGGATGACGATGTCCATGAATTACTCATCGATCATCTCACGCTGTTTGAGGGGCTGAACCTCTCGGGCGTACCCGAAGGCGAGTACACTTTCATTGGTCTTCCGCTCAGGCTCGATCTCGACGGAGCCCCGGCACGGGTTCTCCTTGCGGGCGAGTAGGCTCTTGGCAAACGGAAGCGACCTGTGGCTTTACAATGATGCGCTCATCTCGGCCGTGTTTATCCTGCCTCCGAATCCGACCACATGGTTCGGGAGTCAGCCTCGGCCGCTCGGGAACCTTTCCTGGGCGGAGAGGGGAGGGCCGGCTCAGAGGCGGCAAATCCTAAGTACACCGTCCATGTCTCCGCACACTTGGCGTCCGAACCGATATTGGCGAGGGCGAGTCGGAGTGAACTTCGAGGCGCCCAGGTGCGGGACGGGTCCACGAAAGAGCGGGTGAGGTGGCGACGATTCTGCTCGCGGGTGACGTTGGCGGAACGAAGACGGCCCTGGCCATCTTCAGCTTGGAGGAGACCTCCCTCAGGCCTCTCGCGGAGGCCTCCTTCCCGAGCGCTCGCTATCCAACCTTTGATTCCCTCGTGCGTGAGTTCCTCTCCGACATCCGACTCCCCGTTGAAGCCGCCAGCTTCGGCGTGGCCGGTCCGGTCCTCCGCGGGCGGGCTCGGATCACGAACCTTCCATGGGTCATTGACGAGGGCGAGCTCGCGAGATCCCTGGGCCTTCGAAGCGTCCAGTTGCTGAACGACGTTGAGGCAATCGCCAATTTCGTGCCGTCCTTGGCACCTCCGGATCTGCACACGCTGAATGAGGGGGAAACGGATCTGGAGGGAAATATCGCCGTCATTGCCCCAGGAACCGGCCTCGGGGAGGCGTTCCTCACCTGGGAGGGCTCGCAATACCGTGCCCATGCCTCGGAAGGCGGACATGCGGACTTCGCGCCGGCCGATTCGACACAACTCGAGCTTCTTGATTTCTTGATGGAACGCTTCGGTCACGTGAGCGTCGAGCGCGTCTGCTCGGGCAGGGGACTGACGAACATCTACGACTTCTACCACAAGGACGTCGAACCTTCGGGCGAGGGTTCGGACGAACGACTGAGAATCTCGGAGGCCGAGGATCCGATGCCCCTCATCGTCGCAAACGCTCTTGAGAAGGAAACGAAGTGCCAGTTCTGTGTGTCGACCCTCCGCATGTTCGTCTCGATCCTCGGTGCCGAGGCAGGTAACCTGGCCCTCAAGGTGTTGGCCACCCGCGGTGTCTTCCTGGGAGGAGGCATTCCCGTCCGGATCCTTCCAGCCCTCAAGGACGAGCGGTTCCTGCGGGCGTTCCAAGGGAAAGGCCGTATGTCTGAGTTGCTCACGGGAATCCCCGTGCGCGTAATCCTGAGTCCACGAGCGGCTCTGCTCGGGGCCGCTCGCCTCGGCCTGGAATCCATGAAGGCAAGGGGCACAGGCGAAGGATGAGCGTTGGCGATCACGCAACGGGCGCACTTGCCGAGGTCGACAGCCCGCGCATGGCTTGGTGTCTCGGTTCGGCGGACCCGACAAGTCCGACAGACCGATTTGATCACGAAAGGGTCTGCGAACTCACGCAGGCGATCGTCACGGGCGCCTGTCGGGTCTCGCGAAACGGAACCGAACGGGTTCGTCGATCCTTCACGAGATCTGGTCGCAGCTCAGAACGCCGACGGTCGAGAAGAGGAGCGCGACGTACGTAGGTCCTCCCGCCGGTCTTTGCTGGAGTTCGAGGGATCGCAATGGCTAGTTGTCGTGCGAGGGAATCATGCTTCTCCGTCGGAATCCTCTGCGAACAGGGCCCCCAGCACCTCGGCCTCAATCGGATCGTCTTCGCTTACGATCATGGCCTGGAAATCGTTGCGGCGATCGTTTCGGCGTCGCGCCAGAGCCACGTCGCTCCGACCTGGAGTCGCGGGAAGCACGGCGAGGAAAAATCGGGACGTCTGTCCGGCTTGCACAATGTCCATGTCAAAGAGGAGCGTGATGGACCTCCGGTCGACCAGGTGCGCGGACGCACCCAGCTCCTTCAGCTTCTGCTGGACCTTCAGGAATACGTCCTCCGGCTCTCCCTCGACTCGGAGCCGTCGCATCGCGTGCCCGGACCCTCCAATCCGGGGAATGAAGGTTTGTCCTTGATTATCCAGGGCGATTTCGCGAATCAGGCGAGCTCGGGAGAAGCGAGGCGACGAACGATACCTAAGGCGAGCTTCCCGAAGATGGAGTTCACGTTCTCCCCGGACTTCGCACTCGCCCACATCGCGAACCCTCCGTACTGGAGGGCCTTTTCCTGGGGCTCCTGCTCATCGTAGAGGCAGATGACTTGGTCCTTGAGGTCGACCTTGTTGACGACGATGGCGAGGGGTATCTGGCCCGCGACGCCGAAGGCTGCCGAGATCCACTGCTCGAGGGCCTCGAAGGTCGAGTACCGGGTGACATCGCACACAGCGATGATTCCCTGGCTGCCCCTCAGATAATCCTGATGGAGGGTGTCCAGGTACGAGCGCTCACCAATCAGATCCCAGATTGAGAGCTGGACCTCGAGCACCTTCGACCGATCGCCCTTCGGAGTCAGCCAGAGACGCTTCAGCGTGACCTTGCTCCCGAGGGTGGAGATATACCGATCGTCGAATGTGTCCTCGACGTACCTTCGGATGAGTGAGGTCTTGCCGACCGCGGCCTCTCCGATGAGGCATATCTTCGACTTAAGTACGCCCGATTGGTCCAATCGAGCCCGAGTCCCCTCCCTGGGGGTATCAAGCCTACGACTCCGTTATCATAGGTGAAAGACAATCTCCCCGGGTTATCCCTTCCGGAGGACCTGGCCCGAGAGGCCACCCGTCGGACGACCGCCCTCGACGGCAACCCGTCCGTTCACGAGGACCCAATCAATGCCCTCCGGGTAGCCATGGGGGTAGTTCTCGAAGGGGTGAGCATGGGGCCAGAGGTTCGTCGCGCGGTCCCGCACTCGTGGGAGGTCAAACACCACGATGTCGGCCCAGAAGCCGGTCCGGATGAGTCCCCGACCGGGCAGGCCGAGCTTCCCCGCGGGCATCGAGGTCATCTTTGCGATTGCCTCTTCGAGGCGCAAGATGGGTTCCTTGCATACGAATCGTTCGAGGACACCGGGGTACTCGCCGTACGTGCAGGGCACGTAGGGGGGCGGATTCACGGTGGGCCCTTCTCTCGGGAGGACCCATCCATCCGTGCTGATCATCACGAGCGGGTGCCGGAGCGTCCCCTTGATTTCCTCGATGTCTTGGTAATCGAACAGGCCGATTGCCTCGTCCCGTTCCTCGAGGATCACGTCGAAATACGCAGTCCACGGATCCACGCCTCGTTTTTCCGCGAGGGCCGCGATTGTGAGCCCCTCCTTCGTGGGATCGAGGGGGCAACGGAGCAAGAAGATGCGGTCGAACCGCTCGTGGACGAGCAGCCCCGAAGGCCCGAACCCGGGCCGCCGGTCCGCCTTTATCTCCGTCTTGAGGGATTCCCGCCGCACGGGATCCTTCAGGAGTTCGAGGAGTTCTTCCTTCGGCAGGCCCTGGGTCCACTGGGGGAGGGCATGGCCTAGGCTCGGGCCGAAATCCGTGTGCGTGTCGTTGTCCGCGGTCACCTCGATGCCGCGCTCCCGAGCGTCCTCCCAGAGGGCCTGAATTTCCTTGGATTTGCCCCAGCCGCCGTACTTCGGATTGTTGTGACTAATCTGAACCGGACATCCCGAGCGCTCGCCGATTTCGATGCATTCCTTGACCGCGTCGACGATCGTCTCCCGCTCTCCACGGATGTGGGACGCGTAGAGGCCTCCATGCCGGGCGGCGATTCTGGCGAGTTCGACAATCTCCCTCGTGTCCGCGAAGCACCCCGGGGGATACACGAGGCCCGTGCTCATCCCGAACGCGCCGGAGCGCATCGCCTCTCGGATGTGAGCCTTCATTTGCCGCATCTCGTCCGTTGTCGGCGGGCGCTCCTCGAAACCCATCGTCGCCAATCGAACGGTCCCGTGCCCCACAAGGCTCGCGACGTTCATGCCGACGCCTTTCTGCGCGACGAGTTCCAGGTACTGCCCGAACGTGGACCAGTCGCAGTCCACGCCGGTCGCAAAGTAACCCAGGCGGCGGATCGCAAGGTCGCGGTATCGCTCGCCGATGGGGGCTGCGGAATCACCACAATTGCCGATCAGCGCCGTTGTCATCCCCTGCCGCACGGCGGACTCGCACGACGGATCGAGGAGGACGCCGAGGTCGCTGTGGTTGTGGATGTCGACGAACCCCGGACTCACGTACAGCCCCGAGGCGTCGATGACGAGGTCTGCCTTCGTTCGTGGGAGCCGCCCAACCTCCGCGATCTTCCCTCGACGTACTCCGATGTCGCGGATCTGCCAGGGCCCGCCGGTCCCGTCGAGGACGCGTCCGCCACGGATGAGGACGTCCAGCGGCATCGTGCGCGAGGAAGGGCGATCACCGTATAAGACTCGCCGGTTCACTTCCCTCGTCCGGCCCCTTCTCTCGCTCCGGCCGGCAACTTATCT
>CAYGBO010000018.1:14322-35418 GCA_964348145.1 uncultured Methanomassiliicoccales archaeon
CCGAAAGGGATGGTCTTCTTGCGTCGTTCAAGGCGCGGACGAAGGGCTCGGCGAAGGTGTTCGCGGCGGCCAAGAAGACCATCCCTTTCGGGGTGAACAGCAACTATCGCCTCGTGGACCCCTATCCCCTATACATACGCCGGGCGCGGGGCAGCCGGGTCTGGGACGTGGACGGAAACGAATACGTGGACTTCAACATGGCCTTCGGAGCCCTCGTGGCGGGCCACAGCCACCCCGTCCTCGTGAAGGCGATGAAGAGCCGAATCGCAAGCGGGACGATCTTCGGGTACGAGGGGGACGAAGCGGCGTCCCTCGCCGCGCACATGTGCAAGCGGTTCCGTCTGGACCGAATCAAGTTCTCGATGACGGGCCTGGACTCTACCCTGTTCGCGATCCGACTCGCCCGGGCCGCGACGGGCCGCCAGAAGATCCTGAAGTTCGAGGGATGCTACCACGGCTCCCACGACACCCTCATGGTCTCTGTGAAACCTACGAAGGAACGGCAGGGGGACCCGAAGCGGCCGACGCCCGTGCCCTCCTCTCGGGGCCTCATCCCGGAACTCGTGCGAAGTGCGGTAATCGCGCCTTTCAATGACCTCGAGGCCACGGAGGTCCTTGCGCGCGAGAATGCGGACGACCTCGCGGGGATCATCCTCGAGCCGATTCCGATGAACATGGGCGTCGTCCTGCCCCAGCCCGGCTTCTTGGAGGGACTACGCAACCTCGCGGACGAAACTGGCGCGATCCTCATCTACGACGAAGTGAAGACGGGAGGCAAGTTCTACGGCGGAGCGGAGGAGGCCTTCGGGGTGAGGCCGGACGTCAAGGTCTTCGGCAAAGCGATTGGTGGAGGCTTCCCGATCGGCGCCGTGGGCGGCAAGGCTTCCGTCATGGACAAGACCGTGCCCGGGGAGGTGGCCCACGCGGGGACCTTCAATGGGAACCCAGTCTCCGTGGGAGCGGCCCATGTCACGCTCACGAAGATCCTCACACCCAAGGGCATGCGCCACGCGCAGCGCATCGGCGACGCCCTCGGGAAGGGATACACGGAGATCGCCGAGGATCGGGACCTCCCCGTCCGGATCCAGTACAAGGGGATCTCGGGCGCGATCCACTTCTCGGAGCACCCTGTCACGGACTGGCGGTCCTTCCAGAAGGTAGACGTCGGAAAGTGGTGGGCCTACAGCACGGCGATGATGAACCGCGGGATCATCCCTCTGGCGACGGGTCCCGATGAGCAGTGGACGACCTCCGTGGCCCATACGAAGGACGACGTGGAAGCGCATCTCCAGGCCTTCGAGGAGGTCGCGGACATGATTCGCGGGGTCCGGGAACGTCTCGCAATCGTTGAAGCGATCTGAGGTGACGCAACGCCTCGCCGTAAGTACGGTCGCATGATCAAACCCATGCCCCCGATGAAGCCGGAGAAATGCCGCTTCTGCAAGGCTCGTCGGCCGTGCCCCGTGCACAAGGGGAGGGACAGCCCTTCTCTGGAAGGCTAGAAGCCACGACGCCGGAACGTCTCCACCGCTAAGATCGTGAGTGCGACGATCCAGAGGAGAGCCGCAAGGGGGATTGACCACGGGGGAAGATACGCCGCGCCTAGGGGGGCTTGCGTCTGGAGGATGGCGGGTGCGGAGCCGATGACGATCAGCTGGTAGAGGCCCGTGGGATTCGCAAGCAGGGGAAGGCTCGCAGCGAGGAGACCCTCCGGGGTCGCGAGATCCACGCCGAGTGCGTACAGCGCGAGGGAGGTTACCGCGCTGTACAAGACGGTGAAGAAGAGCCAGATCACGGAGGCCGATAGGACCGCGGTTCCAGGGGACCGTACGACCGTGGAGAGGACTTGTGCGATGAGGATATAGAGTGCCAAGAGGAGGAAGGACGCGAAGACGAAGCCCACCACGAACGGGAGGCTCGGAGCCTTTCCCTGTTGGGCTCCCAGGACGAGAACCCCAGCGACCACAGGTCCAACGATGGCAAGGGAGGCCGCCCCGAGGGTCCCAATGAACTTCCCCAGCGCGAGGCCCGTTCGCGCCGCAGGGCGTGACAGGAGGAGTTCCATAGATCCCCGCACGCGCTCCCTGGCGATCGCATCGTAGGAAAGGGCGACTGCCATAATGGGCCCGAGGAACATCATCAGGGAGACGGCGAGGAAGAACAAGACCGCATCCGGATCCCCGGAATACAAGCTCGGTCGTGGAGTGTTGATCCGGATGGGAGTGGGTCCCTGGTCCTGACCCTGATAACGGATGACAATCCCATAATCCCCGGGACTGAGTTTCGCCCAGAAGAACCCGAAGCCATTCGTGGCCCCGAGCCGGGTGGAGTCAGCGAATACCTCGGCGCCGACGGCGGGGTCCCCTCGTGCGTCCATCGCGTGCAGCGTGACGTGGCTCAGAGTACCGTCCCGGCTAACGTCGAGCTGATGAATGGAGAACGTGAAACCATTAGCAAGGGTCAGCAGGAGATCGGGGCGCACGAGGCTGCTCCCGCCGCGGTCCGTCCAGAGGGAGTACGTTGTGTTTCCTGAGACGTTGAAAAACCGTACAAACCCCGTCTGGTTCGTCGCGACCGAGTCTGTTGGCGTTGTGCCGTCCTGCTCGGAGAAAGGCGCGATGTGAACCATGATCCCAGGCTGGGGAGCACCGAAGGAATCGCTTACCCAGGCGACAATCTCGTAGTTCGCAGCGGCGTCCTGCGCCGGATGCGCCCAGAGGAGATTGGACAGTACGGGAGGTGGACCACCGATACCAGAGATGCCGAGAAGGGCCGCGGTGGTAGCAAGGACCATGGTCGATGCGACTGCAATCAGGCGAAGGCTCCTCACGTTCGACAGGAATTCCTTCTTCCCCATGATGACGAGGCTTCTCGCGATCTCGACGAGCCCTTTCATCACGCAAGCCCTTCCTTCTCGGAAAGGTACACGAAGATTTCCTCAAGAGTTGGGGAAGCCTTTCGGATCCCGGACACACGACATCCGGCCGTGGCTAGAGCGGCGGTGATGTCCGCCCTCGGGTCCGGCTCGGGATCTGTCTCGATGATGAGACCCCATTCCGCGAGGCTGACGTTTTGCACGTTGGGGAGGTTCCTCACCAGCTCCGCCGTGCGGCCGTCCGCGGGGGCGCATTCCACAAGGATTCTCACGGGGCCTCGCGCCTCGACCCGCCGGCGCATACCCTCCAGGCTGTCGGCGACCATTATCCGACCTCGACTGATTATCCCGACATGGGCGCACAGTTGCTCTACCTCCCCGAGCATGTGAGACGAGAGGAGGATTGTCCGGTTTTCGCGATGGAGCCGCCGGATTAGCTCTCGGAAGAAAATCACGCCGTGGGGGTCGAGGCCTGCCGTAGGTTCGTCGAGGATCAGAACCGGAGGGTCGTTGAGGAGCGCCTGCGCAATCATGAGACGCTTCCTCATTCCGTGGCTGTACGCCTTGACCTTCTTCTTCCCGGCGTCGGCCAGTCCTACTTCCTCCATGAGCCGATCCGAAACGGCGCGCCGCTCGCGTCGGGGCGTCCGGTAGAATTCACTCCAGAACTGGATATGTTCGGCGCCCGAAAGATCTGGGTAGAAGCATTGGCTCTCCGGCATGTATCCGATGGACCGTTGGACAGTCCTCGGCTCCGCGACAACGTCGCGACCGCAAACGCGGGCCGTGCCCGCGGTCGGCCGGAGGACAGTCGTCAGGATGCGGATTGCGGTCGTTTTTCCCGCACCATTCGGTCCCAGAAGACCGAAGACGGTTCCTTCGGGCACGTGGAACGTGACGTGGTCAAGGGCTGGATGGCGATCTGGGCTGCCTCGTCCGTACAGCTTGGTGAGATTCTCGACGTCAATCATGCGGACCGTCCGAGTCGCGAGCGGATACGTAGGGAGACGAATCAACATGTCGGTGCGTTTCATCTGCGACGGCGGCCCGGATTACGACCTTCCCTTTCTGTTCGATCGGCGGACGCCTTGCGGATCCGGTCGGCTGCAGAGCGCCTCGTTCCGTGTCGCCAGCGATGCAACGCAAAGAGTGTCGCGGCCACGGCACCACCAGCGGCGCCAATGATGATGAAGACCGATCCAGGAAAACCAGGGATGGGATTCAAGGCCAACTGAATTGTAGCTTGGGACTCAGGTGTGCCGTCCTCGACGAAAAGCAAGATGCCCAAGCTGAGGGCAGCCGGGGTGAACCTGAGTTCCGCGTTGGCGGCAAGGATTCCAGACTGAATGCCTTCGAGATTCGCTCCGAACTCGGCCACGACGAGTCGGAGGGATTCCGACGCAGACCACGCCACGTGGACCGCCCCCGCCTCCCCGCCCCACATTGGCCTGATCAGGCCGATGGTGGTCCAGTTTCCGAGCGTCACTAGGTTTGCCTGGCCCTCTGTCTGCCATTGAGTCGGCATGATGAAGACGACGAACTGTCCCGATCCCGTGAGTTCGAACCGGTACTGTCCTGCGCGCTCGATAGGCAGCTGGTCGATGCTTCCTCTCTGGAGGGTGTCCAAGGGCACCGTGTACGTCCGTGCGTCTCCCTCGAAGAGCGTCAGGGACGTCGCGGTGTCTGGGAAGGCGACGAAGTAGTACAAGTAGTCGGGCGGCAGATCCGAACTGGGGATGCTGAGGTCGAAGGCTTCCGCGCCCAAGTAGGAGGTCACCGTGAACACGTTCCCCGGCTCGCGGGGCAGGCTCACCTGCGCCCTTGCTATGGGGCTGTCGTGAACTGCCACTCCGTAGAGAAGCAGGAACCCGGCCAGCAATACCGCCAAAAGATCGTCGCCCGTGCGTCGGGAGCTTCTCATGGGGAAAGGTAGTGCCAGCCCGTCTCGGCCCCGTCCCAGTACGTTGGGAAGTACCTGTAATCGCAGCTCCAGATCGAGTGGGAAGCGTAAAGGACGCTGATCCGAGCGTACTGGTACCCGCCTTGGGTGACCCGGAACACGACGGAGTTCGCGACGGAACCCCAGTAAGTCCCGGTCCACGCGATTGTCCACGCGAGTCCCTGGGTGTATCGGTCGTACTTGTAGTAGGCGTCGCTGGATGAACTTTCCCCTCCGTCCCAAGCGTAGGACCATCCGCTCACACTCCAACTGATCGACGCGCCCCCTGCGATCACGCTGAATGACTGAGGCCACCACTGCCAATAGTCACCGGGCGACCAGCTGACCGCCGTGGGGTTGGCCGCGTCGTGCCGATAGTAGAGGTACTCGGCCACATCGATGGTGTGCCACAGGTACCGGTGACACCCGCCCTTGTACAGAGCTTCGACGTAAACGGGCCAGTAGTCGTGTGTCGAGTCCTGGTCGTTCGAGGCCTTGAAAATCCACGCGACGGATTTCTGATGGCCCCAGTCTCCGACGATGATCGTCTTCTTGAGGACAACGCCAAGCCGGGAAGAAGGTCCGTCCGCGGCCGCGGCGGGGACCACCGCGAAGAAGACAGCGAACACGGCCAGCACCGCGAGGAGTCGTACAACACCCGAGGCCATCATCACCCTCCGTAGTGAACATCGCTGACGGCGCTCTTGAAGTTTTTCCGCCGCAACTGAGGGGGCGACTACCTGTCGTCATCGTACAAATTCCAACATACTGCGACGGGGGGCAGACGCCGCTGCCGTGAATCTAGCACGGTCGGACTCGCGGCGCGGAGGGGCTAGGAAGCATCCGATGTCATCCGGCACGGATCGAACGGTCAAAGCGGGGTCGTTCGGCGGCTTCACGCGGACATCATTGCACGCCCCCGGGGTTGGACTCCATCCCCAGGTTGGGACGGCGGTTTCCGCCCTTGGACGAGGCAGGCGGCCCAGTTCAGCCGCTCGTACGTTTCGAGGGATAAGCCTGCCATTCGAAACATATCCTCGTACTGTGCCTTTGCGTAGATGTGCACGAAGGGCGCGAGGAGGATCGTTGAAGGAGAGAGGATCACGACGGCGCCACCGGGACGCAGGAGATTACCCGCATGGCGAAGGGCCGCGACGGGGTCGCGGAGGTAGTAAAGCGAGCCAGCGAAGACGACCGTGTCGAAGGGGAGGGACCGGAAGGGCGGGTGGAGGAAGTCTCCCTGGATGAGGTGGCCCCGGTACCGGGCCCGGCGGAGCATCTCCCGGGACAGGTCAAGACCTACGGCCCCTTCTAGCCCGCCAGTCGTGAAGCCCGTTCCGACCCCCACGTCGAGGACGCGACCCCGCACCGCGTCAAGGACCTTCCCCCGCCACTCCCCCTTGTAGAGGTGCGCGTTGATTCGATCGTACCAGGGCGCGAGCCAATCGAACAACCGACGGGTGCGGGACGGCCGAGAGGCGAGGGCCACGACCATCCGGATTCCGCTCACGGGCTTGAAGCCGCGGAAGCGTCGGCCCCGCACGCTGAGCCGCAAGACTATATTTCCCGCCTCGCCATGGCCACGGGGCCGCGATGGACAAGGCCACCAGGGGACCTGAGGACTTCCTCGCCCGCACGAAGGGGTCCCGGGCGTACAACGAACGCGCCCGTCGATCGATGCCCGGGGGCGTCACCGCGTCCGTGAAGTACTTTGCGCCCTACCCGATCGCGATGCGGAGGGCGAAGGGCTGCCGCCTCTGGGACGTCGACGGGAACGAGTACATCGACTACTGCCTGTCCTTCGGCCCGCTGATCCTGGGCCACGGCCATCCCCGCGTGCTAAAGGCAATCCATGATGTCCTCGACCAGGCGGGCACGACCATGTTCGGTACGCCCCACGAGCTCGAGGCGCAGCTCGCGGAGCGGCTCCTAGGGATCTTTCGCCCCGGCGGGAAGATGCGCTTCACCCTATCCGGCACGGAGGCGACGATGCACGCGGTCCGCCTCGCCCGCGCGTACCGCCGCAGGCCGATGATCGCGAAATTCGAGGGCCATTTTCACGGGGCAACCGACGAGCTGCTCGTGAGCTATGCTCCGTCGCGGGAGCAAGCCGGGAAGGGCCTCGTTCCGATCCCTGGGTCGCTGGGGACGCCAATCCACGTCATCGAGAACACGGTTGTCCTGCCCTTCAACGACCTCGAGGAGACGGAGCGGCGGATTCGGGATCGCGCGGACGACCTCGCGTGCGTGATCCTCGAGCCGGTGCAGCGGTCGTACATCTCGCCGGACCGCGAGTTCCTTCGCGGCCTGCGGGAGGTAACGGAGGGCCTCGACATCCCCCTGATCTTCGACGAGGTGATGAGCGGCTTCCGCGTGACCCTCGGAGGGGCGCAGCACGCGTACCGGGTGGCACCGGACCTCACGTGTCTGGGGAAGATCATCGGCGGCGGGCTTCCGTGCGGGGCATTCCTCGGGCGGGAGGACATCGTGGACGGCGCGGATCCGGACCACGGGGAGGTATTCCACAGCAGCACGTTCGCCGGGTATCCCCTTGCAATGGCCGCGGGCCTCGCGACCCTACATGAACTGTCGAGGAAAGGTGCCTTCAATCGGCTCCTCGCGTCGACGGGGCGCCTCACGGCGGGGATCTCGAAGGCGATCGCTGGGAGCCGCCTGCCTGTGCAGGTCCCCGGGCTAGGCACCGTGTTTTCCGTCCTCTTCGCGAAGGACCCGCTTCGCGGCTACCGCGATACCCTCACCGCGGACGCGGCCGCCCGCCGGCGGCTCGACACAGCCCTCCTCGAGCGGGGAGTCTTTGTGAAGCCTGGGAAGCCTTTCTATCTGTCGACGGCCCACGACGCGAAGGCGATCGACGCAACGATCGACGCCTTCGAGGAGATCCTGCCGGATATCCTGTGACTACCTGCGGAGCGGGAGGCCCATGATCTTCCGTGCCTCGTCCGGCGTCGCGACCTCCCGCTGGAGGTCCTCCGCGAGGTGACGGGCGCGGGCGACGAGCTCCTCGTTGCGTGCGAGGACGCCTTTCCTCAGGTAGAGGTTGTCCTCAAGGCCAACCCGCACGTGACCGCCCATCAGGATCGCCATCGTCGTCATGGGCAGTTGCATGCGGGCCATGCCTGCGACGACGAAAGTCGCCGTCGACGGCAATTGGCTCCTCATATGGAGGAGGTTCTCCAGGGTCGCTGGCACCCCTCCGTCGACTCCCATGACGAGCTGAAAGTGGGCGGGCTCCTGAACGAGCCCCGCGGCGATGAGTTTCTTCCCCTGCTGGATAAAGCCAACGTCGAACGCTTCGATCTCCGGCTTGATGGTTCGGGCGAGCATCTCCTTTGCGAGGAACTGGACCGTTTCGACTGTGTTCACATAGACCACGGAGGGCCGCCGACCCGCGAAGTTCAGAGTGGATGTCGTGAGGCTCCCCATCTCTGGGTTCGTCCGGAGGGGCTGCGAGCGCTCCTCATCGGTCGCCCCGGCGATGCCGCTCGTCGATGTCATGATAATGAGCTTCGTTCGCTTGCGTATCTTCTCGACGGCTTCCTTGAAGACATTGTAGTTCGACGTCGGCCGTTCGTTCTCGTCGCGGCAGTGTACGTGGATGATCGATGCTCCTTCCTGCTCGCACCGGTACGCTGTCTCTGCGATCTCGTCGGGCGTCACGGGTACGTGGGGCGTATCCCTTTTTCGTGGAACGGAACCTGTTGGCGCGACGGTGACGATGAGCTTCTCAGGGATTTTGATCCCCCCAAGCCGGCAAAGCAGGTTCGGGTAGTAAGGATTGTGGCCAGGGAGCGGGATGGGTCGTCAGCCGCCCGGCATTGCCATGAGCGGGGAAGTGTCCGAAATCGTCGCGTGGCCGCCATGAGGAAGGACGGACCTTGGATGGCCTCCCTGGAGGCTCACCTGCCCCGACTTCTTCGATCGGCGATTACCTTCTCGGTGGCGTCCACGGCGACCAGTGGGACGCAGTACGTCCTGTACCTGCGATGGAACAACCGGTTCGGGATCTCAATCACTTCGCAGCCCCCATACCGGCTCCAGCCGGACAGGATGAGGGAAAGTCCTATGTAGATGAGTGCGGCGGCCATCAGGGACGGATCCGCCTCGGGCATTCCCGCCATCGCTCCCGGGCCGAAGCCGAATAGGGTGCCAAGGATGATGGCGAAGAGGGGCACAACGAGAATCGCCGTGTTTCCCCAAGGTGCCGCGGTGCGGAACACTCGCTCGCCGAGGGCCCGATGTGCGCTGATGTAGGCCCCCAGAATCACAGCGAAAAAAACCGCCGTGAGGGCGAAGGTCCCGGTCGTCGGAGTCACCATGGCGAGTATCTGCGATGCCCAGAAAAGGAGGAGGATTCCAAGGGCGAATCGAGATAGTCGGCCGGCAAGGCCTGCATCGAGACCGAGGGTGCTCATCGCCCTTCGTCATCCCCAGGGCCGCGGTTACTCAAGTCCTTGCCGGATTGCCTGATTCGCCGGGGGGCCGTCTCGCTATTCAATTCTGCCGTACCGGTCCAGGATCTCGATGACGGTGGGTACCGGTAGCTCAGGGGATGCGTTGCCGTCCCGTCCCACGACGGTCGTGGCGGTGAACAAGGAATCGACAATGGCTTCCTCCGTGGCCTCCGTAGCGGCGAGGAATACGGGATTGAGAAGAGAGTCAGGAAGCCGTTTCTCAAGGAGGATCCCCGAGGACGAGCCGTGGGGGACCCACTGGGCCGTCGAGAAGGCGACGGATATGTCTCCGCTCCCCGTGCCGCTGAAGGAGCCGACCCGCGCGAGCCCGAGGAAGGCACGTCGGGCCACACGGCGGAGCTGGCGTGACGACAAGGGCGCGTCGGTCGCCAGGACGATCACCACGGAGGCACCGGCATCCGTCGGCATCGGTCCCTTGTCGATTCTGAGGAGCTCCCGCCCGACGGGTACTCCTGCGATCGTCAGGTGTTCGCGCCATCCGAAGTTCGTCACGGCAAGGGCTCCGACGGTCCAGCCGCCGTCCTCTGAGGGGATCCCCCGGGATGCGCTTCCGATGCCGCCCTTGTACTGGCAACAGGTCATGCCCATGCCCGCGCCTACGCTCCCGAGGCGGAACCGGTCGCTTGCGACCGCGAGGGCGTCTCTCGCATGGGATGGTTTCACGTGAAGCCCACGGGCATCATTCAGGAAGGAGTCATCGCATTCGGCCACGGTAGCCACGACGGTCTCTTCGCCAATTCCGGCATCCGGGTTCTGCTCCAGAACCGCCTCAACGATCCCTGTGGCCACGGCCCCTACTGCCATTGTGTTCGTCAGTCCGATGGGCGTCTCGAGCACGCCGAACTCCCGTATCTGCACGGCACCGGTCAGCTCCCCGCACCCGTTCACTGTGTCCCACGCCGCCTTCGGCCGCCGGCGCCAGACGTTCCCACGGTGCGGCACAACGACCGTCACCCCGGTCCGCACGGGTCCCTTGCCGGGGACGAGCGGTCCCTCGCCAGTGGAAAGGCTCACGTGACCGACCCGGACCTCCCCCACGTCGGCAATCGTGTTCTTCGGACCTGGGTCAAGAGTGCCTAGGACAAGGCCGAGTTCACGAACCCGGGCGCGCATCGGAGGACTCCTCGAACAGGTGGCAGGAAACCTGAACCCCGGGCGCGACGGAGACGAGGCTTGGCTCCTCCGAGTTGTGTAGGAGGAGCCGGACCCCGTGGGGCGTCGCTTCGACAGACTCGACTGCCTTCAGGGCGCGGAGGTCATCGGCCTTCGAGGCGATTAGGTCGCGCAACGACTCCTCCGAAGCCGTGCCATCCGCGGGCACCTCGACCGCGAGGGGCCCTTCGACCTTTGCCTTCGCGAGGGATGGCTGGGCGCTCTCCTCGGCGAGACTCCGGAGTTCCTCCGCGACCTCCGCGGAGGTCCAACCGCATTTCTCGAAGGCAACCGGGCAGCGCGGATGGAACCGGCAGCCCGCCGGGATTCTGGAGGGATCCGGACGCTCTCCCCGGAGGATGATTCGCTCCCGTCGGCGGGTCGGATCCGGGACCGGGACGACGGAGAGGAGAGCTTTCGTGTACGGATGCCGCGCGTTCTTGATGATTTCAGCCTTCGGGCCCTGCTCCACAATCTTGCCCAGGTACATGACCCCGATTCGATCCGCGATTACCCACGCAAGAGAAAGGTCATGGGTAATGAAGAGGTAGGTGAGCCCCTTCTTTCGTCGGAGCTCGAGGAGCAGCTCAATGATCTCGGTACGGATTGAGACATCGAGCATGGACACGGGTTCGTCCGCCACGAGGAAGTCCGGGTCTAGGACGAGGGCAGCGGCGATGGAGACGCGTTGCCTCTGTCCCCCACTGAGCTCGTGGGGGTAGCGATACATGAAATCGTCCGGCGGGCGCAGCCCGGAATCGTCGAGCGCTTGACGAACGCGCGCCCGGGTTTCCTCGGGATCCTTGGTCAGTCGGTTCACGATGAGCGGTTCCGACACGATGTCATAGACGGAATGTTTCGGGTTCAGGGATTCGTAGGGGTCTTGGAAGATGATCTGGAGGGTCTTCCGGAGCCGACGAACCTTGTTGGCCTCGATGCCGATCTTCGCCTGCCAGTATCTCAGTCCGCGTTTTGCGGCCTGCCAAGTGGCCCCCGCTGCGATGAGTATCTCACCGATAAGCAGGAAGAAATTCGTCTCCGTGCTCAGCCAGTCGTTGAGTGCGACGAGGGCCGCGTCAAAATTCGAAGGAACTCCCGTCGCGAGCTGCGTGAGGGAAATGCCTAGGATTGTCCCTAGCACCACGCTCGGGATCGCAGGTACCATGAGCAACGTCGGCAGTGTGTCCTTCGATTTCACGGGGGGTAGGCTGGCCACGAGGCCCAGGACGGCTCCGGTCACGAGGAACACAAGGACCCGAAGGGCACTCCCGCCCGCCAAGGCCAAGGCGGCTAGCAAACCTCCCGTAACGGCGAGACTGATAATCATCCCCGAAAGGGCCGCGAAGAGGAAGACCAAGGCGTCGATCAATGTCCAACGCGAACGTTCCTTGTAGCTCAGGGACCAACGGCGCCGAAGCCGCTCCAGTTCCTCCTCCTTGCCCGAGGCCTTCGCCGCCCTCCAATCCTTAAGGAGTTGAGCCTTGGGCGTGAGAAAGACATCGCCGCCCGTGGGTTCGACGAGTCGCAGGATCCCCTTCCCCGTAGTCGTCTTGCCGCACCCGCTTTCCCCGACGAGACAGTAGATTTCTCCTTTCTTGATGTCCAAATCGATCCCGTCGACGGCCCGGACATATTCGGACTCTCCGCGACGGAGAGACTCCATGAAGCCTCCGCGTTTCGCGAACCATACGCGAAAATCGCGGAGGACGAGGTACGGTTCGTCGATCATGGTTGCGGGCGCTCCGAGGTGTTCAGGTGGCACGCGGAACGGTGGCCGTCGCCGACGGCGTCCAAGGGTGGTTGCTTGTCCGAACACAGCTGCCAGGCGTACTTGCAGCGGGGGTGGAATCGACATCCCTCGGGGGGATCGATTAGGCTGGGGAGAAGTCCCGGGATGTACGCGGGAATGTCGGGATTTCCCTCGATGGACGGAAACGCGGCGATCAAATCCTTTGTGTAGGGATGATTGGGTCGCTTGAAAACGTCACTCACGGATCCGGACTCCACGATCTTGCCGGCATACATGATCGCCATGGAGTCGCAGGTCTCCGCCATGACGGAGAGGTCGTGAGAGATTAGGATCATCGACAGGCCGAGTTCCTTCTTGAGGCGCTCCAGGAGTTCCAGAATCTGGGCCTGGATCATCACGTCCAGGGCGGTGACTGGCTCGTCGGCGATGACGATACGAGGATTACAGGCAAGGGCCATGGCGATCATCACGCGCTGCTTCATCCCTCCCGAGAATTCGTGGGGGTACTCTCGGGCCCGGTCCCTGTGGATTCCTACGAGTTCGAGCAACTCACCCACGCGCTTCATCGCGACCTCTTCATCGACTCGATCATGGAGCTTGATGGGTTCCGCAATCTGGAATCCGATTCGCTTCACCGGGTTCAGGGCATTCATGGCGCCCTGGAAGATGATCGAGATGTGCTTCCAGCGGAACCGCCGGAGGTAGTTTTCGGGCAAGGTCGCGAGATCGTACCCGGAGTATCGAATGGAGCCCTCCACGATGCGCCCGTTGGATGGCAGGAGTTGCATGATGGAAAGCGCGGCCGTCGTTTTCCCGCAACCGGACTCTCCTGCGAGGCCCAGGCTTTCGCCTTCTCCTAGGTTGAAGTCGATGCCATCGACGGCTTTCACCATGCCCGCCGTCGTCTCGAAGTAGGTCTGGAGGCCTTTCACCTCGAGGAGAGCCATAGAACCGCCTCTGGGCCTCGCTGGGATCGCAATTGGGGAGGAAACTGCGGGAACTCCGGGTGGATGGGCCTCGCCCCGCAAGGTCGAAGTGAGCATGGAATAAATAGTTTCATCTGGCGAAGCAGGGGATTCCGTTCTGAGCCACGGAGGATCGGTCCCTCGCGAGTGCTTGCGATTCTCAAGTCCTGCCACCCAACGTCGGAGCTTCTACCAAAGGCACGCCGGGTCAACTGAGCGAATCAGGCATACACCGTCTGGCTTTGTTCGCGCATGAACTGGGGGAGGTAGTAGTGACCTCCTGCGGCCTTTCCGGAGATACCGGACATCTTCCACCCTCCGAAAGGCTGCACCCCCACAACGGCGCCTGTCGTCGCTCCGGCCACACGATTCGCGTAGATCACACCGGCATGAACCTCCCGGAAGAACCGGTCCACTTCGGCGGGGTCGTCGCTGAAGATGCCCGCTGTGAGACCGTATTCCACCTCATTCGCCGCGCGGATGGCCTCGTCGAGTCCGTCGACTTCGATGATCGAGACGATGGGGACGAAGAGTTCGTCCCTGTTGATCTTATGCGACTTCAGCAGCCCGTCCACGACCGTGGGCTCAACGAAGTACCCGCCCCCCTTCATGACTTTGCCTCCCGCGAGGATCTTGCCTTTCGATTTCTTGATCTCCCGTACGGCCTGCGCATACTTCTGCACTGCAGCCTCGTTGATCACCGGACCCATGTAGACTTCCCGTTTCGTGGGGTCGCCGACCTGCATGGTTTGGGTCTGTTCCAGTAGCTTCTCGACGAAGGCCCCCTTGACTCGCTTGTCGACGAGGACCCGGGAACAGGCGGAGCACTTCTGCCCGCCATACCCAAAGGCTGCCCGCGAGACTCCCTGGGCGGCCTTCTCGAGGTTCGCGGACGCGGTGACGACAGCCGGATTCTTTCCCCCCATTTCCGTAATAATGGGCTTCGGCATCTTGCGAGTGAATGCCTTGAAGGCCTTCAGTCCGACCTCGCGGGAGCCCGTGAAGATGAAGCCGTCCACCTCCGGATTCTCCACGAGTTCCTGTCCCACACTGCCGCCGGGCCCCGTCACGTAGTTGAAGGCGCCGGGCGGCACGCCGGCTTCATGGAGGAGCCGGGCGAGCTTCAGGCCCAGGAAGGGCGTGTCTGATGCGGGTTTGAAGACCACCGAGTTCCCCGTGACGAGGGCGCCCGCGGACATCCCTGCGGCGATTGCGAAAGGGAAGTTGAAGGGAGCGACGACGGCCCAGACACCGTATGGACGGAGGACGGATCGTGTCTTCTCGCCAGGATAGTACTGGCCCATGGGCCGTGTGTATCCATCCCTCGCCTCCATGTCCTCCGCGTACCAGCGGATGAGGTCCGCGGCCTCGTCGACGTCGGCTACGGCCTCATGACGGTTCTTGCCGTTCTCGAAGGACATGAGGGCTGCGTACAGGAACTTCCGCTCGCCGATCAGGTCCGCCGCGCGCTGGAGGATGCGCACCCGTTCCTTGTAGTCGAGGCCCGCCCATGGCGGGAAGGCCTTGCGTGCCGCGGCCGTCGCCCGCTTCGCGTGGGCTCGGGTACCCTTCTGGAACCGGCCTAGGATGAGGCCCGTGTTGAAGGGACAGCGATCCGCAAAGGTCTCGCGGGCCAAGACCTCCTCCCCGTCGAGGATCATGGGGTGATCCTGCCCGAACTCACCCTGGATCTTCTGCACCGCGGATTCATAGGCTTGGTGGTACTCCTCCGTGCGGTTCCCTTCGACTGCGTTCTGCCACGTTCGCTCGTTTCGGAAAACCATGTCCCTGACCCCGAGCCCAGGAGGGATAGAGTGATCCGGGATAAGGTTTCGCTCCGCGTGAGGTCTAGACGATGTAGGAATCGGGAGAACCCTCGAATGTGTCGTAGGCCGCGAGTGCGGCAACCTGTGCGAGCATCTCCCGTGCCCATTCCCGGGTGTACGGGTTTCTCGCTAGCTCCGGAGTACTCCCGAGCCACTCGAGGACCTCGTTGAGCGCGGATCGCTGCTCGGCCTTCGTGAGCCGCTCGTCCAGACGGCCGACGGTCGTCTCCAAGCGGCCCATGGTCATCACAAGCTCCCTGCATTGGGCCACGAACTTCGCCTTCTCCTCGCGCGTCATCGGATTCGACCCGGTGAGCCATCCTGTGGCCAGCCGATAAAGCTTGTGCTGCGAAGACTCGCAAAGATTCATGCGCCTCTGGCCCTTAGTTGGCCCATGGCCACGTTCGAACGGGTCGCGAAAATCCAGGATGTGCCAGCCGGTTCCGCGAAGGTTGTTGTCGTCGCGGGCCAACCTGTTGCACTCTACAACGTCGGTGGGACATTCTACGCGACGACGAACACTTGCCTCCATCGAGGCGGACCCCTTGGAGACGGCGAGTTGAAGGACACGACGATCACCTGTCCCTGGCACCGCTGGGAGTATGATGTCCGGACGGGGCAGAACGTCGTGAACCCTGCCGCGAGGCTCAAGACCTACGAGGTCCGGGTCGAAGGAGACGACGTCCTCGTGGGCATGTGACGGCGCTCCGATCTCCCTGCCGGCAGGCGTCGGAGGGTGACCGGGCCCCCCTCTTATCCTCTCCACCTCCTCCGGGCCCCTCGCTCGAGATCCCTCGGGCCGTCCGACGCTTCTTCGAGGTCAAGGCTTAATCCGTGCTGCGCGGTAGTGCCTTCCCGGTGCTCGTCGATCTCGTTTGGCTCAGTCTTGTGGTTCTCGGGATCCTTGCTCTCCTCGCGAACCTTCTCTCCATCGCACAGGGAATCGCGTTGCAGGGTCATGTCCGTAGGAGCTTGCGGATGTCCGCGGGAGCGTACTTGCCCCCCGCCGCGATCCTCCTCCCCGTGCGGGGCATGGACGTAGGGTTTGAAGAGAATGTGAGGGCCATTTTGTCCCAGGATTACCCCGAGTACCGTCTCATCGTCGTCGTGGATGACCCCCAAGAACCCGCCCTCCTTCGTGCTCGTGCCCTGGCGTCGCAGTATCCGAGGATTCCCGTTGCGGAGGCCCTCGCCGACCCTTCCGGTTTGGGCGGCAAGGCGAACGCCCTGCGGAGCGCTCTGGCTCATCTCTCGCCCGACGATGAAGTCGTCGTCTTCGCGGACGCCGACATCCGGCCTGCGCGGGACTGGCTTCGCGAGCTCGTGCAGCCCCTCGCCGACATAACCGTCGGGGCGGCCACCGGATTCCGGTGGTACACGCCGCCCCAGGCCACCTTCTGGTCCCTCGTGCGCGCGGAATGGAACGGCGTGAGCGCAAACGTGTTGTTCGACCCGAGCCGCGTGTTCGTGTGGGGCGGGTCGAGCGCCGTACGGGTCGAGCATCTCCCGGCTCTGCGACTTGAGGAACACTGGCGCAACGTGCTGAGCGATGACCTCGTGCTTGCCCGTGCCGTGCGCGAAGCGGGGTTACAGATTCGCTACGCACCTCGGGCTCTTGTCGCGACCGCCGAAGGGGCAGATCGCGCACTGTGTAAGGACTGGTGCGAGCGGCAGATGATCATGGCGACCTTGTACCTGCCCATCGTTCGGCGGTACGCCGAGCGGGCCTTTGCCGTGTTCAACGGATCCGTGATCCTCGGGCTGCTGAGTATCGTCCTCGTGGGCCTCGTGTCGCTGTCCTTCCTCGTTCCCGCATTCCTCTTCCTCGTCACCCTCCCGGCCACAGTCGCGAAGGCCGCACTGAGGCGCCGGGCCCTTTTCATGGGGGCCCCGGCCGTGGGAAGCCGTTGGAGGGTCCCCGCCTGGCGGTCCGCCCTCGCGAGCCTCGTCGTGCCTTGGGTCATGATGGTCGCCCTTCTCCGAACACGGCGACCCACCTTCGTCCGGTGGCGGGGTCGGGTGTACGACGTCCGGAACCCCGGTCGCGTGCAAATCACACGCAGCGAGGATGCCCCGAGATCGTGACGGCCTCGCGCTTACGGCTCTTCCGTCGGAGCGGACCGCTCTCGTGCGCTCTCCTGGTATTTCGCGAGTTCGCTGAGTATTGCGTTCCGTTGCTCGCTCCGCCGGAGGGTCTGGACCATGGAGAACACGGGCGGCGCGAGTCCCGCGATTACAGAGGCCACGACGATGGGGGTTGAGAGGGGCACGCCCGCGAAGGATGCAGCCGCGATCGCCGCGGCCACGATTGTCGGCGGGAGGAAAAACGCGAGGAACACCGCGCTGATCGACACGAGGGGCTCCGCGGCCTTCTCCTGCATCCGCAGGACCTCCGCGTCCGTCAATGGTTTCGCCGTTGTAACCATGGGGACTCCGTTCCGAGCGAACCGATCCCGGATCACTGCCATTGCCTCGAGGAAGCCCTGGGACTCTGCCCGGAACGCCTTGATCGCACCCGGCGTAAACCGAACGAGGCGCCTGCGTCCGTCCTTCGTCTCGATTCCCAGACCCCGGTGGACGAGGGTGCCCGCGGACGAAGCGAACGGGGATAGGAAGGATCCCGCGACCTCGTAGCTCGCGGGGTATACGTCGCGCACTTCATCCCAAGGGACGTACCCCGGTGTGCCGAGAAGTCGTTGCCAAAGGGGCAAGGAGATTTCGATTCCCCCCTCGTGTACATACGTGGGACTCGGCTTGGTGGCGACCATGAGTAGGATCAGCGCGAGAAGGGGTGCGAAGCAGAGGCCCCCGAGAGGCCAGAGGCCGAAGGGCGCCACCGCGAGGGGCCCGAGGACAAACGTAACCACGAGGAGGAGAAGCAGCATGGCGACCGACATCGGATTCGCGGGGACAGGGAAGTATGCGTAGAGGAGCGTGCCGCGAGAGTCCGTCATGGCGCCGCGCGCAACGTCCCCACAGCTTATTAGCACTCCCGAGGAAGCAGGACCGTCTGCGCGTCGGTCCACGAAGCCCATGAGGCGGCAGCCTCGAACGCCGAACGGTATCCTCGGCTCGGGCGACCCTCCAACTCTCCCCGCGGCTCGGAATCCCGAGACGGATTCCGGCAGGCACAAACCCTTAGTCCGGAAGGACCTTACACGAGTCGAATGCTCGCCCTCGGCATTGAGGGGACGGCCCACACCGTCGGCGTGGGGGTTGTGGACGAGACATGCCGCATTCGCTCGAATGTGTACGAGATGGTCCGGCCGAAATCGGGAGGCATCCATCCGCGGGAAGCCGCCAACCATCACGCGGAGGTCGTCGTGCCCCTCATCAGCAGGGCGGTCGACGAAGCTGGAGTCGACCTGAGCGCGATCGACCTCGTCGCCTTTTCACAGGGGCCCGGCCTGGGGCCCTGCCTGCGGACCGTCGCCACGGCGGCCCGGGCCCTCGCCCTCTCGCTGGACGTGCCCATCTTGGGCGTGAACCATTGCGTCGCCCATCTGGAGATCGGCCGCGGCGTGACGAAGTGTGAGGACCCAACCCTTCTCTATGTAAGCGGCGGCAACACGCAGGTGATCGCCTTCGCCCGCGGTCGCTACCGAGTCTTCGGCGAAACCCTTGACATCGGAATCGGCAACCTCCTTGACAAGTTCGCACGAGAGGTCGGACTGCCCTTCCCGGGCGGTCCCGTCCTCGAGCAACTCGCTCGAAAAGCCTCGAAGCTGCTGCCCCTCCCCTACAGCGTGAAGGGGATGGACGTGGCGTTCAGCGGGATGCTGACCGCGGCCTTGGCCCAGCGCCGCGCCGGGGCATCCGTCGAGGATCTGGCTCATTCCCTTCAGGAGGTCGCCTTCGCGATGCTCACGGAGGTCACGGAGCGTGCGATGGCATACGTGGGCAAGGAAGAAGTCCTTCTCGGGGGAGGGGTAGCCCGGAACGCTCGACTCCAGGAGATGGTCGCTCGTATGGCGGAAGATCGCGGCGCTCGGATGTTCGTGCCAGCGGGCGACCTGTGCATCGACAACGGCGCAATGATCGCGTGGACAGGACTCCTCATGCATCGGTCGGGTGCGCGCATGGATCTCGCCGAGACACTCGTAGATCAGCGCTTTCGAACGGACGAAGTTCGCGTCGCCTGGAGATAGTCGCGAAATTGTGGGACTCTCGCCTTCTAACGACTATTTCCGCCTCTCAATCTCCTTGACGCCCGAACCTCGATCAAAGCGATGCCCCAACCCGGCCAGGGGGGACTCAATTCCCTCAAAGCAAGAAAGGAGGTCCGCGAACGAGCAGATGCCCATGTGGCCGATTCGAAAGATGCTGCCCTTGAGTTCGCCTTGCCCTCCCGCGAGGATTACTCCGAAGTTCTCGCGGAGGGTCTTGCGGAACGTCGCGTCGTCGACGCCCTCCGGGTAGCGTATCGCGGTCACCGTATCGGAGGCGAATCTCGGATCGGGAAAGAGCCGAAGGCCAATCGCATCGACGGCCGCTCGGGTGGCTTCCGCGAGTCGGCGCGTGCGAGCGATGCGGTTCTCCAACCCCTCTTCCCTCAGCATTCGCAGTGCCTCCAAGAAGGCGAGAAACAGGGGAACGGCTGGCGTGAAGGGCGTGTCCTGTTTCCGAAGACCGTCCACGTGAGCCTTCAAGTTGGTGTAGAAGGAGCTTTCCGAATGAAGGGCTTCGTACGCCCGTTTCGACAGCGCGACCGCGCTCAATCCTGCGGGCGCAGCGAGGCACTTCTGGGAGCCCATCACGAGAGCATCGATCCCCCAGTCGTCGAAACGGCACTCCAGGCCCCCCACTGCCGTGATTCCGTCGACGATGAGCAGGGTATCGTGGGCGCGGACCACGTCTGCAATCTCAGGAATCGGATTCGTAAGCCCCGTGGAGGTCTCGTTCCAGCAGACGGTCACCGCCTTGTACTCCTCCTCGTCAAGGACCGCCGCGAGCCGCTCGACGTCGACAGCTCGGCCAGACTCGAAGGAAAGGGCGGTCGGACGTGCGAAGATGCGACAAAGCGCATCGAAACGCTCGCTGAACTTGCCATTGACGAGGGTGAGGACCCGGTCCTCCCGCCGAAGCAAGCCGGAGACTGCGGCCTCGAGTCCGGCCGTTCCGGAACCGGAGAGGATCGCCACTTCCCCGCCCGTCCCGAACATGTACTGCAGGAAGCCTCGCAGTTCCGAAAGGATTCCCTTGAACTCGGGGCCGCGGTGATTCATCGCAGGGGCGGCCATGACTTGCAGCACCCGGGGATCCATTTTCACGGGCCCGGGGAGCATGAACACCGTGTCCTTCGAACTCGGCATCGGGAGGCGCACTAAGGGGAGATGCCGCATAAACGATTCGACGTCGTAGAGCTCAGGTGCGCGGTCCCGACGCGCTCATTCCACACGAAACGACATTCCTTCGCGTCAAAAGCATCCAGGAATGCTTATATATCAACAGGCGGATGCGCCCGACGCTCGTCGGTCGACGGATGTCGGGTCGACCCACGTGCGCCATCCGGTGTCTCATGGTCGATACGAAGGAGAAGATCACCCTTCGCCTCCCGGCGCGATACCTGAAGGCTCTCGACTTCCTCGTCGAGGTCGACGATTTCCCGAACCGATCGGAAGCGGTGCGCGCGGCGATCCGGGATTTCGTGTACGCACGGGTCGAACTCGTCACGGACAAACTCAAGAAGATCGAAGAGGCCGAGCGCTCGATGGCTCAGATGGAAGCGTACAGGCGCGAATACATGCAGCAGTGACGCTCCAGGCGAACGGAAGGGATGGTGTGACACGAAGGAGGACCCGCGGACCGGGCCGCGTCTCGATTACCTCCCCCCCAACTGGGTGGCCACCCAGCCACCCACTTTTCTTTTCCTCCCATGGCGACGTCCAGTCTCAGCCATGATAGGCGGCTCGCCAGATACTTGACCTGTGCGTCGCCTCGGCTCCTTGATGGGGACCATTCTCGAGACGTCCTCCGAGGATCGAATCGAACCGTCCCTCTTGCGCCGTGTCCAGAAGTTCCTGTGGCTCTGGAGCGCGATGTTCAGCGTCGCGTCGCTAGGCCTCGCCTTCACCGGATACTTTGGATACGGTAGGT
>CAYGBO010000018.1:35428-37699 GCA_964348145.1 uncultured Methanomassiliicoccales archaeon
CGCTATTCGGACTCGTGACGCGCCTGAGATTCGGGCCTGCTGCCGCGTGACCCTCGACGTCCGCGGCGCTGAGTGCCCAACTTTTATCTAATGACCCAACGTTCGCCGCTTGTGGAACGGGAGACGTGGATCCGCGCGGGGATGGTCCTCACGATTCTTGGCCTGCTGGGGCTGGTTCTCGTGACGCCCAGCCTGATGGGCCGCCCTCCCGAGCTCGCGTCCCTCCCTCTCCTGATCGTCGGCGTCACGGAGGACGTCTCCACCTTCATCCTGGACGTAAGCGCCGCGGTCCAAGCCTACATGTACGCGAATATGACTCTCGAGGTCGAGGGGCTGGACAACGTGACGTACGTCGCGGTCGTGAACGAGGCGGACACGTACGATGTTCATCTTCGCATTCCCACGGCCGTAACGTCACACTTCCACGTTCATGCGGTCCTGTTTGACCGGCAGGACAACTACTTTGAGTACAATCTGACCGTGCGTCTTGGCGATCTCGAGGACCGAGGGATTCCGATGATCTTCTCGTTCCCGGACGAGCAGGACGCCCCGGAGGTCGTGCGGTTCCCGCCGGACGACTTCCGCTGGCTCATACCCCGGAGGGGGACGCGATGAGGCTCTCCCGGTGGACCCTCCTGTGGCTTCTGATCGTCGCCGTGCTCGCGGCCGTGGAGATAAGCATTATTGCCGGCGTGCTTAACCTGAACGATCTACTCGGCTTCTTTGTCCTATTCGTGTTTGCCCTCGTCATGATCAGCGTGCTCGCCATCGTTGGCGCGGTGTTCGTCGGGATCTTCGTGAGCCACCGCATCCTCTCGACGAAAGGCTTCACCCCCTTTGAGACGGAGATGCTACGCATGCGACAGGATCTCAGAGACATTATGGAGAGGGTCGATGCGATTTCGACGAAGATCGGGGCCTCTCCGCCCCTGAAGCCCAAGATCCGCTAGGCGAGCCGCTCCGGACAATTGGTCCGGCGGGAGCAACCGAGACACTTTCCCGGCCGGCTGTGATTGCGGTGGGCTTCCTCCATCGAGGCCGCGGTCCGCATCTCTTCGAGCTTCCCGAGGAGCAACCGTTTGAGATCCTCGTTGAACTCGATATCGTGACTCGCGTCCCCGTACCGGAGAATTCCGTAGGGCGGCGGGTTGTCATATTCCTCCTCCATGAGAAGGCAGTAGGCGGCCACCTGGAGGATATGGGAAAAGAGGGGGCCTCGGGGCGTCCGCCCCGTCTTGATTTCGACGGGTATGTGGTGGTCGCCTTCCACGGTCACCAGATCGGGACGGCCCGAGAGCCCGAGCCGCTCGGAAACGTACAACTTTGGCTTCTCCCGTTCTGAATCTACATAGGCGAGGTCGCCGCCGACTCCGTGCTTTGCCCGGGCGGCACCGACGATCTGCATGGACCGCAGAGAGCGGTAGAGGAACAGGCAGGCCCCGACGAGCCAGCCCAGGGCCAAGGCTTCGAACCCTTGAGCCAGGGCGGAGTTCTCCACTCCCCGGAAGGAGACGGCGGCAATCGCGATCACGGCGGCGGTCATTGCGCACACGAGGATGACCCGTTCCGACAGGAGGCGTTCCCGCGGGGTTGCCAAGGTCTCCGCCCGGTAGAGGAAGAAGACGGCGGAAAGGAGCCAGATTAGGGCGATTGCGCTGATCATCTGTGTAATCTGAAGGACCGGACGGAGGAACGTGAGGCCCACCGCGGCAACAATCGTCGCGGCGATGGCGAAGTACATGACGCCGACTTCCTCCTCTCTCGCGCGGGCCTCATGGGTCTTGATCCCCCTCAGGTCCTCGGCGATCGCCTCGTGACGTCTCTCCCCCTCCGCGAGTTCCGTGCTCACCTCGGGCGCCATCTTCCGACTCAGCCACCAGTTGAGGGGGCAGTAACCGAACTTCTCCACGTCGGCGGCGGAGATGAGTTCGAGAGGAGACACGCATTTTCAACGGGCGCTTGCGTCTTAGACCTTTGGGACCGCTTCTCAATTTTCGGAGCGAGATGAGGGACGAGACCCCGACGAGGACATACACGATGGCCACAATGACTGGATCGAGCCGTCCCTCCCCTCGCTCGCCCCGTGCCAATCTTTCTCCAGGGCGTCCTCGAACTTCGAAGCGATGGCACGGTCCTCAAGGATGAGTCCGACCTCCCGGTTTTGCGTCGAGGATGCGAGGCCCAGGTTCAGGCTCGAGACGAAAAGGGCGTGCCCGTCCACGAGGATTCCCTTGTTGTGCACCCGATCGATACGCCCCCGCGGAGGGAAGA
>CAYGBO010000019.1:0-1105 GCA_964348145.1 uncultured Methanomassiliicoccales archaeon
GAGGACCCGCCGCTCGAGGCTATCCAGGACGGCCACCTCGCCGCCTGCTGGGTCGCCGAGAGCCTCAGCGGGGGCGCCGCCGCGACCCTCGCCACCCTTCGGGTCCGCGGCCGCCCCGAGGCCGCATCCTTCATGGTCGTCCTCGGGGCCGTCTCGACGTCCACGGCGGTGCTTAGCGTGGCCATGCTGTACGTCATCGGGAGGGCCCGGAGCGGAGCGGCGGTTGGTGTACAGGAACTCAGGAACGCCTCGGCGTCGTGCCTCCATGGTCCCATCTCGCGGGGATCCCTGAATCCCTCCTCCTTCTCGTCGCGTCCGCCGGGATCTCCGCCGCCGCGTCTGCCCCGGTCTCCGCGGCCCTCGCCCGAGCGTTCGCGTTCCGATGGTCCGCCATGGACCCAAGACGCATCGCTCGGCTCATTCTCGGGATCGTCGTGGCGCTAGTCGTCGCCATTACGGGCCCGCCGGGTCTCGCTATCGTGGCCCTCGGGGCTCTCGTCGGAATCGTACCCGTCGTGGCGGGAGTCCGTCGCGTCCACTTGATGGCATCCCTCCTCCTCCCCGTTCTCCTCGGCTACGTGGGCCTCTGAGACGTGAGAAAGAGTAATGAGGTCGCGTCCCCATCGCGTCTTCAAGGGGGAGAACGCGCGCTGCAGGATGCGCAGCACGAGCAGCACCCGCTCTATGACAGCCTGTCCTTCATCCTCTCGAGCGGGCAGCGGGAGAAGGTCCTCGCATGCCTCCTCGCCGGACCCAAAGCGCCCGCCCAGCTGTCCCGGGAGACCGGGCTCCGTCTCCCCCACGTGAGCCGCGCGCTCTCCCAACTCACGGATGCGGGTCTCACGATTCGGCTGACCGTAGAGCGCCATGGGAAGCTGTACGCCGCGTCGAATCTCGGCCGCGGGGTGTTCCACGAGCTGTCTCGGACGCGGGGCGATCGGGTCGTGGCTCCGATGGCCCGAGGATACCATATGCGGAACTACCATCACTGGGTGTCGCGGAACTACGGGCGGGGAGCGGCGAACGCTCTGTTCCAGGGAATCGGGATCGATGTCTCGAGACTCGATCCCGACGGATGGTACCCGGTCCGGAAGACGATCGAGAT
>CAYGBO010000019.1:1115-2290 GCA_964348145.1 uncultured Methanomassiliicoccales archaeon
GATGCGCACCGGCGAGTGGAACTCGACCGAATCGAAGCGCAGTTCGGGGATGGGACCCATGGGACGGTTCGGCGGATGCTCTCGGAGGAGGCGGAAAACTTCCCATCGATTCACCGCATCGTGAGTCGGATGCTTCCCCTGCCCCTCCTCTTGGAGATGGCCCCGAGCGCCTACATCCGCGAATTCAACCACGGAAGGCTCGAGGTCGAATTGGGCGACCGCCGGGCCGTGATGAAACATTTCGACTGGGTGAGCAGCCCGTCCCGGTGCGCTGCGTGGCTGGGCACGTACGAGGGCGCCCTTCGACTCACGGGTCACAAGGTGTCGGTGCGAAAGGTCGCGTGTCTCCTCGAAGGGGACCGCTATTGCGGCTACGCGGTTGAATGGTAACTCCGACCCGGTCCACCGAACAAACGAACACTCGATGGTAATATCCTGGTAATTTCCCCTTATTCCCGGGTTCGCCGTTCCCTTCGACGGAAATCGGCCGGGAAGCGACCTCGTGTGGAGGGACGCTCTTTTCCTTCGAGCGACCGCGTGGGCGAGCTGAGGCCGAGCTCTAGTCTGAGTTGTTTTCGCGGGTGCCGTAGGGTGTCGAATACCGATAGGTTTCGCGAATTCGCTCGACGCCGTCGATTTCCTTGATGTAGCTTGCAACGGCCTTCGGAACGAGGGACTGCCAGTCGCCGTTCTTCCGCATTCGCTCCCGGATCGCGGTGCCGGAGAAAACCTCCCGTTCCACGAGGGGCGGAGAGAGGACCTTCACCCCATGCTCGCGGAACAGCCGGACGACGAGATCCGAGTTCGAATACACGGTGTCGAAGTGGGGGACGAGGGAACGAACGTGGCTCACCCAAACCCCGTGGACGTGGGTGTCCGGGATCGGGACGATGTGGTAGTTGTGGATGCCCTCTGCGTCGAGGGCCCGCTTGATCATCTCGTACCGCTCCCCGGCCGTGAAGGGGTTCTCCCCCGTGTGACTGTACTGGGCCGAACCGATTCCCACGATGATCTCGTCGTTCGTATCCAGGATGCGCCTTGCCATTGCCAGGTGCCCGTTGTGGAAGGGCTGGAATCGCCCGATGAAGAACGCCCTCCTGCCGGCCATAGCATCCCTTCGATCAATGCGGCACGACGGCCGGGCCCGATTTGTCCGACGAGACCTTGGGGACAAG
>CAYGBO010000019.1:2326-4751 GCA_964348145.1 uncultured Methanomassiliicoccales archaeon
CTACGAGGACGTGGTCGAGGACCTCGCTCAGGGTTTCCACGGGGACGATTTCGACCTTGCCCTGATACTTGTCCTCGAGGAGGACGTCCCGCACGTTTGCCGCGGGAATGATGACCTTGCGGATGCCCATTTCTGCGGCGGCCTCAATCTTTGCCGTGACACCGCCGACGGGCAGGACCTGACCCCGAACGGACAGGGAGCCCGTCATCGCGACCGACTGGTCGACGGGCACCTCTTCGAGGGTGCTGATGACCGCGGTCGCGACGGAGATGGATGCGCTATCGCCTTCCGTGCCCTCCCTCGAACCTACGAATTGAACGTGTATGTCATGGTTCGAGATGTCCTCCCCTGTGTACTTCTTGATCAACGCCGCTACGTTCTCCACCGCCTCCTTCGCGATTTCACCCAAGCGCCCTGTGGCGATGATCCGGCCGCCCTGTCTCGTCTGGGCCGGCGTCACCTCGGCGGCGATTGGAAGTACGATTCCGCTGAACTCGGCGATGGTGTTGTCTCCGACCAGGACGGCGAGGCCGTTGACCATGCCGACAATGGAACCCTCTGTGATGAAGGTCTGGTACTCCTTGCCGCGCTCGATCATTCGGTCCGCGACCTGCTGCTCCAAGGATCGGGCGATGCGCTTTGCGGACAGGACGTGCTTCCCCATCACAAGGGTGCCGCGCTCTCCTGGGCGATGTCTCCCGCGACGCGGATGAGCCCTCCGAGCTCACGGAGTCGTAGGGTGAGCTGTCCCCGCCGTCCTGCGCGCCGCTGGGCCTCCCGGAGGATCTCGAGGACGGCCGACTTGTCGAAGTGAGGAATCTTCCGGTCCTTCGCGACCTCCTGGGCCACCAACCGAATGAGTTTCATGCGGTTGTCTTCCGTGTCCTGCATCGTGCTCTTCATGTAGATTTCGTAGCCGTATCCCCGGATGCGCGACCGCAAGGCGGGGTGCATACCTTGGACCGCGTCAAGGTTTCCTGCGGCGATCAGGATGAAGTCGCACGGGACAGCCTCTGTCTTGACCATGGCTCCGCTCGAGCGCTCGCTCTGTCCGATGATGGAGAACTTCTTCTCCTGCATCGCCGTGAGAAGGCTCTGCTGGCTCTCCATTCGGAGCACGTTGATCTCGTCAATGAAGAGAACGCCCTTGTTGGCCTTGTGTATCGCTCCGGGCTCGACCCGCTCGTGGGCGGGAGTCTCCAGGCCGCCCGATTGGAACGGATCGTGCTTCACGTCGCCGAGGAGAGCGCCCGCGTGGCTCCCGGTCGCGTCCACGAAGGGCGGCATATCGTCCGGCCCATGGGTCACTAAGAGCTTCGGGACCATCAGGTTCTCCTGGCGATGACCCGTGTAGCGCGTCGCGATGTAGATGATCGCGGCGACGAGGATTCCGAAGAGGATCGTCGTGGGTTCGAAGAGAGGCCGGCCCTCGATACCGCCCCAGTTGTAGGAGAGGATCACGGAAAGCCCGATGATGAAGAAGATGATCGTCATCATCATGGATGCCTTCTGCTCCTTCCTCTGCATCGCCTCCGCCTTCTGGGCGTTCACAATCTCACGTCCCTTGGCGGCAGGCACGACCCGCATCTTCGGCTCGTTGGGGTCTTCGGGGTTGTGGTAGACCACGATGTCCTGGAGCTCATCTCGGGGGAGCAGCTCCGTCATCGCTCTCGCGAGCATCGACTTCCCCGTGCCGGGGTCGCCGATGAGCATCACGTGACGCTTCTGTTCGGCGGCTTTTCGGATGACCTCGACCGCGCGATCCTGGCCGATGACCTGGTCCACCAGCCTCTCAGGGATCTTGACCTCCGCAGTGCTGCGGAAGTCAACCTTGTTCATCCATTCATCGATAGGAGGTATGGGCTTGGACTCCTCAGGATCTTCAGCCATACTTGAACCAAGTCCTCAGGGGGTCCACTCGGTCGACCCGACTATCCTTCGAATACACGACAGTAATACTTAAACACTTTGACCCTAGCGCAGGAGTTGAGAGGGCGACGACTCACCGCGGCTTCGTGTCCCGCTCCGCGGAGACCTCGGGCCTCCGCAGGGCTACAGGCAAAACGGGGTGGTATTCCCATCCGAATTCCCACGACTGCGTCTCCGTTGTCCGCGACGATCGCCGCGAGCCGCCAAGACGCGTGCCTGGGTCTCAGGAGGCCTTCGCGCCGATTGCGGCCGCGAGGTCCGCGAACGCCTTTTCCACGTTCTCGCCCGTCTTGGCGGACGTGAGAATGTACTTCGCTTCGTGGGAGGCGGCGGCGGAGCGGACGTCCTCTTCTGTGACGACTTGGCGGTCGCTCAGGTCGATCTTGTTACCGACGAGCGTGATGGGAATGTTGCCGGTGACCTTGACGACCGCCGCAATCCAATCTCCGACATCTTCGAGGGTTTCCTTGCGGGTCATGTCGCACACCGCGAGGAC
>CAYGBO010000019.1:4761-15152 GCA_964348145.1 uncultured Methanomassiliicoccales archaeon
TCCCGGAAGCCCTTCTCGCCCATGATGTCCCAGATTGTCAAGTCCACGTCAATCTCGCCGTCCTCCCGCTTCAGGACGACCTCCTTCTTGGACACCTTCGCGCCGAGGGTCGAGATGTACCGGTCGTCGAACTGGTCGTGGACAAATCGGCGGATCAGGCACGTCTTGCCGACGGCTCCTTCGCCGACGAGACAGATCTTCACTTTCATTTGCTGGCGTTCCACGGAAGATCCAAGCCCCATCTGGCGCGAAGCACCGGCCTAAGGTTATAAAGGGATTGTCCCGCCGTTATCTTTCGGGATAACACGCCCGCCGCCCGGCCCCGTTTCTCAGGATACGCCGCGCTTCCCGATCGCTGTCGCGAGGGTTTCAAACGCCTCGTTGACCCCTTGTCCCGTCTTCGCGGAGGTCATGAACGTCTTCGCGCGGTGGATCGATCCGAGACGGTTGAGTTCTTCCTCAGTCACGACGCGTCGTTCCTCGAGATCCACCTTGTTCCCAAGGAACACGGTGGGGACGTCGCCGACCTGCTTCTTGACCATCGTGACCCAGTTGTTCAAGTCGTAGAAGGTGTCCTTGCGGGTGAGGTCGCAGACTGCGAGGATTCCCTGGGCCCCCTCGAAGTACGCGTCCCGGAGCAGGGTGCGGAAGCCCTTCTCGCCCATGATGTCCCAGACCATTAGGTCCAAGGTCGCGGGGATCCCTTTCCACGGGACCTCGACGGTCTTCTTCGTGACCTTCGTTCCCACCGTCGCAATGTACCGGTCGTCGAAGCTGTCCTCCACGAACCGTTTGATCAGGGACGTCTTACCGACGGCTACGTCGCCGACGAGACAGATCTTTGCTTTTACATGCTTCACCGTCTGCGAACCGGCCGCCTGCATCGCTCCAGCCAACGGACATCCTGCTTATCTAGCGTGAGGATGCGAGTATCGCAACTGATAATTCTTATTCACCGACGAGAACTTTCTTCGCGAAGCGCTCCGCAGCGATCCGTTCCGCGAGGGACTGAAACGCGACTTCTACGCTCGAGCCGGTCTTCGCCGAGGTGAAGCGGAAGGGACTGTCGTAGGCGCGAGCGGCCTGAATCATTTCCTCCTCCCCGATCTCCTTCTCGTCTTCCAAGTCGGACTTGTTCGCGAGGAATTCGATGGGGATACGGCCTGTCACGCTGTACACGCCCTCGATCCAGTCGTCCAGGTCGTCGAGGGTGCGGCGCCGCGTGACGTCGCACACGGCGAGGATGCCTTTCGCACCGTAGAAGTAAGCTTCCTTGAGGAGTTCACGGAAGCCCTTCTGACCCATGATGTCCCAGATCGTCATGTCGACTTTGAGTTCGCCGTTCCCTTCCGGATTCGGTGCGATGAGTTCCTTCTTCGACACCTTCGTGCCAAGGGTCTGGATGTACTTGTCGTCGAAGTCGTCGAGGACGAAGCGGCGGATGAGGGACGTCTTACCGACTGCGGCCTCGCCCACGAGGCACACCTTCATTTTCATCCTCTTGATTTCCATGAGAGGCCGCCTGATGCCCCTCGCCCGGCCGGGGACCGGACCCAGGTGCATGCGTAGGACCAAGGGAAGGAGGGGAGGACGTCGTTTCGTATCGGGCCTCTCGACCATGCGCCATGAGTACGACGAGGGGCGGAGGAGGGGGTTCTTTCGCGCCATCGCCGGGGTGTCGCGTCCTCATCCCATGACGCCCTCCGTGTGGAAACTTGCCACGGGGAGGACGGCCCTACTCCAAAGCGTTAAATAGAGTCCATCCATAGAGACGGCCCATCGCGTCGACCCGACGCCATCCGGGCAATCCCTGAGGAACCCGGCAATGTGACCCGTTCGCTTTTGGGTCCGCAGGCGGCGTCACGGTGGCGCGCGAGACCCCGTCTCGTCGCGCGTACGAAGAGACGCATCCCTCTCCAAGAGAGAGACCCCATGCCGAAGGAGCACCGCCCCCGTCACGGATCGATGGGCTTTTCGCCCCGCAAACGGAGCGAAAGCCCGATTCCCCACTTTTCGAGCTGGCCCGAGATAGACGGGTCCCCGAAGGTTCAGGGTTTCGCTGGCTACAAGGCGGGCATGACCCACGCTCTCGTCGTCGACTACCGGCCCACATCGACGACCTCGGGCCAGGAGGTCCAGATACCCGTGACCGTGGTCGAGGTACCCCCCATGAAAGTGGCCGCCGTCCGTTTCTACCGCAGGACCTCCGGAGGCTTAAGGTCCGTCGCAGAGGTCTGGGCGTCGAACCTCGACAAGGATCTCGAGCGGCTCTTCCCCATCCCGAAGAATCACGACCCGAAGGCCGCTTGGAAGAAGGTCGAGGCGGCCCAGGTCGATGACGTACGGCTGATCACGCACACGCAGCCCTCCCTCGTGACCGGAGTCCCGAGGAAGAAGCCGGAGCTCATGGAAAACCGAGTGGGCGGAGGGAACGTCGAGGAACGCATCGCCTACGCACGAGGCCTCCTCGGAAAGGAGGTCCCCGTGACGGAATTCTGCCATGAAGGATCGATGGTCGATGTCGCCGCGATCACGAAAGGGAAAGGCTGGCAGGGGCATCACACGCGCTGGGGGACGCGCCTGCTGGGCCACAAGAACTCAAAGCATCGCCGCAATATCGGCACCCTCGGGACGTTCAAGCCGGGCTACACACGCCCCACCGTGCCCCAGAGCGGCCAGGTCGGCTACCATCAGCGCACCGAGTACAACAAACGGGTCCTGAAGATCGGACCGAAGGCGGAGGAGGTCGCGCCGAACGGCGGGTTCCTGAACTACGGGCTCGTCCGTAATTCGTACCTTCTCCTCCACGGCTCCGTCCCTGGTACGGCGAAGCGTCTCGTCCGGCTGCGGGACGCGACTCGCACCGGGTATGTGGAACTCGAAAAGGCGCCGGAACTCACCTATCTCTCGCGGGAATCGAAGCAGGGGGCATGACGATCGTGGCGGACCCGGAGGAAGAGAAGACAGGCGCGGCCGCCTCGTCGGACGAGAAGCCCGTCACGAAACCGAAGAAGGCGGCAACGCCGAAGCGGCGCAGGGCCGGAAAGGCCCCGAAGGCCGGAGACAAGGAGAGGCCCGCGAAGAAGGAGCGCAAGGCCCCGCCCCTGAAACCGGGCCACGTTCACGTATACTCTCTCGAAGGGAATGCGGTGCGGGAGACGGAGCTTCCCCCCGTGTTCCGGACCGAGGTGAGGGACGACTTGATTCGGCGCGCCGTGACCGCCTTCCAAGCGAATCGGCGCCAGCCCTACGGTCCCGCACCGACCGCGGGCCTCCGCCACTCCGTCGAGTGGTCCGGAAAGGGACACGGGGTGTCCCGAGTACCCCGGATCCGCGGGACGATGATTGGCGCGGAAGCGCCGGGGACCGTGGGTGGCCGGAGGGCCCATCCTCCTCGGCCGGAGAAGATCTGGGCTCGGAAGGTAAACCGGAAGGAGCGACGGGTCGCGCGCAACGCGGCCTTGGCAGCCCTTCAGGAGCCGATCCGAGTCGAGGGCCGCGGTCATCGCTTCAGGAAGTCCCTGAGTCTCCCCGTGGTTGTGGAGGACGGCCTGGAGGCTCTCGACCTTGAAGGCGGCGCGACCCGCTCAGGCGCCGAGGTGCTCGAGCGCCTGGGTCTTCTCGACGACGTGGAACGTGCGAAGCATGGACGTCATGTCCGCGCGGGCCGTGGCAAGATGCGAGGACGCCGCTACCGGACGCCCCGAAGCCTGCTCGTCGTCGTGAGGGATCCCGCTGTGGCCCGCCGTGCGTTCGGGAACCTGCCGGGCGTGGACGTCGTGACCCCGGCGTCCCTGAACGCGGAGGTCCTCGCGCCTGGGGGTCATGCGGGCCGTCTCGCCCTGTTCAGCGAAGGAGCCCTCGAGGTCCTGCGGAGCTGGCAACCATGAAACCCCACGAGATCCTCCTCCATCCCTACGTCACGGAGAAAAGCCTGAACTTCCTCCAAGGGACGCCCGCCCAGGACATGAAGGACGGGAATCGCCTGGAATTCCTCGTCCGCACGGATGCGACGAGGGCGCAGATCAAGGAGGCCTTCGAGACCCTGTTCGAGGTGAAGGTGGATCGGGTGAACACGTACCTTCGGAAGGACGGGAAGCATGCGATCATCAAGCTCAAGCCCGGGTTCTCTGCGGAAGAGATCGGCATGCGGATCGGGGTGTTCTGATGGGCAAGAACCTCCGGGGGCAGCGGCGGGGTCGCGGTACATCTCCCGTATACCGCTCGCCGAGCCATCGCCATGCCGGTCCGGTCGCCCATCCGCATCTCCGCGGCGTAGGCGTCGTCACCGACATCTTCCAGGCGCCGGGGCACACGGCGCCCCTCGCGCGCGTCCGGTACGGCGCGCAGGAGGTCCTCATGATTGCATGCGACGGCCTCCAGATCGGCCAGGAGGTCCGCGTGGGGGAGGCGAACGTGGATCGGGGAAACACCCTTCCTCTCGGCGAGATTCCCGAGGGCACCCTCGTGTACAACGTCGAGTCGTTGCCAGGAGATGGGGGCCGCTTCGTCCGGGCCGCGGGGACGAGGGCCGCTGTCGTGAGCCGCGGGGACCGGGTCGTGGTCCAGCTCCCGTCGGGCCAGTTTCGCACCTTCCATCCTGAGTGCCGCGCGACGATCGGAGCCGTCGCGGGAGCGGGCCGGGGGGACAAGCCCTTCGCGAAGGCGGGGAAGAAGCGCCACGCGTTCCGATCCCTCAGCAAGGCACCCTTAGGCGTCCGAGGGGTCGCGAAGAACCCCGTGGACCATCCCCACGGCGGCGGATCGCACCAGCACGTAGGCAGGCCGTCCACGGTCGGCTTTGATGCTCCTCCCGGCCGCAAGGTCGGCCGGTTCTCTCCGAGGCCTCGGCGCCTCAAGAAGAAACGGAGGTAGATGAAATGGCGAGGAAGACGGGTGGATTGGCGAAGGCGGCTCGACGAAAGCTACGGAAGAAGGCAGGCGTCGCAGAGACCCGCCGAAGGAAGGAATTCACGTACCGGGGCTACACCCTCGAGGAGATGCGGGCGATGACGCTCGAGGAGATCGTTGAGCTCCTGCCCGCGAGATCCCGCAGGACCTATCTCCGCGGCCTGGACGCGGAACGGCTCAGGTTCGTGGAGAAGCTCCGCGCGAACGGGAGCGACCGCCCCATCCGGACCCACTGTCGCGACGTCCCGATCCTTCCCGATTTCGTGGGCAAGAAGGTCTCTGTCCACAATGGCAAGGAATTCGTGAGTCTGGACATCAAACCGGAGATGATTGGGCACTACATCGGCGAGTTCGCCCAGACGCGCAAAGCGGTCGCTCACAGCGGTCCGGGAGTCGGCGCGACCCGCTCGTCGAAGTTCATGCCCCTCAAGTAGGTGGGACGATGTCGAGGCTCGGGTACACCGTCAAGTTCGAAATTGAGACGATGGCGCGAGCCTACGGACGAGAGCTGCCGATCGCCTGGAAGAAGAGCGTCGAACTGGCACGTGCCCTCCGCGGCAAGACGGTCGAGCGGGCGAGGGAGTATCTCGAGGGAGTAATCGCCCTGAAGCAGCCTGTCCCCATCCGGCGGTACGGCCGGGGAATCGCCCACAAGCCGGGCCACGGACCCGCCCGGTATCCCGTGAAGGCAGCCAAGGCGTTCCTGAAGGTCTTGGAGAGCGCGGTGGCGAACGCAGAGTTCACGGGGAAGGAAGATCCCGACACGATGGTCATCAAGACCGTGAACGCCCACCGAGGACCCATCACGAAAGGGTTCCGTCCCCGGGCCCACGGTCGGAGCACGCCGTGGAACCAGGACACCGTGAATCTGGAGATCGTCATCCAGGAGGCGGCGTGAATGGCTGCGGAGACGAAAGTGGAGCGGAAGGACCGCCGGATCATCGTGGAGAACATGCGCCGTGTCCTCCTCAAGGAGTACCTCATGCAGGAGACACGCCGCGCGGGCTTCGGGGGGCTTGACATTCAGCGGACGCCCATGGGGACGCGTGTCACTCTCCTGGCGGAACGGCCGGGCCTCGTGATCGGCCGGAAAGGCGGAGCGATCAAGAGCCTCACGGATGCCGTCGAGCGGAATTTCCGGTTCGACAATCCTCAGATCGAGGTCCAGGAGGTCGAGCGACCCGCGTTGAACGCGCAGATCATGGCGGAGAAGCTCGCCAACGCCCTCGAGCGCGGGTGGCATTTCCGACGCGCGGGGCACTCCACCGTCCGCCGGATCATGGAAGCCGGTGCGAAGGGATGTCTCGTCGTGATTGCCGGGAAGCTCACGGGCCAGAGGCATCGCACGGAGAAATTCAAGGCGGGGCACGTGAAGTACTGCGGGGAGCCGCGTTTCTTGTGGATGGACCGCGGCTTCGCCGTCGCGAAGCTCAAACCCGGAGTGACGGGGGTGACCGTCGAGATCATGAATCCCGACGCGAAGCTCCCGGATGACATCGTCCTCGTGAGCGCCCTCGAAGGACTCGCCGCCCCTCCGGAGGCATCGGAGGCTGCGGAGGCAGAACCCTCGGACGTTGAGGCCGCCGGGGAGGAACCCATTGCGGCTGAATCCCCGGAACCCTCCGCAGAGCCCGCTCCGCTCGAGGCCGCCCAAGAACTTGCAGAGGAGACTGGACGAGAGTCCGACGCTCCTCACTTGCCGGAAGGGAAGCCCGCCAGAACGACGCCGAAGATCCGGAAAAGCGAGGCGGCCAAGAAGCGTCCCAAGAAAGCCGCCAAGGAGTTGCAGGCCCTCGAGGCGAATGGGAACGTCAATCCGAGTGAGGAGGACGGCAAGTAGATGGCCCTGCTCCGCACGAAAGAGATTCGGGCCATGGACGGCGAGGCGCGGGCCAAGAAGCTGAACGAACTGCGGGAGGAACTCATGCACGAGCGAGGCGTCGCCGCCATGGGCGGTGCCCCGCCGAGTCCGGGAAAGATTCGCGCCCTTCGAAAGAACATCGCTCGTCTCCTCACGATCATCCGGGACGAAGAGCGACTTGGTCGGCCGGCCGAGTCGAAACCCCCGTCGGAGGAGAACGAGACGGCATGATGCGTGAGTTTGGTCTTCGTGGACGGCAGGAGAGACGCATGCCGTGCGGAAGGGGAAGGGAAGGAAGCGTGGGTCGCGACCCGAGAGCCCACCAAGGGGGTCTGCGTTCGTGAATCCTCGCAAGCATGAGTTGATTGGACTCGAGGTCGAGATCGTTCGCTCCACGGATGCCGCCCTAACTGGCCTGAGAGGTCGCATCGTGGACGAGACACGAAACACGCTCCTCGTGGAGGCAGGCGGACGCGAGAAGAGAATTCCGAAACATGGCAACCGCTTCCGATTCGACGTTCAAGGTGGGACGGAGATCGAGGGGGACGACATCCGGTTTCGCCCGGAGGAACGAATCAAGAGGGCTCGGTGACACGATGGCAAAGGCGAGCGCGAGAGAGACTGTCGCAAAAGACATCGGCATCGATGTGCCGCCTCCGGAGCGAGCGTGCGCGGACCGCCATTGCCCCTTCCACGGAGTCCTATCCGTCCGGGGTCAGATGCTCGACGGGGTCGTGGTCTCGACCCAGATGCAGAGGACCGTGGTCGTCGAGCGGGAGTACCTCCGCTTCATCCACAAGTACGAGCGCTATGAGAAGCGGACGCGGCGCATGAACGTCCACGCTCCTCCCTGTCTAGCTCTTGGGGTTGGTGATCGCGTGACGATCATGGAATGCCGTCCCCTCACGAAGACCGTAGCCTACGTAGCAATCCAGAACCGGGGGGTTTCGGGATGAAAGGGGTGCCCGGGCGGCAGACACGAGGTCTCCCGAAAGGATCGCGCCTCGAGTGCATCGACAACACGGGAGCCAAGGTCGTGGAGATTGTCGAGGTTCCCCGGTATCGCGGGGTCAGAAACCGTCGGTCGTCCGCGGGAATCGCGGACTTCCTTGTCGTGTCCGTGAAGAAAGGCACTCCAGACACCCGCAAGCAGCTCATGAATGCGGTTGTCGTGCGCCAGCGGCGCCCGTTCAGGCGACCCGAGGGCGTCATGGTCCAGTTCGAGGACAACGCATGCGTGATTGTGACTCCTGAAGGGGATGCAAAGGGATCCGACATCAAGGGTCCCGTGGCCCGGGAGGCCGCCGAGCGTTGGCCCAGGATTGCGGCCACGGCGAGCATCATCGTGTGAGGTGAAAGGGTGACGAGCATCAAGGCCAGGACGCAGCGGAGACGGACAGGAAGGGCGCCTCTCCATCGACGCCGGGCGTCGACGGCGGCCCATCTCGATCCGAAGCTCCACGAGAAGTCGAAGGTTCGCCTCCCTCGTGCCGTGGCCGTGCGTCAGGGCGATACGGTCCGCGGCATGCGGGGCGGTTTTCGCGGCCGAGAGGGGACCGTGGTAAGCGTGGAGGCTACGAAGGGCACCGTGATCGTAGAGGGGCTCACGATCGAGAAGCGGGACGAGAAGAAGGTCGGCAGGCCGATTCACGCGTCGAATCTCATGATCGTCAAGCTTGACGACACGGACCCGCGGCGGCGAGCGAAGTTCCAGGAGTGATCGAAGAATGCGAAAGCACCTAAAGCGTTTGCCGGCCCCACGAACGTGGACCCTTTCCCGGAAGGCCCAGTTCTGGACCCTCAAGCCCTCCCCCGGCCCCCATTCCATGGAGGGAAGCGTCCCGTTGGGCCTGATCCTCCGGGACATGCTCAGGGTCTGCGACACGGCGAGAGAGGCACAGCACATCCTGAACTCCCGTGAGGTCCTGCTCGACGGCCGAGCGATCGTGAATCCGAAGTTCCCCGTGGGGCTCATGGACGTATTGAGCCTCGCCGAGGTCAAGGCCCACTATCGCATGTTGATTAATACGCGGGGGAGGTTGGCCCTCATCCCCCTCGAGGCGGCGGAGGCGAAGTGGAAGCTCTGCCGGATCGAGGACAAGACCACCGTGCCTGGCGGGAAGAGCCAGATCAACCTGCACGACGGACGGAACCTCCTCCTGGCGAAGGACGCGTATCGGACCGGCACGACCCTCAAGATCCATGTGCCAGGTCAGAAGATCCTGGAGGAGTTCGAACTCGTTCCCGGGGCCGTGGCGTTCATCAGCGGCGGGCAGCACGTTGGCGAACTCGCCCACGTTCTCGACGTCCATCGGACGCGGAATCCCCGGGCCAATGTCGTCACGTTCAAGGAAGGATTCTCGACGGACATCGACAAGGTCTTCGTCGTGGGGAAGGACACGCCCCAGGTGAAGATCCCGGAGGCGCCCGGGCTGTAGGTGGGACGATGGGTGACATGCGGGCGGTCCGGATCGAGAAAGTCGTCGTGAACATCGGCGTCGGAGAGGCGGGCGAGAAGCTCGTGAAAGCCCAGAAGGTTCTTGAGCTTGTGACCCGGCGGAAGTCGGTTCAGACCCTCAGCCGCCGCGCCGTCCGTGACTGGGGGGTTCGACGGAACATGCCGATTGGCACGCGGGTCACCCTACGGGGCAAGGACGCCGAGGAGTTCCTCAAGCGCGCACTGGCGATTCGCAACAACCGGTTACCCGCGTACAGCTTCGATCCCCACGGCAACGTCTCCTTCGGCTTGCCCGATTATACGGATTTCGAGGGCATGAAGTACGACCCGGAAATCGGCGTGTTCGGCATGGACGTGAGTGTGAGCCTGCAGCGACCCGGCTGGCGCGTGGCGCGCCGAGCCGTCCGCACCCGACCGATCCCGAGCCACCATCGCGTCACGCGGGAGGACGGCATCCACTTCATGAAGGAGCAATTCGGCATCGAGGTGGTTTCGTGAAGCGGACCCGGGATTTCGGCCGGAAGATGGGCTGCCTACGATGCGGGAGGAGGCGGGGCGTTGTCCGGCGGTACGGGTTGCATCTCTGCCGCCAATGTTTCCGTGAGATCGCCTACGAGCTCGGCTTCCGGAAGTACAGTTGAGGTGGAATGTTGCTCCAGGACACGCTGAACGATGCGATGACGACGATCCGCAACGCGGAGGCCAGCGGCAAGGTCGAGTGTACGGTCCGCCCCGCGTCGAAGCTCATCGGGCGAGTCCTGAGCGTGATGGAGGAGGCCGACTACATCACCTCTTTCGAGTTGGTCGAGGACGGTCGGGGCAATCAGTACCGAATCCGGCTCAAAGGGAACATCAACAGCTGCGGCGTGATCAAGCCGCGGTTCGCCGTGAGGCGCACGGATCTTGAGAAATGGGAGGCGAGGTTCCTGCCCGCCCAGGACTTCGGCGTGCTCATCCTCACGACGACGGAGGGCGTGATATCCCAGACGAAGGCGAAGGAAATCGGGGTGGGCGGGAAGCTGCTCGCCTATGTGTACTGAGGTGACCGAATGCCTGTCGCCGGCCTGATCGAAGAACGGATTCCCATCCCCAAGGGCATCGAGGTGCGGATGGACGGCGCCGAGATCGTCGTCTCGGGCAAGGGGAACACCCTTCGGCGAG
>CAYGBO010000019.1:15162-15815 GCA_964348145.1 uncultured Methanomassiliicoccales archaeon
GGTGGCCCCGCGCACCTTGAAGCTGCCGGTGCGCTTGAAGAGCTCCAGCTTCAGATAGAGGCGCGACCCCGGCGAGATCCGCGTGTGGAGCGAGTACCCCACGAAGCGAGAAAAGGCTCTCATCGGCACCATGGCGGCCCACCTGCGGAACATGATCACGGGTGTGATGGAGGGGTTCAGCTACGAGATGAAGATCGTCTACAGCCACTTCCCGGTGAAGGCATCCGCGAAGGGGGAAGAATTTGTGATCGAGAACTTCCTCGGCGAAAAGTTCCCCAGGAGGGCGCGGATTGTTGGCGGCACGAAGGTCGAGGTGAGCGGAGACCAGGTCCTCCTCACGGGACCCGATATCGAGGCGGTTTCCCAGACCGCGGCAAACATCGAGCAGGCGACTCGCATCCGCGGATTCGACCCCAGGGTTTTCCAGGACGGTATCTATATTACGAAGAAAGCCGGAGGGGCATGAGCATGGCCGATTCGTCGGTGCCGCTGCCCTCGAACCGGACGACGCCCTTCACGAGCAGGCCTGCCGACTGGGCGGCGGCGAACACCTGTAGCTCATCGCCGGCGCCCGCGTTGAGCTCGTCGGCGGCCTCGTCGTTCAGGTACACCTCGTCGGGGCCAAGATCGCCGAGGGAGACCGCCCCGCTGCC
>CAYGBO010000019.1:15825-19908 GCA_964348145.1 uncultured Methanomassiliicoccales archaeon
GGGCATGAGCATGGCCGACGAGGAAGGGGCGTCGAAGAAGGAGGAACGGAAGGCCAAGAAGGTCCTGAAGGCGGAGCCTTCGAAGGAACCCGAGGAGCCGAAGGCGGTCGGCGAGGAACGACCGACGGCTTCCCAGATTCGGGCCGCCCGAAAGGCTCAGCTCGTGACCTGGTGTGAAGCCTTCGGGCTCGAGCCCGAGGGAAAGGTCGACGAGCTCCGGAAACGACTCCTGGAGTTCATCAAGCGGCCCGCCGAGGCAGAGGCCAAAAAGCCGGAAGCTCCCACGGAGGAACCGGAGGAGGAAGAGGAGGCGGAGGAGGAAGCCGAGGAGGAAGCGTACGAGGCGAAGATCAAGCCGGAGCTAGACGCCCCGACGCGGGCGCTCCTCCGAGAGAGGGCCTCGGTCTCTGCCCGACGACCCCGGTTCCGGCGTCAGGAGTGGTTTCGGTACCGGCGACTCGGGGAGGCCTGGAGAAAGCCGAAGGGAGGTCAATCCAAGCTGCGTCGGCAGTTCCGCTACCGCTGGAACATCCCGTCGGTTGGCCACCGCGGACCCCGTGAGGTTCGGGGACTCCACCCGAGCGGGTTCCAAGAGGTGCTCGTCCATAACGTGAAGGAACTCGAGGGGCTCGACCCGAAGCGGCAGGCTGTCCGCATTGCACACGGCGTGGGAGCACGGAAGCGCGAGCTGATCGAAAAGGAGTGCGAGGAAAGGAAGCTCCGCGTGCTGAACCGGATGGTGGCGGAATGAGGTTCGACTACCAGCGGCGCATTGCGGCCTCGATCTTCGGATGCGGCATCAACCGCGTGCGAATCACGACGGACCCCGCAGAGCAGGAGCGGATCTTGGACGCGATCACTCGCGAGCAGATTCGAGATTTGATACGGCGAAACGTGATCACGATGCGTCCGGAAAGGGGCGTGTCGCGTAGCCGCGCCCGCCGTCGGGCGATTCAGCGGACGAAAGGCCGCCGTCGCGGCCCCGGATCTCGAGAGGGTGCGTCGAACGCCCGCGCACCTGGAAAGCGTCGGTGGATTAGCTCCATTCGGGCGCTCCGTGCCCACCTGCGCGAGCTGAAGACCCAGGGACGAATCGACGTCCGCACATACCGGCGATTTTACGTACAGGCGAAGGGCGGTATGTTCAAGTCCCGGGCCCACTTGGACCAGCAGCTCCAAGCAGCAGGCCTGCTGAAGGAGGGGAGCAAGTGAAATCCCAGGGACCCCACTATCGTGTCGGACTCCGACGCCGGCGGGAAGGACGGACGGACTACCGCCGTCGATCTCGCCTCCTCCGTAGCGGGAAGCATCGTGCCGTGGTCCGCAAGACGCTGCGACGGATCGTCGTCCAGATTGTGAGGTCGGAGCCCGGAGGCGACCAGGTCGTGGCGTCTGCGACGGCTCAGGATCTCGTGAAGCAGGGATGGACTGGGAGCGGAGGGAACGTTCCCGCCGCCTACCTGACAGCATTCCTGGCGGGCCGCAGGGCAATGGCCAAGGGTGTCCGAGAGGCCGTCTTGGACATCGGACTCCACAAGCCGACGAAGGGCGGCCGCGTCTTCGCAGCCCTCCAGGGTCTCCTCGATTCCGGGCTCTCCATCCCCCACAGCCCCGAGATGCTACCGTCGAAGGAGCGGCTTCGAGGCGAGCACATCGGCCCAAATGTGCCGGAAGCCTTCGACGCGGTGAAGGCCAAGCTGGAGGGAACCTGATGGCCGCGCGGGGTCGCCCCCGGGACACACGACCCGCCCGGGACCTCAGCGAGTGGATGCCAAAGACGAAGCTGGGTCGCCTCGTGATGAAGGGTGATGTCACCACAATGGCCGAGGCGATTAAGAGCGGCCTGCCCGTCCGCGAGCCCGAGATCGTCGACATCCTTCTTCCGGAAATGGAGGACGAAGTCCTCGATGTGAACATGGTTCAGCGCATGACCGACTCGGGACGGCGCGTGAACTTCGTGATTACGTGCGTGATCGGGAACCGCGACGGTTTCGTGGGGCTTGGCCGGGCCCGAGGCCGGGAGGTGGGGCCCTCGATCCGGAGGGCCATCGACAACGCGAAGCTGAACCTTATCGAGGTGAGACGAGGATGCGGTTCCTGGGAATGCGGCTGCTATCGCTCCCATTCCCTCCCCTTCAAGGTGCTCGGACGGAGCGGCTCCGTCGAGGTCACGCTCAAGCCGGCTCCTCAGGGTGTCGGGCTTGCGATTGGGGACATCGCGAAGAGCGTCCTGCGTCTCGCGGGTATCACGGACGCCTGGGGCTTCACGAAGGGCCATACGAAGACCACCGTCAACTACGCGATTGCGACCTTCGGTGCCCTCCGCCGAACGGCGCAGGTGAAGGTTCGTCGGGAGCAGGAGGAGCGCCTCAAGATCAAGGCGGGAGCGGAGCAGGTCTACGTGCACAAGGCGGCACCGACGGAACCGGCGGAGGCGGACGTGGAGCTGCCGGAAGAGATCGAGGTGGAGGGGGAGCGTCTCACCTCCGAACCTGAGGCCCAGGCGGAGAAGGACGAAGAGACCAAGGAGGAGGGGTCTTGACCTACGCCGTCGTCCGACTGCGGGGCAAGGTGGGCCTCCGAAAGGCGGAGGCGGACACCCTCCGCATGCTCCGTCTCACCCGACAGAATCACTGCGTAATCTTGCGGGAGGACGACACGGTCCTCGGGATGCTCCAGCGCGTGAAGGACTACGTGACGTGGGGCGAGGTTGAGGCGGAGGTCCTCGCGAAACTCCTCATCCGACGCGGGCGAGCCGTCGGAGACAAGCCCATCGATGATACTTTCGTCCGGGGTCATAGCCCGTACAAGTCGATTTGGGATCTCAGTCAGGCGATCGTCCAGGGAAAGGCCACCCTGCGAGACGTGCGGGACATGCGACCCGTGCTGCGCCTTCATCCTCCCGTGAAGGGGCTCCGAGGGATCAAGAGACCGTTCCCCGACGGGGGAGACCTGGGATATCGGGGCAAGGCGATTAACGAGCTGCTCGGCCGCATGCTCTTCGAGGAGGGATCGAGTCGTGGTAAGTAGGACTCGAAAGCTCAGGGGAAGTCGGACCCACGGACGCGGGAAGAAGAAGGGACGGGGATCCGGCGGTCACGGCGGCACGGGCAACGCAGGACTACACAAGCACAAGTTCAAGTCAATGGTCAAGTACATGCCCGATCACTTCGGACGCCACGGATTCACCCGCCACGCGGCGGAGCGACCCGTCACAGTCATCAACCTGGAGGATCTCCTTGCGCGCCTCGAACGGTTTGAGGGAGAGGGCCACGTTCGGAGGGACGGGAAACAGATTGAGGTGAATCTCACCGCGGCGGGAATCGACAAGCTTCTTAGCCGCGGCCGAGTAGAACAGCCGCTGCAGATCACGGTTGCCCGAGCGTCCGAGTCCGCGGTGGCGAAGGTCGCTGCGGCGGGAGGTAAGGTACTCCTGCCCGCGGCCCGCGAGGATTAGTCCATGCCGCTCGAGGAGAAGAAGAGAAGCCGGCTGTACGCGCTCAAGCCCATCACGGACCGCCTTCCTGCGGTGACCCGTCCGGAGGGGCACGTTCAATTCCGGACGAAAATGCTCTGGGTCCTCCTGATTCTTGTCCTCTACTTCGTCCTGACGAACGTTTTCATTTACGGTCTCGACCAGAGCAGCGTGATCGACTTCTTCTCGAGTCTGCGCGCCATCCTGGCGGGCGCCCAGGGATCTCTCATGCATCTGGGCATCGGGCCCATCGTGACGGGCTCGATCATCATGCAGCTTTTCGCGGGCGCGAAGATCATTAACTTGAACTTGAGGGACGACGAGGACAAATCCGTCTACCAGGGAACGCAGAAGCTCCTCGTCATCATCATGATCTTCGTGGAATCGATCCCCCAGGTCTTCGGCTTCCTGACGCCATCGAGCGGCTTTGTCTCGAACTTGAACGGGCCCCAGGTCTTCGGCCTAATCCCCGCAGGCAACGGGGTCGCCCTCGCCCAGACCCTCATCGTCGTCCAGCTCTTCTTCGGGTCCTACCTCGTCTTCCTCATGGACGAGGTCGTCTCGAAGTGGGGGATCGGCTCGGGCATTTCCTTGTTCATCGCGGCCGG
>CAYGBO010000019.1:19918-32366 GCA_964348145.1 uncultured Methanomassiliicoccales archaeon
GAGCGCGACGAGTGCCGTACCAGCGGGGACCGTTCCCAAGACGATCTACTTTCTCCAGAACCTGCCCGCGAACCAGCTCAGCCAGACAGGGCTGGAGCAGATCATGTTTCAGCCGCCGAACCCGCTCATCGCCCTCATTGGCACGATCGCAATCTTCCTAATCGTCGCGTACACGGAATCCACGCGCATCGAACTGCCCCTCGCCCACGGCATGGCCCGGGGTGCCCGCGGCCGCTATCCGATCCGCCTCCTGTACGCGTCCGTGATCCCGATCATCTTGGTGGCCGCGGTCCTTGCGAATATCAGCATGTTCTCCCTTCTCTTCTGGCAGCATCCCGAGTGGCCCCTCGTCGGTCGGCAGGCGTGGATCGGTGCGTATCCGGAGGCGACAGATCCCCTCGTCGTCAGCGGACAGATCCAGCGGACGACTCCCACGGACGGTATCGCCTACTACTTCTCGAATATCCAGGGGGTGGGGGACTGGCTCCTCCCCCTCTTCAACCCGGAAATCTACGGCGTCTACCTGAGGGGTCAGGAATATTGGCAGGTCCTCCTCCACCTCATCGTGTACCTTTTCGTCATGATCGGCGGGGCGATCATGTTCGCGAAGTTCTGGATCATGACGACGAACATGGGTCCAGAGGCGGTGGCGGAGCAGATTGAATCGAGCGGGATGCAGATTCCTGGATTCCGAAGAGATCCGAGGATCCTGCGCCGCGTCCTGGAAAGGTACATACCCGTGGTGACGGTGATCTCCGGAGCCTTCGTGGGAGCCTTGGCCGCGGGAGCGGACATGATCGGCACGGTGGGGAATGCCTCAGGAACCGGCGTGCTTCTCGCCGTCGGAATCATGATCCAGATGTATGAGGCGATCGGGCGGGAGCAGATGATGGAGATGCATCCCTTCCTGCGGGAATGGTTCGGGGGCCGTTGATGGCTATCGCCCCACCCACTTGAAAAACATCCAGAGGAACAGGATCCCTGTGATCCCGTTCGCGACGAGGCTGGACCACGGTTCGGAGGCCCACGGGCCGAGATGAAGGGGTTCTCCTCTCCACGGCCAAAGGAGAGGGGTGTCCCCGTGGTGGGTGAGGTCGAGCGCAAGATGGCTCAATCCGCCGACCAACGCGGAGGCCACCGTGACGGCCCAGGGCTTTCGGTCGCCCACAAAGTCCCTCCTAGCGAACGTGCGCCACCCCCGTCCGGGGAATCGATTGTCGAGTCGGCGGGCGAGCTTCGGGATGAGGAACCGAGCGGCGACGAGAGACAGGACGAGATTCACGCTGACGATTCCCAAAAGGGAATGCATGAGGCCTCGACTCAGAGAGGAGTCCCCCGTGAGCGGGTAGGCCGTCACCGCTTCCAGGTCCGACACAACCGCGCCGAGGGATAGGGCGAGGACATCCCAGCGGCCGGGCCATCTCACGAAGATTGGCCAGACGGGAACGACATGGAAGGGTGTGAAGGGCATCGCGGCGCCTCGATGTCGGTTTCAGACGCCTGCAAGGAGTCGCGCGAGGATCGCTTTCTGGACGTGGAGTCGGTTTTCCGCCTGGTCGAGCACGATCGACTGGGGTCCGTCAATGACCTCGTCCGTGATCTCAAGCCCCCGGTGGGCGGGCAAGCAGTGCATGACGAGGGCGTTCCGGTTCGCGGACTTGACGAGCTTCGCGTTCACCTGATACGGGGCGAACAGGGCCTCCCTTTTCTCCTTCTCCTCCTCCATGCCCATGGAGACCCAGACGTCGGTGTAAAGCACGTCGGCCCGGGTCGCCGCCTCGAGGGGATCGTGGACGACCGTGACCTTCGATCCAGTCTTCTTGCCGATGCGTTTCGCCTCGCCGAAGATTGCCGCGTCGGGTTCGTATGCCGGGGGGACGCCCGCGCTCATGTGCATTCCCAGGATCGCGCACCCAAGCAGGAGTGAATTGCAGACGTTGTTCCCATCGCCAACGTAGGCGAGCTTGAGGCCTTTGACGTCGCCCTTCCTCTCCTCCACCGTGAAGAGGTCTGTCGTGACCTGGCAAGGATGCTCCTTGTCGTCCAGCCCGTTGATGACCGGAACGGTCGCGTGGCGGGCCAGTTCCCGCATGTTCTCATGCTTGTACGCCCGGTACATGATACCATCGACGTAGCGGCTGAGCACCCGCGCGGTGTCCGCGATCGTCTCGCCGCGCCCGATCTGGAGGTCGTCTGGGCTTAGGAAGAGGGCGTGGCCCCCGAGCTGGGTCATGCCCACCTCGAAGGAGACCCGTGTCCGGGTCGAAGCCTTCTCGAAAATCATCGCGAGGCTCTTGCCCCGCAGGGGCTCGTAAGGCTCGCCCGCTTTCGTACGATTCTTGATCATCCCTGCCAGTTCAAGGAGACCGACGAGATCCGTCTCCACGTCTAGCATGGAGATGAGATCTCTCTTGGGCGTCACGGCACGCCGATTCGGGCGACCCTACAAAACACTTGTGCATCGCCACGCAGGGCCCATGGCGGTCACCTCACCTCGGGCCCGTCTTCCGTGAGTCCCGCGAGGACGACCTTGCCCAGATCCGTGAGCCGCACGAGGAGCTTGCCGTACTGCAGTCGGTCCACCTTCACGAGTCCCAGGGCTTCGAGGCCTTTGCCCTCCTTACCGCCGCGTATGTGGTAGGACAGGAGCGACTTCTCCACTTTTGAGGCCTCGCTCAATTTCACGAGGGACTCCGCCTCCCCTCCCATTTTGTGCAGGGCTCGGAGGATACGAAACTTCGCCTCGCTGATCAGCTCCGAGTAGCTGAACTTGAGGACCGGGAGGTGGAAGATCCCCTGGGCGTTCGCCCCGATGGCCTTCACGCCGTTCACAAAGGCCGCGGAGATGCCCGCACAGGTGAGCATCTTCGTGCCGCTCGAGACGTTCAGGTAGACGTCGTCGTAGTTGAGGCCCTCTTCCTGAACGATCTCGCTCACCCGCCGCATGACGCCCAGGATGGGATCCCCCTGGATGACGCTCACGTCCGTGGGCAGGTTCAGCCCCCTGAGCCGATCGCGAAGGTCACCCACGGCTTCCGATTCAGGGGCCGTCGTGAGGAGGACGATCTTCGATACAGGAAGTTCTCGAACGCCAACCAGGATCGGTTCAACGTCGTCTCCGACTGTAGCGATCTGAAGGACCCGCATGGAATGCCTTCACTCCGGATGGTAGACCGCCTTCGCCGTGATTTCCATCGAGCATGACGCGTTCGCCCGGCAGTACGCCTCGCAGGCCTTCGCCGTACGTTCCTCCTCGTATCCGAGTCCGCATTCCTCGCACAGGAAGACGCCGGGACGTCCCTCGAGCTCTCGGACCATTCAATCGCCCTTCATCGCGGTGCTCGACTTGAGGCACTCGTCGGAATTCTCGACGACCTGATCCACTTCCTTCGCGAGGGCGGCCTTTGGCCGGTAGCCGACAATTTCGTGGACTTCGCGGCCGCCGCAGAAGAACTTGATCGTCGGCGTTCCTTGGATTCCGTATCGGCGCGAAATCTCAGGCTCTTTGAACACGTGAAGCTTGTAGAAGTCCATCGCGGATTCCTTCGCCTCCGCGACCGAGGCATACTCTGGATCGAGGCGTTTGCACCAGATACACTGCTCGTGCCAGAAGTCCACGGCCACGGGCTTCGAGGCGTCCAGAACCTTCGCCTGCCATTCTTCCGTAGTCACCGAGGGAATGTCCGCGGGCATGATCGTCACCCAAGTAGGGTCATCGGCGGTTAAAGAAGTTGACGAATCGCCAGCGTAGAGTCGCCGGATTCGGGGGGCGTGGGACCCGAGGCGTCATATAAGTCAAGCCGGATGGCGGAACCGCGATGAGCCTCCCGCGGACATCGGCCAAGGATCACGATCGCGAGGCGCGCGAACGCATCGAGAGTCGGCGAAGGGTCAGCATCCGACTCGGCTCCGCGGGGATTATCCTCCTGTTTGTCGCCGGCGCGGGAATCCTTGTCTCGCCGGAGACCGTGTCTGCGCTCCTCTTCGTGATGGTCCTCGGACTCATCCTCGTGGTTGCCGCGTTCCTGATGATTCGCGACGTCGGGGGCGGCCTTCTGAAACTCCGAGAACTGACCAAAATGCTATAAATCCCTCCCTGCATCGGACGGCTCGCGGCCGGGATGGGCTAGACTGGCTTATGCTAGGGGACTGTGGATCCCCTGACGCGAGTTCAAATCTCGCTCCCGGCCCTCCTTGTTCATGGATTCGTCGGCTTGCTTGACGGCGTCACGCATACGACAGACCGCATCTCGACAATGGCTTCAGCATGTTTTAATAGGTCCTCCAAAATAGGACGGCCGGTTCCCCGGGGCGATGAGCAAGCCTCGAGGACGCCGCGAAACCCCGGGAAGGGGCTGCGATGATCAAGCAGGCGGAAGGCGAATATTCGCCGCGCGAGCTAGAGAGACGCATCCGGGAGTTCTGGACGCGGGCGAAGGTCTACACAAAAGCCGTCCAGGCCCGATCGGAGGGCGAAGACTTCTACTTCGTCGACGGTCCTCCGTTTACGACGGGTTCCATCCACCTCGGACAGGTCCTGAACAAGACGGTGAAGGACGCGGTCGTCCGCTGGCGAAGGATGCGCGGGTTCCGCGTCCGCGATCAGCCCGGGTACGACATGCACGGGTTGCCCATTGAGGTCCAAGTGGAGAAGACCTTGGGGATCACGAACAAGAAGGAGATCGAGGACCTCGGGATTGAGAAATTCGTGAACACCTGCAGGGACTTCTCGCTCGGTCTCCTGAAGAAGATGAACGCATCCTTTCAGGACCTCGGCGTGTGGATGGACTGGGATCGCCCATACATGACGATCCGCAACGAATACATCGAGGCCGCGTGGTGGACCTTCAAGCGAGCCCATGAGCGCGGCCTGCTCTATGAGGCCCTCCGGTCTCTCCAGTGGTGCAGCCGATGCGAGACGGCCCTCGCGGACGCGGAAGTCGAGTACTCGGAGGAAACGGACCCTTCCATCTACGTCAAGTTCTCGGTGGAGGGGAAACAGGACGAATCTCTCTTGATCTGGACGACGACGCCGTGGACGTTACCGGCCAATCTCGCGATTGCGGTTCATCCTGAGTTCACGTATGCGAAAGTACGCGTCTCCACCGCCCGCGGCACGGAGTACCTGTGGATCCAAGAGTCCGCCGTTCCCGCCGTCGCACAGGTCGGGAAGGTGTCCTCCCACGAAATCGTTGAACGGCGTCCGGGCCGGGATCTCATCGGGATCCGATATGCGCACCCTCTGTCCGACAGCGTCCCCTATCAGGCCCAGGTGTCCGGGGAGTGGGTTCACAGGGTCATCGGCTCGGAGATCGTCGAGGCGGAACACACGGGCCTCGTGCCCACAGCACCGGGCCACGGGCCAGAAGATTTCGACCTCGGCCAGAAGCATGGCCTGCCCGCCATCTCGCCCGTGGACGAGCGCGGCCGATTCACCTCCGATGCAGGACGGTACGCGGGCACGCACGTGAAGGAAGCGAACCCGCGAATCGTGGAGGACCTCAAGGCCTCCGGAGCCCTGTTCGCTGAGGACCGGATCTCCCACTCCTACGGCCATTGCTGGCGCTGCAAGACCCCCGTCCTGTTCCGCGCGACGACCCAGTGGTTCCTCAAGGTCCACGACGTGAAGCCCAAGATGATCGAGGAGATCGGACGCGTGGCGTGGTATCCCGAGTGGGCGGGGTCCGCGAGGCAGCTCGACTGGACCCAGAACCTGCGGGACTGGTGCCTTTCCCGCCAGAGGTACTGGGGGATCCCCTTGCCCATCTGGCGCTGCGCAAGCTGCGGAGTATGGACCGTCGTGGGCTCTTCGGAGGAACTCCGGGGCGCGCGGGGCTTCGACCGAGGAATGGACCTGCATCGGCCCCGGATTGATGGGATTGTTCTCCCCTGCAGGAAGTGCGATGGCAAGATGTCCAGGATCCCCGACATCTTGGATGTCTGGTGGGACAGTGGGGTCGCCGGCTGGGCGAGCCTCGGCTATCCCGTCCGGGAGGACGAGTTCCGGCGGTGGTGGCCCGTCGACTGGATCGTCGAGGGTCCGGACCAGACCCGGGGCTGGTTCAACTCCCAGCTTGCCGCGGGCGTTGTTGCCTTCGACCGCGCCCCCTACGACGCCGTGATGATGCACGGCTGGGTGAACGGTCCCGACGGCCGGCAGATGCACAAGTCCCTCGGAAACTACATCGAACCCGAGGTCGTCCTGAAGAAGTTCGGCGCGGATCCGCTCCGCTTCTACCTCCTCGCGGTGAATGCTCCCTGGGAGGACATCACGTTCCAGGAGGAGGGCGTGCGGACGGCCCAGAAAACGCTCAACATTCTCTGGAACGTGCTGAAGTTCGCAACGACGTACATGGTCCTCGACCGATTCGATCCGGTCAAAGACCGACTCGACACCGTTTCCGATCATCTTCGTCCTGAAGACCGTTGGCTTCTCTCTCGTCTCGAGAGCCTCAAGGCCACCGTCGATCGGGAGATGGAGGGCTACCAGCTACACAGGGCGTACCGGGCCGTGGAGAGGTTCATCCTCGAGGATCTCTCGCGCTGGTACGTGAAGCTCGTCCGCGAGCGGACGTGGGTCGAGTCTGAGGATCGAACGAAGGCGGCCGCCTACGTGGTCCTCCACGAGGCCCTTGTGGCGACAGCCGCCCTCCTCGCCCCCGCGACGCCCCACCTCGCAGAGGCTATCTACCAGTGTGTCGACGGCCGACTCCTCAGCGTTCACATGCTCCCATGGCCGGGCCGCGAGCCAAGTCGTGTGGACGACGGCCTCGAGGCATCGATGGCGATCGTGCAGGAACTCGTGGAGACGGTCGCGAAGGAGCGACAGTCGCGGGGCTACAAGTTGCGCTGGCCCGTGCGGATTGTCGCGATGAAATCCCCGAGCGAGGAGGCCGCGAAGGCCCTCACCGACCTCCGAGACGTCTTCCTCGATCAGGCGAACACGAAAGATCTCGTGCTCCTCAAGGACACCGAGGAGTTCCCGGGAATGGCCCTTGAACTGCGCTCGGACCCGGACGCGATCGGCCGGACCTATCGAGCCCTTTACCCCAAGATTGCCAAGGTCCTCGAGTCGCGGTCGGCCGAGGAAGTGAAAAAGGCTCTCGACAAGGGCCATTACACGATTGGGATCGAGGGGCAGACGGTAACGATTGAGCCCTCGATGGTCCGCTTCGGCAGGAGGATGCCCGAGGATGTGGCCCTCCTGAACACGTCCCACGGGGAGCTGTACGTCGACTTCCGGGTCACCCTGGAAATCCAGGAGGAAGGCTACGCGCGGGAAGTGATCCGACGGATTCAACAGATGCGGAAGGAAATCGATCTGGACGTCGATGACTACATTGCCACGACGATTCGAGCGAGCCGTGAGCTGGCGGCCGCGGTCCAAGCCCGCAAGGAGGAGATCGAAAGGGAGACCCGCTCGAGGACGCTCTCCTTCGCCGAGAAGACGGTCGAGGCCGAATACGTCGTAGAATGGAACGATGTAGAGGGCCAGTCCATCACGGTCGGGATGACGCCCTTGCACATGGTCGAAGCGCTTCGTGAATTCACCAAGATCCCCGGCCTGTCGCCCGCGAAGTCGATGCTCCTCTTCGACGCCGGCTATCGAAGCCTCGCGGCCTTGCGCGCCGCAACTCGGCAGGAACTCGCGGCGATTGAAGGCCTCGAGCCGCCCCTCGTGGACCGCATCGTGCAGGCGGTGACGAGCCCTGGGGAAGCGGCTCTCCAGTGTGCCGCGTGCGAAGCGCCCCTCCCGGAACGTGCCCGTCGATGCCCCCGATGCGGAGAACCTGCAACCTCGGAGCCTGTCCCGTGCCCCCGATGCCGGTCGTCGATACCTCCCGGGGCCGATTCATGTGGAGTGTGCGGCTACACCCTCTCCGAGGCAAAGGAGGGACCGGAACCGACCCCGTCTCGGCAGCCGTGTCCTCGGTGCGGAGAACTCATTCCCTCAAGTTCGGAGGGCTGTCCCTTCTGCGGGACGGATCGGACATCCGCCTCCGCGGGAGGGGCGGAGGCCCCGAAGGGCGCGTCCCCCCCGAGCTCGATGTCCCTGCGGACCTCCTCGAGCTACCTGTTCAAGGAAGAGCATCCGGAGGAGGCCTACCGCCTCTTCGTCGAGGCGATCCGCGCGGGCAAGAAGGGACTGTGCGTCACTCGCACGTTCCCCCAGAAGATCAGGGAGAAGTACGGCATTTCCGATCTTCCGGTCCTCTGGCTCAGCAACGTGGGCAAGGAGGAGTCCGTCCGGCCCAAGGATCTCGAGAAGCTCTCCCTCTCGATCGAGCAGTTCCTGAGTCGCGAGAAAGGAGTCGTCCTCCTCGATGGAATTGAGTACCTGATCACGAACAACAACTTCATCACGGTCCTGCGGCTCGTTCAGTCCCTCCGCGACCAGGTCGCGATCAACAATGCGATTCTGCTCTTCTCCGTGAACCCGTCCACTCTGGACACACACCAGCTCACCCTCTTGGAGCGGGAGGTGGACGCAGTCATCGCTGAGACGTCGGAAGGGGTCGCGTGAGGGTATCGGCGAGGGGTCCGAAATCGCAGTTCCTCGGGGCCGTCGTCATGCTCGTTAGGCCCAGATAGACCGTGGCGTCTTCCGCAAGGTACTTCCTCTCTCCGTGGTACTTCATCAGATTCGAGCGGAGGGACGAGAAGTGCTCATAGCTCCGGACCGCCCCGAGTAAGACCGAGTCCAGGTTTGACGCGACATAGAAAAACTGGGGGACCGAGCGGAGCGTCCTCTCGATCGCCTTGGACCGAGCGCGAAGGGTCGCGTCGGGCGCGAGTTTCGAGAATACGCATGAATAGACTTCGAACCCCAGCACCCGTATGTTCGGTAGTCTCACAGTTTTCAGGAGTCCTCGGCTCTCGAAATTTCGGCGCATCTTCGAAACGATCGATCGTGATGCTCCGATTCGCTCGGCGACCGCGTGATCACTCAGCTCCGGATGCTTCACGAGACCTGCAAGCACGTCCTTCTCCTTCCGCGTCAGCCGTACGTCCCCGGCATTGAGGGGGTCCAGCCGGACCCTCGGTCGCACCGACAGGTCGAAGGAGTGCGCCAGGATCTGACTGAAGTCGAAGAAGTTGCCGAGGACGGAGGAGCCGACGGGGAATACCGTGATCGGGATGGGGGCCTCGTCGATGAGGTTCGCGTGATACATGGCGATCCGGAATTCCTCGAAGTCCTTGCAGAAGGTCGTGTAACTGGGCGCGCAGGCGATGAAGATGAAGTGGTCCGGTGACTCCGTCACGTGAACGAACGTGGGGAAGCGGCTTCGGAGCAACTCCCGCATTCGCTCCGCGGTTCCCGGTCCGCGCGTCGGAGAGAGTTGTCCGTGGCCCGCCGCGAGTATTTCCCAACCGGCTCGGTGCAACATGGGGATTCGACGGCTGACGAAGCAGCCCGCGTGGTGCAACCTGCGCCGGATCGCGGTGACGGTGGAGCCCTTAATATCGAGGATCTTGGACAGCCCTCGGTCGCTGTGGGTCGGGTGGCGGACAAGCCCGTAGAGGACCCGCCTTTCGTTCGCGGTGAGCGGACGTCGGGCCACGCCTGGGGAAGCGAGGGAGTGTCTCCTTAATTCTTTCGCGTTCTTGTTACATCTATGGCGGCTGCGAGGACGTCCCGGAGCCGCGGCACGGTTTCCAGGGCCTCCAGCTCGTCCGGCCGGATCCAACGACGCTCCACGTTCTCCCAGTCGAGCCGAACCTTCCGAGTGCGTGCCTCGAAGAGGTACGGGTGGACGACATACGCGATCGAGCCATCCCTCGACGTGACGGTGGGTCCGGCAGCGCGAAACCGAATCCCTCGGATTGCCGTCTCCTCGTGCACCTCTTGGACCGCCCGATCCCTCGGGTCTTCGTCGCCCTCCACGTACCCCGAAATCCCGGACCACTTGCCCTGGAAGGAACCGACGCGTTCGCTTCGACGCACGATCAGGTATCGACCTCGGTTTCGGAGGAACACTGTGACGACCGCCCTCGCGGTGACGTCTGGTAGGACGATCTCTTCAGCATCTGCATCGACGATGACTCGATCTCCTGTGCAAAGGCCGCCCAGGTCGACACCGTCCACCATTGGGATCTCGCCCAGGATCGCCCCCACGGCCACGATGGGTTCTGCCCGCTCGCTGAGCATCGCGGCGGGTCCGATACCGCGCTTCGCGAGACCGTAGAGGACGTACGAGCTGACCGTACTGCCTTTCCCCCGCGGGAAGGCGAACGCCCGCCCGGAGAGCCGCTCCCCGCGGCACCCCGTGGCAGGATCGAGGATCTCGCCGGTCTCGGGCTCCACCCCGCCCACGAAGGAGAAGGGGACCCGGCTCACGAGGGCGAGGGCCTCCTCGCGCCCCGGCGCGATCCGTCGCACCCGCACCTTCATGCATACTGCTCCAGGAGGGTTTCGATATCGTCGAGGACGACGCGTTGCCGGCAGAGGCTCGGCAGGTAATGGGCTCCCTTGCCCGAGGGAGTGGCGACCGTGCCGAATCGGTGTTCGAGCAGGGTGACCTCAAGGCATGTGTCCACGAGGACTCGTCCTCCGTTTCGCTCGATGGTCGCGACCGCATCGGGCGAAGCGTCACGAACGGTCCGGCTCGCAAAGACCCAGACGGGAACCCGAGGGGACCTTCCCTCGAGGAGGCGCGCGACGGAGCGCAGCTCTTCTGCGGAGAGCTGGGGGGATCCGAGGGCGATGAGGTCTGCCTCCTCCCCGTCTGTGTACTTCCTTCGCACTTCCTGCAAGTCCTCCCTCGAGATGCGTTCCACGGGTAGACCCGTGGCCCTCGCGGATCGCCATTCGGGCGTGACCCCTTCGAGGTGAAACATCCCACAGCTTCCGGAGGAGGCGAGGGCGGCCCCAAGCCAGACGAGGCTCGTCTCCACCGCGCAGAAGCCACGGAAGTAGGGGACCCCTTCGCCGGCCACCTCCCCTATGAGCAGACCGAGAAGAGAGAAGTCGACTCCCGAGGGCTTCGTGCGGACGTCGATCACAGTCGTAGCCCGTCGGTCCGCATCCAGATGGAGGCCGTAATTCGGCGTCGCGCCGACGATGGAGGCCGCCAAGGCGGAGGGACCGCCCTCCCGGTTGGATCGCGCGCCCAAGACGGAGTTCGCGAAGCAGGTCGCGTTTGACTCGGCCCAAGCCACGTGCTCCCCCTTCCTTGGCCGGACGCCGACCCAGAACGGGGTGCAGGAGTAGACGGGCAGAACACCCATCCCTTCGTACGCGCGGGCGATTCGCCCTTGCTTTTCCGCGAAGTCCGGCGGCACGCCCAGCTCGCGCCACTGAGAGAGGTCCGTGCCAAGGGGGTTCACGGTCGTCGGAACGGCGACCCGCGCGTCCTTCGCGAAGTCTTCCAGGAATTCGAGTCCCGCGTCACCGATCATCTTGTACGAGGCGCCGGAGACATGGGCAGACGTGATCTTCACGAGATCCTTCGCTCCGTACAGGTCTCCCAAGGCCACGAGGATGCGCATTGCTTTCTGCGCCGCCCGCGTGCCGCCGACGAGAAGGCGCTCTTGCTCCCTCGTGAGATGCGTTCAGTCCACCTCCGCCACGAGTTCTCGCGCCACCTGACGGAAGGTCTCCTCTCGGGCGGGATGGGCCAGGATCCGGACCCGCACGTCGATGACATCCCGATCCCTCGCAAGGACAAGAGACCCGAGGAAAGCGGCCTGCTTGTCGAGCCGGAAGTGTAGCACTCCGTCCTCATCGACTCGGCCCTCGACGCCCGCGCGGAGGGCCGCGACGACTCCGGCCTCCTCCCACCGGCTCCACGCGGCGCGGACAGCGCTCGCACCCTCGATTCGACGGGTAAGCCGCAGGATTGTGTTGCCAAAGTGGCCTTCGAGGGACTCCCGCCTCGCGTTCTCGCCCGGGCATGCTTGGTCCAGGTCCCGTCGGCCGCGGGTCCGAGGTGAGCGTGTACCGGAACCTGGACTTCGTCGACCTGTGCTGCGGTCCTCATCTTCCGTCGAGTGGCAGTAGGTACGAGCCTCCATCCAGCGAACGGGGAACCTAACCATGGAGGCGCTCCAAGGCGGCCCGGACGTCGCGGCGAAAGGTGGCGAGGGTGCCCTCGTTCACGACCATTGTGTCCGCCATCGCGATGACCTCGCCGAGGCCCCAGGCCAGCTCTCGCTCGTCGCGGTGTCGGAGAGCCTCGGGGCCCTCCGCGTCGTCTGCTCGGCGTCGACCCCTCATCCGGGCATGGCGAGCGGAAGGCGATGCATGGACGGCCAGCACGGAGAGCCTCGCGCCAAACGCGGCCCGGAAGACGTCGATCTCCGCCTTTCCCCGAAGCCCGTCCACCAGGATGGCGCGCCCCTTCAGCCGCGGCAGCGTCCGCTCCGCCCAGATCCCGAAGCCATGCTTCACCCGCTCTTGGTGGGCCATGCCCCCGACGGTCGCGTCCCGGGGCGGCAGGCCGCGACG
>CAYGBO010000019.1:32376-34187 GCA_964348145.1 uncultured Methanomassiliicoccales archaeon
TGACCACCACCTCGCCGCCCTCTACGGGGTGTCGGTCAAGGGGGACGGCGACGCGCCGCCTCCTCCCGCACGACGTCGCCCATGCGAACGACCGAGAACCCCATCCGCTCCGCGATCCGGGCGACCTCCTCCTTGCCGCAGCCCGGCATGCCGGTCACGCACACGATGACGGACCTTCTCCGCCCGACCGGGGGACGTCTCACGGCCGCCGTCTTTCGTGCACCCATCGTCCGTTCCCTATCGAAGAAAAGTAGAAATACCTACGTCCCGTAGCTCGCGGGGGAGGATTCATGCCCCTCGATCTGGACCTGGGTCAGCTCCGCCATGGTACCGAGCTCCTCAAGCGTGGCTTCGCGAAGATGCAGAAGGGCGGCGTGATCATGGACGTGACGAACGCGGAGCAGGCCCTCATCGCGGAGGAGGCGGGTGCCGTCGCCGTGATGGCTCTCGAGCGCGTCCCCGCGGACATCCGTTCGGCGGGGGGTGTGGCCCGGATGGCGGATCCCGTGAAGATACAGGGGATCATGGACGCCGTCACGGTCCCCGTGATGGCGAAGTGCCGCATCGGTCACACGGCCGAGGCCCGGGCCCTGGAGGCCCTCGGTGTGGACATGATCGATGAGTCGGAGGTCCTCACCCCCGCGGACCCTTTCTTCCACGTGAACAAGCGGGAGTTCAGCGTCCCTTTCGTGTGTGGCGCCCGGCACCTGGGCGAGGCGGTACGCCGCATCTGGGAAGGCGCCGCGATGATCCGAACGAAGGGGGAGGCGGGCACGGGGGATGTCGTGGAGGCGGTGCGCCACCTCCGGCTCTTGAACGAAGCGATGGGCGAGCTCAGGGGGTACGACAAGAACAAGCTGTATCCCGTCGCAACGAAGTTCGCGGAGAGCTACACGGTCCTGCTGCGGGACGTCCGCGGATCCCATGGCTCGGAAGCAGGTGTGCAGGAAGCCGACGTCGTATTCGCTGGATCGTCCTTGGACGACATCACGGAGGGTCTGTTCCAAGTCCTCAGTGAAGTCAAGAAGCTGCAACGACTATCCGTGGTGAACTTCGCGGCGGGGGGCGTGGCCACGCCGGCCGATGCAGCCCTCATGATGCTCATGGGCTGTGACGGTGTCTTCGTAGGCTCGGGAATCTTCAAGTCGGAGAATCCGGAGGCCCGGGGTCGCGCGATCGTCGACGCCGTCGCCCACTTCGACGACCCGGCGGTCGTCGCGGAGGCCTCCAAGGGGCTCGGCCTCGCGATGAAGGGCCTGGACGCTAAGGCCCTCCCCGTCGAGGCCCGTCTGCAGGACCGCGGGTGGTAATCTCCGCGAGTGCGAGGTCGAGAACTTCCTCGACACCTTGCCGAGTCCGTGCAGAGATACGCCGCCGCCCGGTCGTCCCCAAGCCGAGATCCGCTTTGTTCTCCGCGACGATAAGGGGGATTCCCGGAAACGCACTTTGGACGGACTCGAGAAGCCGTAACTGTGCGTCGGTCGGGTAGCCACACGTCTCCGTGGGATCCAGGAGGAACACGATGACGTCGGCTACGTGGGCGAGGGCCGCGATCGCCTGACGCTCGATCCGGTTTCGCGACTCCATGGGCCGATCCAGGAGGCCCGGAGTATCAAGGACCTGGACCTTTTGCTTGTCGCTTTCGAAGTGGCCGAGGCTGATCCCCTTCGTGGTGAAGGGGTATTCGGCGACCCGCGGGCGCGCCGAGGACACGGCGCGTACGAAGGCGCTTTTCCCGACGTTCGGGTAGCCCGCCACGACGATGGTCGGGACCTTCGAATCGATGGACGGCAGACGCCGCAATTCCGCAC
>CAYGBO010000019.1:34197-37185 GCA_964348145.1 uncultured Methanomassiliicoccales archaeon
AGGAGCGATACCCCCCACGACAGATACGCCGACGTAATCATCCGGGAAAAGGCGGGAGAGGCGTTCGGCAAGATCATGGAAAAGGTACGGGCCCGGATGAGCTCACTCTGAGCTTGCAAAGCTGCGACTACCATACACTATGGTTGGTTTTACGAGGAGAGCAGAATGGCTGTAAAAAAGGGGGCCCAATCGGAGACCATCCGACTGAAAGATTCACTGGATACCATCAACCGTAATTTTTACAGCCGCGGATGGACTGACGGGCTTCCCATAATCCCTCGAGGTCAGGTCCCACCTGTCCCACGATCGACGCAAGCCGGCCGAACGCCTCCCGCCGAAGCGCCGGGAGATCTCGGAACGCGCTTCGGCCCATACGCCGCACGTGGTCTCGGGTGACCTGGGCGACAGTCTTCGCCCCCCAGTCCACGGCGCCGAGATGCTTCTTCAGCTGGTCACGGTCCACGAGCACATCAACGAGCTCGCGGTAGAAGGGGTGGAGGCGGTCCACACTCGGAAACCCCCTCACGTAACCCCGCAGGTCCGAAGCGATGATCTCCCCCGCGGTTCTCACGCGGGCGATCGCGAGGTTCCGCGTCCGGCTCGCCCGGTCTCGACCCTTTGCCGTCACCCTGGCAGCACGGCGAAAGGCCTTGTCGAGGAGTTCTTGGGGCCGAAGCACGGACGGGAGCTCGAACATCCGTTCGCCAATTACCGACCGGAGATAAGGATGCCGGTCAGCCGAACAGGTTCAGCCCGATGATGAAAAGGACGATGAGCAGTGCAGTCCGATTCAGGGCCGCGAGAAAATTCGCGATGAGAAACATGTCCCGGCGCAGCGTCTTCCCTTCCTTGTTGAACAGAGAGTACAGGTAGAGCGGGATCGTGTCGCTCATCAGGGGGACGCTCAAGAGGACGTACAGGCCCGTGTAGCCCGTCCGGCGGACGAAGGCCTCGGCCTTCCGTACAAAGAGATCGGCGAGACGGAATCGATTCGACCAAGCGCGGATCGTTCCCTCGACGTTCAGGCCCAGGAGGAAGATGAGCCACGCACCGACCGTCTTGCCCGCAGCGAGCACGACGGCGATCGCGCTCAGGTAGGCCCACCGCTGCTGGAGGAGGGGCGGGAGGAGAATGATCTCGATCGGGATGGGCAGGACGATGGCGACGGCGATCGCGTAGACGAAGGAGAGGAAGAGGTACGCTGGTGGCGTGTTATACGTGCCATCGAGGAAGTTCAGCAGATCCTGAAGCGGGTCGCCCAAGGGGTTCGCGCTTGTATGCGGGGGGGCTATAAAAAACGAGTCGGACTCATTCTCCGAAACGGGGAGGGCGGGAGTTCCGGAGGGGATGCAGGTTGCCGTCGTGGGTCAGCAGGACCACGCGGCTATCGTCCCGCTCCGCTGCGATGCGATATCCGAGGCGATCCGCGAGGCGCTCCGCAAAGGTCCGGATCGTCGAGTGGGCCGGGACGTTATCCGCATTGAGACGGAGTCGCGATTCACCCACGAAGCTGTAGCCCTTGCACTCGATGAACATGGGCCTGCCCATCGCGTCAAGGGCCGCGTACTCGTCTTCCCACCCAAGATTCCAGCCTTCGACGAGGGTGTGTCGGATGACCGTCCGGGTGTCTAGGTCGGGCAGGAGGGCCAAAGTTTCCTTCAGTCTGTCGAACGCCTTCTCGGACTTGGCCGCCATGAGCGTCTCGAAGATCTTCGAGGTGGGCGCCGCGACGGTCACGTAGAGCTGGGTCGGAAGACGATTTTCGGCGGCCATTCGGCGCAGCGCCGCCGGGGCCGTTCCGTTCGTGACGAGGAACGTGGTCACGCCGCGTCGCTTGAACTCGTCGATCATCTCGCCGAGTCGCCGGTACAGAGTCGGCTCGCCCGTGAGGCTGATTGCGACGTTCGTCGGGTGCAATGCATCGAGGAACTTGTCCATGGAAACCTTCGGGTTGCCCTTGTAGCCGCTCAGGAGGTCTCTCTGGGCCTGGGAGGAGTTCTCGACGATGAAGGCGGGGTCGTCCGCCTCCACGAGGGAGTCGGATCCCCAGTCTTGGGTGCGCCAGCAGAACATGCAACCGAGGTTGCAGGCGTCGACGGTGGGCGTCATCTGGAGGCAGCGGTGGCTTTCGATGCCGTAGAAGGTCTGTTTGTAGCAGCCGAGCCCCTTCGTCAGGCTTGACTTCGTCCAGTGGCACAGCTTGACCCCGCTGTGTTCGCCGACGATCCGGTAGCCTTGTCGCTCCAGGACCTCCTTCCTCTCCGGATCCATCCGAGATGGCAAATCCCGGCGGCCTTAAGCTCTTTTCGCGGTTTCGGGTTCCCGAAAAGCGTACCCGGCCTTCGATCGAGCGTCGAGGAGACGCTGGGAGAAGGCCATTTTCCGGGATTCCCCGAGAAAGGCTTTTCGTCTCCCTCGCTTTTCTATAGGACGTGGAGGGATGCGAGATAACATGTCGACGGCCGGTAGGAGGTACCTCCTTGCTTATTTCCTCAGACTCACCCTTCTCGCGTCAGCGATTAGTGGCGCAGCCTTCGCGATCGCGTGGTTCTCGCGGACGTCCCTCGTGAACACGGCCACAGCATTCCTCTTCTTCTCCGGCATCACCCTCTTCGTCGTTGCGGGAATCGGGGTGGTGGGAAGCCGCCCGGCTCCCATAGTCGCTCCCGGACTCAGTCCCTTCCGCGGTTCTTCCCAGCTCGCCCGAACTCTTCACGATGACAGGCTCTGGACCGGGCGAAGCCCATTGGCGCCCGCGGTATCGGGAGTTCTGCTCGGTTTGGGTTTGATGGCCCTGAGCCCGCTCGTCGCGGCCTTCCCGCTCAAAATCGCAGCGGTCGCCGCGAGCGCCGTTGTCCTCGGCGTCACGCGCCTGTACGAAGGGCGGCGTCCAGTCCCATGAGTTCTACGCCATTTTCGTCATCGAGCCTCGGGTTCGCCGAACCCTCGCAGGTCCCGCTCGGATCCCGTGCCAACCTCCACGCCTCG
>CAYGBO010000020.1:0-6589 GCA_964348145.1 uncultured Methanomassiliicoccales archaeon
CGAGGCACGGATCTCTGGCCCGACGGATCCGAAAGGCGGCGGGAATGGAAAAGGATTAAGGGACGCCTCTCCTTGGAGCGGAACTGCGAGGCGGTTCATCGTGGTCGAAGTGGGTGAGAAGGCGGTGGATTTCACGCTACCGAACGAGGAGGGAAAGCTCGTCACCCTGTCCCGCGAACTTGGGGCCGGGCCCGTCGTGCTGTCGTTCTATGTGTTCGACTTCTCGAGCGTGTGCGAGGGGCAGCTGTGCGCGATGCGAGACGCGATGGGCGACCTGCAGATGCACGGGGCGAAGGTCTTCGGCATCAGCACGGACAGTCCCCACAGCCACCGGGCCTTCCGTGCCGCCCACAAGATCAACTACCCGCTCCTTAGCGATTGGAACAAGGTGGTGAGCAAGGCGTACGGCGTCCAGTATGAGAAGCTCGGCGATCTCGGACTTCTCGGCGTCTCCAAGCGGTCGGTCTTCGTCCTCGACAAGAGCGGGGTCGTGCGGTACAAATGGGTCACGGAGGATCCGAAGATCCCTCCCGACTCGAAGAGGATCCTCGAGGAAGTCGCAAGGCTCGCGAAGTGAGCGTCGCCGGTGGCGGGTCAAAGGTTCCAAGATCGCTAGCGGCTCGCACGCGGACGGCCGCCTCGGCGAGATCGGCGCGTTCCGGACGTGAGGTGGCGGCAATGCAGCTTCTTCAGGTCGTAGCAGTCGGGGCAGGTCGAAGGCTGATCGATCCACGTCCGGAGGCGCTTCGCGGTGTCATCGCTCAAGGCGTGCTCCATCGCGCATGCCTCGTCGTGGTACCTCCCTTCCGGGACGCCCAAGGCTTGGGCCAGGAAGTACTCCATCGTGCAGTGGCGCCGAAGGATTCGGATCGCGTGGTCCCGACCCCTCTTCGTGAGGGTCGCGCCCTGGTACTTTCGGTGCCTGGCGAGCCCGTCCTGCTGCAGCCGGTCGAGCATCTCCGTGACGCTCGGCGGGGCCACCTTGAGGTGGCGGGAGATCTCACCCGTCTTCGCGGGCCCTCCGTTCTTCTGGGACAATAGGTAGATGTACTTCAGATACATCTCGACGTTTTCGGTCCATTCCCTAGCCCGGGCCACCAAATCCCAGTACCACAGGGATGCGGCAGAATAAAGCCTTTCGTAATGTCTGTCCCTCCGGGCCAAGGACGATCGGGAGAGTCGTGGCTGTGAAGCGGGAGAGTAAATATTTCGGGTAACCTAAACCATATATACTCGGGCGCAAATCGACGCGGACACGGACGCGGGATCATGGTCGTCGCACAGTACCTGCTTGCCTTCCGGGAGGTGTTGGAGGCAGCCCTCCTCTCCGGGATCATCCTCGCCTTTCTCCTGAAGACGGGTCGAAACCATATGGTCCGCTTTGCCTGGTACGGGATCTACGGCGCGGTAGGGGTGAGCGTCGCCCTGGGCACAGCAATCTGGTTCCTCTTCGGTTCTCTTGCGGAAGGGCCGCGTGTCCTGTTCGAGGGCATCGCCGCGCTCATTGCGGTGGCCGTCCTCACATCGATGATCTTCTGGATGGCCTTGAAGGGTCGAAAGTTGAAGCATGAGGTCGAGGCCCGGGTGGAGACCGCGATGACCCAGGGCGCTGTTGTGGGCCTCGCCTCCATCACCTTCGTCTTGGTGTTCCGGGAGGGCCTGGAAACGGTCCTCTTTCTCACGCCGTTCCTCGTGAGCGACGCCGTGGCGACGATCGTCGGCGCGGTCCTCGGAGTCGCCGCGGGCACGGCCCTTGCCTATGCGGTATTCCGCCTGGGGCTGAAGCTCAATCTCCGCAAGTTCTTCTACTTCACGAGCATCCTGCTCGTCCTCATTGCCGGCGGCCTGTTGGGCTTGGGCGTTCACGAGTTGATCGAGTACGGGGAGGAGACTGGGTCCTTCGATCTGGGGGTGTGGGCCACCTATGCGTACGTGCTCCCAATCGACAAGGACGACGCGTTCGGCCACAAAGGCGTCATCGGATCCATTTTCGCCGTGATGTTCGGGTACAATGTGAGTCCCGAGTGGGCGCGAGTCATCGCGCACGTCACGTACCTGGCGATCACACTGCCCTTCATCACCCTCGTATACCGACGGCCAGATCTCCTTTCCATCTGGTCGAGCCGAATCCGGGGCGTCCCGAGCCCGGCGGCGCAGAGGAGATCCGTTCCGCGAGAAGAGTAACACCAGCGTCGGGGAGACACGGGTGCGAGCAGTGGAAGGCCCCCGGCTGGGACCGGAGGTGAGGGGCGGCTCGGGACCCTAGGGCGAGATCTTGATGCACTTCGTGGGGCACGCGGTCTCGCATGCCATGCAGTCAATGCAATCGTTTTCCCGGATCGGATCGGACTTGTCCGTCCGGTACTTGTTCCACTCCTCGCTGCCCGGCTCGACCGCTTTATCCGTGCCGGTCCCCTTGTTTCCCGGATTCAGCTCCCACTCGAAGACATCGACGGGGCACACGTCCATGCACACCCCGTCTGCGATACACGCATCGAAATCGACGGCGACGTGGAGGCCGTGGATGCCCAGAGTGGTCGGATTCGGCTTGCCGTCCGCGTCCTGACGCGGCTTCCCCTCCGCATAGACCTTGTGCTCGAAATGGGTGCTCGTTTCCGGATACTCGTCGGGCTTGTTCATGAAGTCCGGATCGATGGGTTTGGGGGACCAGTCAACCTCCCTTGTCAATCCAATTCCTCCTGCGAATATCACGAGTCCGGCCCCAACGGGAGGCCGGGCAGGCTCGACATACGCCTACCCTTTTTGACCTTTCCGGTTTTCGGTGCGCGCATCGTTGCGTGCGATGCCGAAGTGTAATCCCTTGGCCGAAGGTCGAAACCTATTTCTCCGAATCCCTCCGTCCCCGGCGTCGTGGCGAGGCGCTCGACGAAACTGGCCACTCGCGCGGTTCATGGGCCGCGACGGAAGGGCCACACTCCCCTCGCAATGCCGATCTTCGCGAGCTCGACATGGGGCCTCGAGTCGGCGCGCCAGGGCGCCGAATTCGCCGTCGCCCACGGACCCGCGGCCTACTACACGCGATGGGGCAACCCGACGGTCCGGGAACTCGAGGACGTCCTTGCCGATCTCGAGGGAGGCGCCCGGGGTCTCGCTACCGGCTCCGGGATGGGAGCGATTGCATCCGCGATCCTAACGTCCGTGAGAAGAGGAGACCATGTCGCCGCGGGGATGAGCCTGTATGCCGCCACGACGGAACTGTTCACGCGGCTGCTGCCACGATTTGGCGTACGGACGACGTTCGTGGATCCTCGCGAGTCCGGCGCGTGGCTCGCGGCCGTGAACGAGGACACTCGGCTCGTCTATGTCGAGACTCCCGCAAACCCCACGATGATGATCACGGACCTCCGGGAGGCGACGAAGGCCGCGAACTCGGTGGGCGCGACGATCCTGGCGGATAACACCTTCGCGACTCCCTCCAACCAGCAGCCCTTGCGGTTCGGCGTGGACGCGGTCCTCCACAGTGCGACGAAGTATCTCGGCGGCCACCATGACGTCGTCGCAGGGGCAGCGGTGACCTCGACGGCGAGGCTCTACAACCGCCTTTGGTTCACGTACAAGATGCTGGGTCCCACCCTGGGTCCCTTCGAGGCATTCCTCGTCCGACGAGGCATCAAGACGCTACCGGCGCGGATGAAGGTCCAGTCGGCGAACGCCAAGGCCCTCGCGGAATTCCTCGAGGATCACCGGTCCGTCCGGGAGGTCTACTATCCCGGGCTCACGTCGTTTCCCCAGTACGGCCTCGCGCGAAGGCAGATGTCCGGCTTCGGAGCGATGCTCAGCTTCGAGCCCCGCAAGGGCTTCCGGGCCGGGAAGCGATTCGTCGAGGCGGTTCGCGTGGCGACGCTCGCCGTCAGCCTCGGGGGCGTCGACACCCTCGTTCAGCACCCTGCCTCGATGACCCACGGGCCCCTCACGGAACGGGAGAGGAGGATGAGTGGGATTTCGGAGGGCCTCGTGCGGGTCAGCGTCGGGCTCGAGGACACGGATGATCTCATCGAGGACTTCGCGTCGGCGCTTCGCAAATCGGCGCGGTAGGAAGGGGACGGGAGGCTTTCCGACAAATTCTGGCCCGCCTATCGGCCGGCTATCATGGCGCCCTCGAGCCGGAGGAGCTTGCGCTTCCAGTGGAGACCCCCCGTGAACCCTCCGAGTCCCTTGGACGCGACAACCCGATGGCAGGGGATCACGATGCCAATCGGGTTCTTCCCCAGGGCCTGACCCACGGCTCGTGCGGCACCTGGCTTTCCAATCGCCTTCGCGATCTCCCCGTAGGTCGCCACCTTTCCGGGCGGGATGGCCCGCGTCGCCGCGTACACGCGCCGCTCGAATTCCGTCGAATCGCTCAAGTCAAGCTCGACGTCCTCGAAGGTGACGGGCTCCCCGCGGAAGTACCGCTCGAACTCTCCCGCGATCCGGTCCCGCTTCGACGGGCGTTTCGGCCGCGATCTCAGGAAGTTCAGAGACTTCAACCGGCCTCGGTGGATTTCGATCTCCACGCCGCCAAAGGGGGCCGGGAGGGACCGACGCTCCATTCTGGACGACCTCTTCGCCCCGATGGGCGGTACGGGATATCGGATTTGTGTCGCTCCACAGGCGACGACGGCTTGGGATGCGACGCCTCTCGGCTCACAGCTCGATGCCGAGTTCTTGGGCGCGTGCCTTGAGGTCTGCCTCGAGCTTCCTCAGTTTCTCCTCACGGTCCAGGATATCGAAGGCTTTCTTCTGGATGATCTTGACCCGGAGGTCCATGTTCTTCTTCCAATCCTCCATCTCCGCGGTCGGCTCCGCAGCCTTCTCGGCCTCGGTGAGCTTCTTGCGCAGTTTCGCAACCTCGCTCTCGAGCTTCTTGACGTTGCTGCGCGTCTCGTCCTGTTCGACCTGGAGGGCGCGCTCCTTGGACTCGATGACCTTCCCTCGGGCCTCCAGGGATTGCTCGGCCTCGTCGACCTCTTTTTCCCTCTCCCGTACTTGCTCCTCCCGGTCGATCACGTCGACTGCCTTCTTCTGGAGGAATTTCATGTTCTTCGAGACCTCTCGCTGCATCGACTCCGACTCGGCCTTTGCCTTCTCGGCCTCACCTTTCAGGGCCTCTGCCTCCTCTCTCGCGGCAGCGGCGGCGTTGCGGTCTCCATCTATCTGTGCGAGCCGAGCCTCCAGCTCCTGACGCATCCGTTCGAGGGCCCCCATGCCCTCCCGTAGATCGGCCTCCTTCTCGGCCAGGCCCTTCTCCTTGTCGGCCAACTTCGCTTCCCTTGCGCTGAGATCCGCATCCCGCGACTTCATCTCGCCCTCTTTGCGATTCAGGTCCTCCATGAGTCCCTCCGAGCGCTGGAGTTCCGTCGTCAGCACCTGCTCCCGTCGGTCGAGTTCCTTCACCTTCGCCTCGGCCGTCTTGAGGCGAGCATCGACCTGAGCCCCGCGGGCGTCCAGGTCGGATTCGAGCTTCCCGAGGCGGGTTGCCTCGTTGACGAGCGCTTCCTCGCGGGCTTTGAGCTCCTCCGCGGTCTCGTGTGCCATCCGGTTCGCGTTCTCGACGTTCGCCTCGCGATCCCTGAGCTCCTTCATGCGGGCCTCGAGTTCCATTTCCCGAGCCGCCAGCTTCTTCGAGGCCTCGTTGAGCTGGGACGTCTGGGCTTCGAGGGCGCGCTCCGCTTTCTCGGCCTCCCTTCGCCGTGCCTCGAGCTGAGCCTCCGCGGCTTCGAGGTCCTTCACCTGCCGCTTTGCCGTCTTCTCTGCCTCCAGGGCAGCATTCGCGCGCTGCTGGCTCTCCTGGATGAGACGCTCCGCCTGCTGGCTCTGATCCCTCGCCGTCTCTCGGGTCGACTCGAGCTGTTTCATCTCCTCCGCCCGGCGGCTGCTCCACTCCGCCCGCTCTGCCTCGAAGGCCTGACGGGCCCGGAGGAGGTCTGCTTCCATGGCCTGGAGCTCTCCGTGCCGCTTTTCCGCCCGGCCCATGGCGGCGGCCGCCTGTGCGTCCTTGGCAGCCTGAGCCTTCCCGGCGTCCGCGAGCTTGCTCCGCTCCATCTCGAGCTGAGCCTCCCTCGCCGAGAGGGATCGCTCGCGCGCCTCGAGATCCGCCATGCGCTTCGATAGATCCGCCATGCGCGCCTGGGCGTCCGTGTCCAGCTGGGCTTGCTGCTCCTTCAGGGATTCCTGGAGGGCCTTCCATTCCCGCCGCTTTTCCTCCTGCTCGAGGGAGAGCCTCCTCGCGGTTTCCTCGTACTCCGCGGCTCGTCCATCGAGTTCCTCCTGGCGCTTCGCGAGGGCCTCGGCTCGGGCTGCCAGCTCCGCCTCTCGGGCTGCCAGCTGGCGATGCTGGGATTCGAGCTCCCTCGTCCTCGCCTCGAGAGCGCTTTCCTGGCCTCGGAGGCTCGCTTCCCTGTCAGAGATCGCCTTCTCCCGCTCTGCCAGCTCCTGCGCCTTGTTGCCCAGGGTTGCCTGCAAGGCGTTGGAATCGCGGGCCATCCGGTCCCGCTCCGACTGGATCTCGGCTCCCTTCGCTGCCACGGATTGGCGGAACGCCTCCGCTTCCTCGCGGAGCCTCGCGTCCTCCTCCTCGTAACGCTGG
>CAYGBO010000020.1:6599-27849 GCA_964348145.1 uncultured Methanomassiliicoccales archaeon
CTCTACCTCCCGTCCTTCGAGCTGCTCGGTCATCGCCTGCAGGTCGGTCCTCTCTCGGACGAGCCTCTCCTCCTGCTCCCGGAGGGACCCCTTCATCGCGGCGATCTTGGACTCCCGATCCGACAGCTCACTGGCGCGCTCCTCGAGGGTCTTCGCTTTCTTCCCGAGATCGGTCTCTCCCTGTAGGAGCTTCTGCGTCCGCGCCTCGTGCTCTCGCTCCAGTTGAACTCTCCTCTCTTCGAGGTCCTGCTCCCCGCGTTGGAGCGCCTCGGTCCTCCGCGTGAGTTCATCCGCGTGTCTTGCTGCTTCCTCCCGGAGCGACCGTTCCCGGGTGTCGAGTTCCATGGTCGTCTGCTCGAGCCCCTTCTGTGTCTCCGCGACCCTCCCTTGAAGGTCCTGGGCCGCCCGCATCGCATCCTCCGCGGCCTTCTCCCGCCGCTTCAGCTCCGCGTCGTTCCGCGCGACCCATTCCACATCCTCCCGGATCTTCGCCTCCCGGTTCGCGACTTCCTCCTCCTTCTGCTGGACGCGCAGCATCCTGCCCGCCCACATCTCTCGCTGGTCCGCCATCTCTTTCTCGAAGCCCTCCTTCTGCTGTCTCAGGAGGGCCTGTTCTGACTCGAGGGTCTCCTGCCACGTACGTCGCTCCTCGGCGTTTCGGGCCTCCTCGTCGCGCAGCTGGGCAGCGCGCGCCTCGAGGGTCTTCCTGGATTTGTCCAGCTCCGAACGGTCCGCATCGAGGCCCCCCCGAGCCTTGTCGAGCTTGTCGCTCTCGATCTCGAGGGCCTCCTCGCGCGCCGCCAGGTCGGCGAGGGTCCGAGCGTTCTCCTCGCCTTGGGCCCGCACGGCGTCCTCCTTCTCTTTCAGGGCCTGCTCCCGGGCCTCGAGTTCGATTTCCTTTGACGCGATCCATTGCGTCTTCTCCGACCGGTCGGCCTCAAAGGCCTGCCTTTCCTTGTCCACCTGGGCCTCCCTCTTCCGGAGGGCGTCCGTTCGTGCCACAATGTCCTCTGTGTTCTGGCGCAGACCCTCTTCGGCACTCGCCCTTCGCGACTCGAAGTCCTTTCGCTCTGCCTGCAGGGCCTCGCGACTTTCCTCCAACGTGGTTCGTTCTCCCGCCACGACGGCTTCTCGGCCCTCGATCTCCTTCAGCCTCTCCTGGACCTGTTGGGCCTGGGCGGAGAGTTCGTCGGCTTGAGATTGCAGCTGGGCATCCCGATCCGCAAGGGACCGCTCGCGCTCTTCGAGCTGGGCTTCGAGGGGCCCGAGCCGCTCCTCCAACGTCTCCAGCTTCTTCGTCCTCTCGGTGACCTGGGCCTCCTTCTCCTGAAGGGCCTCGAGGGTCTCCCGAACGGAGGCTTCCTGGCGCTCGATGGCCTGGCCTCGCTCCTCCAGGGCGTTCCGATCCACGACGAGCTGGGTTTCGAGCTGCTCTGCGGATCGGAGCCGGCTTTCTGCCTCGCTCGCCATCGTCGTGACCTCCTCGGACTTCGTCTTTAGCCAGGTTTCCTTCTCTCCGACCGACCTCTCCCGGCGGTTCAGCTCCTCCTCGAGAGGTGTGATCTTCGACTCCCGAGCCTCGAGCTCGTGTCCCTTCGCCGCCGCCTGCGCCTCGAGTTCCTCGAGCCGGGCCGCGCGGTCGTCCAAGGACGCCCTAAGGTCCCCGACTTCCCGCGTCTGAACATCCAGAGACTGACGCTCCTCCCGGAGCCGCGTCTCCCGTTCCTCGAGATTGAGGACCTTGGAGCGAATGGAGGTCGCCTCCTGGGCCATTTTTGACTGAGCAATGGTGATCGCGTCCATCATCCCCGCGAAGGCCCGGGATTGGGCCTCCAGGGCGAGCCGGCTTTCTTCGAGGCGTTGGGCGACGGCCTGGAGTTCGGCTTCGTAGATCCGAGTGTCTTCGAGGCGTGCCTTCACGGCCTCCTCGAACTTGTCCTGGATGTTCACGAGCATCTCCCGGGCGAACTCGACCTGTTCGAGGGTCACGGGCCCGTACGTGAGGAGGACGACCGCGAGGGCGTCTCCTGCCACGGTCTGCGCGTGGTACTTGGCGACCTTGATGGGCTTCTCCACGGCATCGAGGGCACCCGCGTGCACGACCTGGTCGTAGGTGACATTGCACGAGGGATCCAGGGTGAATTCCCGGAGCAGTTGTCGGTGCTCGTCCACAAGGAAGGCCTTCGTCGGCCTCCAGCGCGCGCGTTGCGCAAACACGGCCATCACCACGATGATTCCAATCGGGGGCACGACGAGCAGGTACGGCGATCGCCACCACACGGGGGTGAGGGTCACCGAAACGGTCTGTGCGGCCACCGCGGATCCGTCGGATACGGTGATTGTGAAGGTTGTCCGGTCCCAGTCGACCGGGAAGGAGAGGGTGAGGAGGAGGCCGTTCACCGCGGCATAGGGGCTGTCCGTCGTCACGACAAGGTCTGCGAGGGCGTTGTCGACGTCGGAGACAAGAGGCGTGAGGTCGAGAACATAGCTCGCCCCCGCGTCGATCACCAGATCCGCGATGGGCCCGAGAATGGGCGGATCGTTCACGGGCCGGACGACGACGAGGAAGGCGGCCTCCGCGAATCCGCCTGAGGGGTCCCTCGCGCGGGCTCGGAGCGTCTCGGAGCCGAACCAGTTCGCAGGGGCTGAGAGATCGACGGTCCCGTCCCCGTTGACCGTGCTCGACAGGTTCGCGCCGTCGAGGATGGAGAAGGTCAGCGGATCCCCATCGGCGTCGGAGAAGTATGCATCCAAGGAAGCGCCGAAGGCGTTCACGGCGGGGGCGTCTTCGTCGAAGGCCACCGCGGGGAGCAGGCTCGCGAGGACGGGTGGATTCCCGCCGGTCGCCACGATCCGAAGGATCGTCCAGGCTGTATCCGTCCCGTCCGAGATCCAGAGGGTCACGGGATACGTGCCCGGAGCCCCGTACGTGATGCCAAGGCTCGGGTAGTCGCCGGCGGAGGCGGACACGTTGGCGGGATCCGAGACGGAGACCGCGAGGGAGTTCCTCGGTGTGTCGGGATCTGTCACATAGAAGGTGAGGTTCAGGGTGTACGTCGAACCGACCCGAACTCGGATCTCCGGAATCGCCTCGATGCGAGGCGGGTTGGGACCCACGGTGCGGTTTCCAACCCCTTGCTTCTCCGCAGAGCCCCGCAGGTTCACCTCGTCCACGGCGACGGCTCGTAGGGTCACACCATTCACGGATCCCGCGGGCGTCCACACGAACGTCCCGTCCACCGTGAGATCGGATCCAATCACCTGCCACGAGCCGTCGAAGTACGTCAGGTCGACCCGGACCGTGTCGGCCGAGGTCGTGTAGGAAATCGTCAGGGTTCCGTTCGACGCCTGGTCATCCCCGACGGCTCCGAGGGTGATCATGGGGGGCGTGTTGTCGACCTCCAGGGGCGAGACGATCGTCTCGTTCGTCACCGTCACGTTGTTCGTGACGACGGCCCTCAGGCGGCCTCCCGCGAAGTCGAGCCCGGAGCTGTTCCATAGGAACGTGCCGTTGAGGACGGCGGTCGTCCCGATCAGAGTCCATCCGGAGCCGGCATCATACTCGAACCGGACGGAGACCGCATCGGTGCTGTTCGTGTACGTGATGGGGACCACGCCGGTCACATGGGCGTCCGCCGCCGGAGAGCCGATGGCAATCCAAGGTCGAAGCCCGGTCAGGACCTGCACGGTGGCCGACCCGACGACGAGGCCGAAGGCGGCCTCCAGTGTCCCGTTTCCGGGGACCGAGCCCGCGGTGAAGGTCACAGAGGGCCCCGAGGATGCATTGAGGGTCCCGACGCCGCCGAGTACGGTCCAGTTGAAGGCGAGACCGGGTATCGAGTTGTTCCACGCATCGTACCCTTGGGCCGTGAACACCTGGACGTCGAGGAACGTGAGGGTCACATTGTCCGGGACGAGATCGATTCGGTCGAGGACGCCTGGCGACACGCCGATGAGGCCGCTCAGGCCCGTGGCGGTCCCGAAGACGGCGTAGATGCGGATCGTCTCCGCCTTCGTGTAGGTCTCCGTCGCCAGGGTTGCCGTCCCTCCCGTCGAGATTGGGAGGCTCGTGGCACCGAGGACTCCGCCGCCGGGCGTCAGGCCATCGGCGAGACGGGCCTCGAGGCTCACGGTCCCCGTCCAGCCGGTGAGGGTGGCATTCGCCGCGTCCTTCGCCGTCACGGTGACGCTGAAGGGCGCTCCCGCGGACGCGCTCGGGGAGGCGGTCACGTAGAAGTGGTCCAGTCGGTGTCGATACGTGAGGCGCATCTCGCTCAGGGAGGGCGAGACGAGGGTGTCCGTGGTGGAAAAGGTCGCGCGGAATCGGATTGTCCCGGAGATGACGCTGACCGCTTGGAGGGAGGCTGGCGGGACCACGACCGTCCAATTGCCCCCTGCATCCGTGGAGTACTCGTACGTGAGGGTCTGGCCGTTCGGGCTGTGAACGACCGTGAAGTTCCCCCATTCCTCGACGTCGCCGGGCGCCAGGTCCGCCGTCTCGAGGGTCCCCGTGGCGAGGTATCGATACGAGGAGATGTTGACGTCCCCCACGGCGGGGGCGTGGTCCGGGTACTGGACCGCGAAGGAGAGCCGGAACTGCGTGTAGTTCGAGGAGCCGGAAAGGGGAGATCCCGCGGGGGCCGGGTGGGGTGGGGACCACGAGGACCATGAGCCGTCCACGGGCGTCGTGTTGCCGGTGCGTGTTTGCACGCTCACCGTCGCGTCGTTCCCGAGGGTCACGCGGAGGAAGTCCACGTCAACGGTGTGCGGCACGCCCGACAGGCCGTCCGCCGCGAAGAACGCGATCCGCACCTGGAGCGGATTTTCGAAGGCGGGGGCGTAGGTGTCCCGCACGGTCCACGCGAGCCCGTCCACGCTCGTCGAGGCCGTGAAGGTGTTTCCCGACCGCTCGATTCGAACCCATGCGGGGATCGGGTTTCCGCTCGCAACGTCCGCGCGGACCACGGAGGCGCCGCCCTCGGTTGCTTTCGCCTGCCAGTTCACCGACAGGGTCGCGTTCGCGGCCTTCTGGAGTGCGTACCAGTTCGCGCGGTTCAGGAGGACCATGAGGCCGGCCTTCTGCCCGTTCGCCGTGGGATTGCTGTCGAACTTCATCGACGCGGTGAAATTGCCCACGACCTCGTTCGCGAGGACATGGCCCGTGAACGTCGTGCCGTCGAGATCGACATTCGTGTCCGTGACGACGTTCAAGCTCCCGGGCGTCGTCATCCCGACGTCGTAGGTGCCGGGAGGGTTCGTCCATGTCCATTTCGGGTCCAAGGAGGAGCCGCCGAACTCGTCCGAGACGAGGGAGCGGGCCGTCGCGTTCCACGAAATCGTCTGCCAGGAGGCGGCGCTCGCCGGACCACCCACCCTCGACACGTATTCCCCCGTGGCACCCAGGACACGGTACCGGATGTCCAACTTGGGCCTCAGGGATGGGTCAATCACGTAGTCGGAGGAGTGGAAGGTCTTGTCCGTGGCCTGCCCTCCGCTGTTCGGTGCCACAAGGATGAACCCATCGTTGGGCATCCGACCCCGGTACCACAGGTCCACGAGCTGTGTAGCATTCGCGGTCTTCCATCCAGGGGTGCTGTCAAGACTCACCGAGCCGACCGTGTACGGACTGTAATCGCCTCCGTTCGTCGTCCAGGCAACCCCGGTGAGGCGTTCGTTCCACGTGACCTGACCCTCGTCCCACGTCCCGGTGACGCCGTGGACGGTCGCCGTGACTGGGTCCACGACTCCCGAGGTCATGTAGAGACTCAGGATCGCGTCGTCGATCACAGCTCCCGCAGGAATCGAGGAGAGGTCGAACCGGAGAAGGGGACGTCGGGTGGAGGGATTCCTTCCGTCCAGGATGAGGGCCGTGTCCGAGCCGTAGTTCGTGTTCGCGTTTCCCTTGTGGATGTAGGCGTCCCATCCCGTCCCGTCGGGTTGCAGGGTGAGGAGGGTGGACGCCCCGGACGTTGTGTCGAGGGCGACGTCCCCCGGCCAGCGTGTCCGATTGATGTTCGCCTCGCTGTCGGGTCCCGCAAAGTCCAGCGGACTCGTGCTGTTCCACCACTCGACCTGCTGGTTCAGCGTCGCGACTCCGCCGGAGATCCCGACGTCGGACATGACGTAGTCGGAGGGGACCGTGAAGTTCCATATCGCGTCCGAGGTGCCGTCGGGGTTCGTGACGATCCAAGGGTCCGCGGCCGCACGTTCCCCGGGGGCGGAGAGGAAGCTCACGAAGACGAGTAGGACGAGGAGGGCGACTGCGGGGGTGCGCGCGGACGCGCGGCGCATGGCGTATGGCTCCCGTCGGCTGGGGGCGAGCTGCCCTTCAGCCTTGAATCGGGAGTAAACGACCCTTGTCGGACCTATATAAGCGCCCTTCGTTGGTTATCCACCATGATTTCACGGTGGAAAACCGGGGAGGGAATCACTCCGCGGGAACCTTCCCCGCCAAGCGCTCCTCCATCTCCTGAAGATCCGCCGCCCGTTTCCGGAGCTTCTCCTCGCGGTCGAGCAAGTCCAGAGCCTTTTGCTGGATGATCTTGATGCGCTTCTCGATGTCCTTGCGGGCCTCGTCGAGATCCTTGCCTTCCCGAACCGGGCCGTCCCGAGGCCTTTTGCCCGGCGCCCCTTCCTGCTCCTCGAGGGCCTTCTCACGCTCCTCGAGGGCCTTCTCACGCTCCTCGAGCTTCCCCTGCCGTTCCCGAATGCGTTCCTCCTTGTCAAGGACTTCGAGGGCCCGTTGCTGGAGGAACTTCCGTTCCTTGCCGAGCTGAACCTTCTCCGCTTCGATGGCTTGCTGGGCGGCTTGGCCTGATGCCCCCGGCCCTTTGCCGGATGCGGCGAGTCTTTCCTTAGCCAAGGACGTGAACCGCTCGCTCAGTTCCGAGACGCGGCTCTCGATTTCTTTCCTCAGCTTCTCCGACTGAGCCTCGCGGTTCGAGGCCTCGGCCCGCTCCTTCTCGAGGGTTGCGAGGAGATCCTTGGTCTCCTTCGTGAGCTGCTCAACGCGACTCGTGGCGTCCCGGTACTTTCCCTCGAGATCTTCCTTCGCGGCGAGGAGCGCCAGCCGCTCCTCGTCAAACTTCTTCTTCGCGTCTGCGAGGTCCTTGGATTCGGCTTCCTTCGCCCTCGCCATTTCGCGGGCTTCCTCCGCGCGCCGTGAACTCGTTTCGACCTGCTGCTCCATCTGCGAAACATGGTCGGCGAGAGCCGTGAGGCGCGCCTTCTGCCGGTCGAGTTCCTCCGCGCGTCCCTTCAAGTTCGCCTCGTCGGCCTTGAGCTTCACCTCAATCTTCGCGAGTTCCGCCTCCCGGGCCTTGAGGCGCGTCTCGCGCTCCTCAAGGGTCTTCGCGAGATTCGCGTCCGCCCCTCGCGAGTCGCTCCGGACGGCCCGAGAGCCGCCCGCGGCTTTCGCGAGATGCGAATCCGCGGCGGTCAGCAGGAGGGCGGTCCAGTTGATGTCGTCATCGGTGAGTCGCCCGTGGGAAAGGAGGACGAATACGATTCGACCGCTCTGGAAGGCGGTGAACACGTATTCTCCGAGAAAGAGGGATTCCCTGTCCCCGATGCCGTCCGCCGGGAGCACTTTGAGGAAATCATCGTAGTCGATGAAACAGTCCGGGTCGAGGGTGTACTCGCCCGCCATCTCCCCCGCCTCGTTGAGTACGTAGATCTTCTTCAGTTGGGCACGCTGCACCTTCTTCGGAGCGGGCGGCAAGAGGACCGCGGCGAGGCCCGGGCTCAACCCGCGATACAGGATGGCCGCTTTCAGGTTCTCGAGGAACCCCTGCATTCGCTGCCCGCCGTGGGACTCTTCCGGCGTGCAGAGGCACGCCTGAGTAAAGCCACGCACATGGTCTCTCGCAGCGTATATTAAGGACCGCCCTCGGTTATCGAGGTTGAGAGGGAGAGAACAAGTTCAGGGAGCTCGACGATCCGTCCGGCCGGTTCGCGCCTCCGAGGGTCCGCCCGCTTTGCCGGGCCCTGGATCGCCCCCTCGAGCCGACTTGATGAAGGACCGCTGCATCCGGATTGCATAGTCGCGGAGGGCGAGGAGCTTGCCCTCTCGGACTTGGACCTCCGCCTCCCGCTCCCCGAGTCGAGCGGCCCTTCCATGGAGGTCCGCTTCCAGGTGCTGAACCCGCTGTTCCCTGCGGAACAGGACCGCCTCGCGATCCTCGAGTTCTCGCTCGCGGTCCCGCACCATGGCCTCTCTCCGAGCGAGGGCCGGCGCCAGATTCGGGACGATGTGGACACGAGCTGCCGCGAGGAGGGTCCCTATCGACCCACGATCCTCGATCCGGGGCACGCCCCGGGTCAGCACGACGAACCAGAGGTCGTCCACGCGGAAGGGCGTGAAGGCGTATTCGCCTCGATAGAAGGCCACGAGGTGCCGCAACCCGTTCAAGGGCATGGAGCCCTGGAGGTCCGTGAAGTCGAGTGGACAGTCGTCCTTCAACACGTACTCCCCGAGGAATTCCCACCGGTCGTCGAGGACGAAGATTCGTTCGTAGTCCACACGGGGCTCCGTTCTGGGACCGAGAAGACCGTACCTCGTGGGTACGAACCCTCCGTCCTTCGATGAACGGATGCCCATCGGTCTCTCCCCTCGCATAAGGGCCCGGACTCCTCCGACCCGTACGAACATGGAATATAGGAACGGATGTGCACTTGAGGGTTTCTATCCTCGACGGCAATTATCAGTTGCCGAAATGCTCTGGCTATCCGTGCCGGGCACGATCACACGAGGGTCCTCGCCTTCGCGAGATTGTCGACGCCGATCGCGAGCTGTGCGTAGCCCCCCGTGGTCGCGAGGTGGACGATGCTCGTGATGTTCACGCCCGCTGCGCCGAGCTTCCCCGTGAGGGCGGCGAGCGCCCCTGGCTTGTCCTCGATCCGCACGACGAGGACCGTGTGATCCTTGCACTCGTAGCCTGCGGCCTTGAGGGCGGCCCGGGCCGCCACGGGCTGGTCCGCGATCAGGCTCACGTAGGCCTGCCCCGCGCCGGATTCAGCGCTCAGCGTGATGATGTTCACACCGGCGTCGCCGAGGACCTTCGCGAGCTTCCCATGCTCCCCGGGCCGATCCGGAAGCACGACGTCGATCTGGATCACCGTCGATCCCTGGGGGGACCCATGGCCCTCGGATACTACAACCCTTGCGTTTTTCCGAGGCCGGCGGAAGCCTTTTCCCCTGACTTCGCCTCCCCCGGTCGGTTCCATGCGCTACACACTCAGCTATGTCGGTATCCAGGTCCGGAACATGGATCGCTCGATCGCCTTCTACCGCGACGTGCTCGGAATGGAGGTCCTTCAACGCCAGAAGGTCCCGGAGACCTCCGGAGAATGGGCCGAACTGAAGAGTCCGGAGTCCCCCCACCTCCTCGAGCTGAACTGGTACCCGGAGGGATCCACCTTCTTCAAGGGCCCCTACCGAAATGGAGATGAGCTGGACCACCTCGCGTTCGCCTGCGACGACGTGGACTCGGCATACAACGGGCTCATCGCCAAGGGCGCTCGTGCCGGGCTGCCGCCCTTCCTCGAGGGCGACTCGAAACTCGCCTTCGTCCAGGACCCCGACGGAATATGGATAGAGCTCTTCAGTCCACGGGGCGGGGACGAGGGTCCCTGAGGGACCCCGCCGTCGGCCGAGGCCGTCGATCCGATGAGCGTCGCATCAGACATGTTCTTCGGCCTGACGACGGCCTTCGGCTACGGAAGCGGGGACTTCCTTGCGCGGCAAGCGTCCCACCGGGTCGGCCACGTCCCCGTCCTCTTCTACAAGGAATCCTTGGGGATGCTTGTCCTCCTTCCCGTCGCCCTATGGTTCGAACGCGACCTTTGGCAGTCCACGGATCCTTGGGCCTTGATCGCCATCCTGGGAGGGATCAACGTCCTTGCCTCCTTCTTCCTGTATAAGTCCTTCGAGTACGGCGTACTCTCCGTCGTCTCCCCCCTCGCCTCCAGTTATCCCGCGGTGACGGCGGTCCTCGCCTTTGCCTTTCTGGGTGAGCGTCCCGGAGGGCTCGCGACGGCCGGGATTGCAGTCGTCCTCCTCGGGATTGTGCTCCTCTCTCGAAGCCGGGGCCATCCGGAGAATCCGCCGCCCCGGGACGCGAGGATCGGTCTCCTGAGTGCCCTCCTCGCCTTTGCCGGCTACGGGATATTGTACTTCGCCCTCGACTACGCCGTGGAGGACCTCGGGCCGATCACCTCCGCGGCCTCCGTGCGCATCGTCGGGACCGGCCTCCTCCTGCTCTTCTTCGCCCTCGGACGGGTGAGGCTCGGCCGACCGCCGAGGTCTCTCTGGCCGACCCTGGCCCCCATCGGGGTCCTCAACAGCATCGCCCTGATCGCCTACAACGTCGGAATCATCGAGGGATCCGTGGCGATTGTCGGAACGTTGAGCGGCCTGTTCAGCGCCGTAACCGTCGCCCTCGCGGCCGTCGTGCTCCGTGAACGACTCACCGCTCCGCAGTACTTGGGAATCGGCGCCGTCTTTTTCGGCGTCATCCTGATGGCCGTCCGCTGATGGTTCCTCAGGCCGCGGCCTTCCGCGGGCCGGGGGCCAGGATGACGCGGACGTCGACGGCTCGGTAACCCTGGCCTTCTCCGAGGACGAGGACAGGATTCAGGTCGATTTCCCGGACGTCATCGAGATCGAGGACCATGTGTGAGAATCGTTGGACCAAGTCCGCGAGGGCTTTCAGGTCGCGGGGCGCTTCTCCGCGCACCCCCGCCAGGATTGGGAAGGTTCGTGGCGACCGGATCAACCGGCTCGCGTCTTCGTCCGTGAGGGGTGGCAGCCCGAAGGCTACGTCCTTTAGGTACTCCACGTAGATCCCTCCGAGGCCGAAGGCGATGACCGGACCGAAGACCTTGTCCCTCGTCATCCCGAGCAATACTTCCCTCCCGCCCGCAACGAATTCCTGTACGAGGAACCCATCGATGGCGACGCCCTGTTCCTTCAGGTGACCTTCCATCTGGGTCCCCGCAGCCTGCAGCGCCTTCTCGTCCTGGATGCCTAGGACGACGGCCTTCCGCTCTGTCTTGTGTACGAGATCCGGGCCCACTGCCTTGAGCACGACAGGGTATCCGATGCGACCCGCCGCTCTCTTCGCCTCCGGGAGACTCCCGCAGAGCTTGCTCGCCGCGGTGCGCATGCCGTACGCGCGCAGCAGCTCGGCCCCTTCCTCCTCATTCAGCCGCGTTCGGCCCTCGCGAAGGGCGTCGGCCACCATGCGCCTGGCGAGGTCCGCGTCCACGCGGAACGTACCGAGGCGACCCTCCGCCCGCCCAAGGTATTCCGTGCGTTGGCTCAACGCTGCGAGGGAACGGGCGGCGCTCTCCGGGAAGAGATAGGAAGGAATCCCATTCTGGACGAGTTCCACAAAACCGGGACTCGCCTCGGACCGCCCGAGGAACGTGCACAGGACCGGCTTCTCGTGCTTCTTCGCCGCCTTCCAGATCGCCTTCGCGACACGCACCTCTTCCTTCACAATCGGGGGGACGTAGATGGCGATGCACGCGTCCACGCCGTCATCCGCCAGGACGGCGTCCACGGCGCGGTGGTAGTCCTCGGAGGTCGCCTGGGCGATCAGGTCGACCGGGTTTTTCAGGGAGGCCTCCCGAGGTGCCCAGGACCGCATGGACTTGATCGTCGACGGCGAAAGCTCAGCGACCCGCATCCCCTGGGCGATGAGTTCATCGACGCACATGATCGCGGGACCACCTGCATCCGTCACGACGGCCACGCGGTTTCCCCTGGGCAGGGGTTGCTGGGAGAACGCCATCGCGTAGTCGAAGAGCTCCTCAATCGAGTTCGCCCGAAGGACGCCCGTCTTGTCGAACAGGGCGTCCGCCGCAAGGTCCGAGCCTCCGAGGGATCCCGTGTGGGAGGCGGCGGCGCGGCTTCCCGCCTCGGAGCGACCCGATTTGACCGCGATGACCGGCTTGGTTTTCGTAAGTTCGCGGGCGATGCGTACGAAATTCCTCGGGTTTCCGAAGTTTTCGATGTACATCAGGATGATCTTAGTTTCCGGATCGTCACGCCAGGCGGCCAATAGGTCATTCCCGCTTACCTGCGCCTTGTTACCGAGGGAGCAGAACTTCGCAAAACCCACGTTGATGGACTTCGCGTGGTCCAAAATTGCCACGCCTAAGGCGCCACTTTGGGTCAGGAAGGAGATGTTGCCCCGGAGGGCGGGCGTCGGGGCGAAGGTCGCATCCATCTGTACGTCCGGGTGGGTGTTGATGACACCCATGCAGTTTGGGCCGACCATCGTCATGCCGTACCTGCGGCATATGTCCAAGAGCTTCTCTTCCCGCTCGATTCCGGGGCCGCCGATCTCCCGAAACCCTGCCGTGATCACGACGAGCCCGCGCACGCCCTTGCGCCCGCATTCCTCTGCGGCCTTCAGGGCGACTTCCGCGGGCACCGCGATGATCGCGAGATCGATCGGGTCAGGGACCTCGAGCACGCTCGGGTAGGCGCGGATGCCGTGGACACTCCTCGCCTTTGGATTGATGGGAAAGATCGTACCTTGGTACTCGTTCACGATGAGATTTCGGATGATCGCGTAACCCACTTTCCCCTTGTGGCGAGAGGCGCCGACGACCGCGATGGATCCCGGAGAAAAGATGGCGTCCATCCCGTTCTCGACCATGGCCCCTCCGCCCTCCCGCAGCGGTTGGACGGTCAACGTTCCCGCCCTTTGATTATCGCCTTGGATAACGGTATCATCCGTATAATATATCGTTGGACGGAAAGCGGTGGCCTACCGGCCCAGGGCCGGGTCCGAATCGAGAGGTTGTACGCCATGTCTGCCCGCCGACCTTCCCGAGCCCCGGCGAGCGCCGCCACAGTTGCAGTCGTCCTCCTCGTGTCCCTCGGCGCGCTGGTGCTTGTCTCGCCCAGGGCGTCTGCGGTCACCTACGTCCGCGGCCCCATCTTATCCGACACGACCTGGGGCCTCTCGGACTCAACCTATGTCCTCACGGGTCACGTGACCGTCATCCCTGGCGTCACCTTGACAATTCTTCCAGGCACCACCGTAAGGATGGATCCCAACATCGCACTCTACGTGGATGGCGCGCTCTACGCGGACGGATCCCCCGGCAACGAAATCATCTTCGAGGCGAATCGTACGCTCTCCCTGTTCTCCCCTGTCGGCGTCCAATACAACGCGAGTTCGGCGGGCTCCGTCACATGGTCGTCATTCACGCGTTTCCAGCGCGCCGTGGCCATCGTGGACAGTGCGCCGACGATTCGATTCAACACGTTTCGCACGGCCACGTACGGCGTCGCCCTGTGGTCCTCGGGTATCGCGCCCGTCGACCCCCTCGTGGCCGACAACAAGATCGAACAGGCGTCCGTCGGGGTCTTCATGTCCGGAGCGAGCGCCCAAATCCTCCGGAACACGATCAATGACACGACGGTCGGCATCGAATCTTTCATAGGGGGCACTCCGATCATAGCGAACAACACGATCACGAACGTGACCTCGTGGTTCGCGATCGGGATCTGGGCGGGCGGGGGTCCTTCGCCGCAGATTCGCGGGAACGTGATCCAGGGAGTCACGGGCATCCGCGGCGGGAATGCACTGTTCCCCGGTGCGGATGGAGGGAGCGGGGGTTTCGCAATCGGGATGTTGCTCGAAAGTTTGGGCTCCATTGTGGTCGAGGACAACACGATTAACATGCTTATCGGCGGTAACGGGGGAAACGGCGCTCCTCTTGGCCTCGGCGTGGGAGGTCGAGGGGGCGAAGGCGGTTCCGTGGCCGGAATCGTCGTTTCCTCGACGCCCACTGTCCAGGTGGAGCGTAACGTCGTGTCGAACCTCTTCGGAGGTCGCGGAGGAGACGGCGGGACGAACGCCACGACGTCGATCGGCGGAGACGGCGGCCTGGGCGGTTCAGCGATCGGCATCCAGATTGCCTTAGCAGGCACGAGCGCTCGGGTCTATTCGAGCACCGTCGGCACCGTCGTCGGCGGCATGGGCGGTAGCGGCGGGTCCGGCACGAAGGCCGACGGCAACGGGACCGCGGGCGGCGATGCGACGGGAATCTTCTTCCTCGAAGCGATGGACGCCGACGCGACCGCGAACTCGGTGTCGGGCCTCGTGGGCGGTCTTGGAGGCAACAGCAGTGCGAGCGGGATTGGCGTGGGTCGGAGCGGAGGCGGCGGTGACGCGACTGCCTTCATGGCCTTCGGGGTCGTTGGGACGGCCATGTTCCACTCGAATGACGTGTCCTCCGTACTCGCTGGCGACGGGGGACGCGCTCGGCCCCGAGGCGGTCCCGGGGGCAACGCGACGGGCATCCTGGCCTTCTCGAACAATGACGGATACTTCAACCTGACAAGTCCGACCTTCAACCGGATTGAAGGAGTTACAGGCGGAAACGGCGGAATCGGCCTCGATCGGGGTGGCGACGCGGGATCGGCATCGGGTATCGCCCTCGCTCAGGTGACGGCGATCCTGGGATACAATGGGATCCTCACGGTACGGGGAGGGAATGGCGGCGACGCCCTCGACGGAACGGGGGGTGGCCGTGGGGGCGACGCGGGTGGCATCTTCGCCTTCTACATCCCGGACGCACAATCGACTCGGGACAGGATCGAGACCGTGACGAAAGGCGCGGCGGGCGCAGGTCCTCCCGCTCAGACCGCTCGTGGCGTCGGCCTCTATTCCGAAGGGAGCCCAGCCGCAGCGAACCGGATGACGATTGACAACGGCACCTTCCTCGGCGTCAGCGATCTTGACCTCTACATGAATAACTTCACAGAAGCGACGACGATCAACACAACCTTCGACGAGGCGAAGCTGACGGTAGAGGTAACAGCGAACCTCACGGTCCGGAACTACCTCCGCGTCGACGTGTTCTGGCCGGACGGCGTCACGCTGGTTGCCAACTCCTCGATCCTCGTGGAGGACAACGGGACTCCCGTGTGGAACTTCACATCCTCGACCGGATCGGAACCCTGGCTGCTCGTCACGGACCGCGTGTATACTAACTCGAACCTGGCGACGGAGAACGCCACGGATGTTGACGTGTCGTATCTTGCGTACAACTTCAACAACAACCCGCGTTCCGTCAACATGAACGCGAGCGTGACCGAAGCCTTCGTGATGATCGACGAGGATGTGCCGACGTCCGCCCTCGCGGCCCTGCCTGTGTACACGAATTCCTGGTCTCTCACCGTCAACTACACGGCCTCGGACGGAAACGGAGTCGGACTGGACAACATCACCCTATGGTACCGACTCGACGGCGCCGGATGGATCTCCTACGCGACGCAAACCGCGGCATCTTCAGGACAGTTCAACTTCACGGCCGCATCCGACGGTGTCTACGAATTCACTTCGGTTGCGGACGACCTCGCCGGGAACGTGGAACCGGGTCCGGGAGCCAATGATACCTGGACGATCTTGGACACCGTGCGCCCCGGTTCCCACGTGGACCCCCTGGGCACGTGGCAGACGAGCGCCTCCTTCCTCGTCTCCTGGATGCCCGACGCCAACGTGACGGACATCGTGTCCTACTCGGTACAGTACAACCGCGGATCCGGCTGGGTCGACTGGCTCGTCGACACGACGCTCACAAACTCGACATTCACGGCGAGCCCGGCGTGGGGCGTCTACGAATTCCGCTCGATTGCGACGGACATCGCGGGCAATGTGGAGGTGGCCCCTCCGACAAACGACACATGGACGATCGTTGACACGGAGAGTCCCGCATCCCGAGTCAGCTCTCTCTCCACCTACCAGACATCGTTGACCTTCCCCGTGGTCTGGGGTCCGCAATTCGACAGCGTTGACATCGCGACCTACGAGGTCCAGGTGAACGACGATGGGACCGGCTGGACCGTCTGGATTGCATCGACGAACGCAACCTCCGCGAATTTCACAGGCGTCGACGGCCACGTGTACGAGTTCCGGTCCGTTGCGACGGATTTCGCGGGCAATGTGGAGGCCCCCCCTGCCGGGAACGACACGTGGACCCTCGTGGATGTCACGCCGCCGGATTCCACCGTCGCCGCGCTGCAAGCCTACTACACGACCCTCTCCTTCACGGTCTCCTGGGGTCCGGCAATCGGCACGACGGACATCGCGACCTACACGCTGGAGGTCAGCGACAACAGCGGTCCCTGGACGCCCGTCTCTGGATCCATCGACACAAGCGCAACGAGCGCCCTTTACGTCGGTGTGGACGGCCACACCTACGCGTTCCGCACGCTAGCGAGGGATCAAGCAGGCAATGTCGAGACGGCCCCCGCGGGGAATGACACATGGACGATCGTGGACACCACGCGCCCGTTCGCTAGCTCCCCGGGGCCCGAACGTGAACACGACCCCGGCCATCACGATCACGTTCAGCGAGCCGATGGACCGAGCTTCCGTGGAACAGGCTTTCTCTCTGAATCCCGACATGAACGGTGCCTTCAGTTGGAGCGTGGACTCCCGAACGGTGACCTTCATTCCGGATCGTGTCTTGGAGCCGGGTACGCGGTACGTCGTGTCTATCGACTCGAGCGCCAGCGACCTTGCCGGAAACAACGCGGCGTCATTCTACACCTTCGACTTCACGACAACAATGCCTCCGCCTGCGGGCTTCGCCTTCAGCGACATGTGGTGGATTCTCGCAGCAATCGCCGCGGCGGTCGGGGGTAGTCTCTTCTTCATCCTGATGCGCCGCCGGGGATCCGGGGCCTCGGCGAAACCGGCAGCCGAGACCGCTGGCTCGTCCCGGGAGGCAGCGATCGACGACGTCTTCCTTCTCTACCGGGATGGCGTGCTCATCAAGCACGAGACACGTCGGCTGAAACCGGACATCGACACGGACATCCTGAGCGGCATGCTCACCGCGGTCAAGCAGTTCGTCAAGGACTCGTTCCGTTCCGAGGAGGGCGAGCTCGACGAGCTTACCTTCGGCCAGATGCACATCCTGATCGGGCGGGGCAAGTGGCTCATCCTCGCCGCGATGATCACGGGAGACGGCACGGAGTCCATGAGCGAGCAGATCAAGCGGTGTATCCAGGATATGGAAGACCACCAATGGGATCAGCTCGAAGACTGGGACGGCGACATGGCCATTGCGAAGGTCCTCACCCCGTACACGAAGAAGCTGATCCGCGGCGTGTACGCCTGAGCCTCCCTGGAACTGCGCCGGTCCACGGAAATCGGCCTCACGTCGTCGGCCCCAAGGGTCTTTGACATTTCGAGCGACTTGAGGACCGCGGATCGGCTCCACGGCGGGAAGGGTTTTACCGGGCTCCTGCCTTCGCGGAGCCATGGCGAACCGGAGAAAACGGGGAGGACGGCCGGCCGCGCCTCTCGACGGCCGAGTGGCCCTCGTGACCGGCGGATCTCGGCGGATTGGCAAGATCGTCGCCCTCGCTCTGGCGGATGCGGGCGCGGACACCGCGATTGGCTATCGGAGCCGGGCTGCGGATGCGAAGCAGGTCACGAAGGCGATTCAGGCAAAGGGCCGCCGCACTGTATCCGTGCGAGCAGACCTCACGAAGCCCACGGAGTGCCGCCGCCTCATCGAGACGGTCGCGGCGGAGTTCGGCCGCCTCGACATCCTCGTGAACAACGTCGGGACGTGGGTCCAGGAACCGGTCGAGTCCATGGATCTCGCGACCTGGCGCCGGGTCCTCGATTCCAATCTTACCGCGACCTTCCTGTGCTCCAAGTTCGTCCTGCGCCACATGCGACGAAACGGGTGGGGTCGGATCGTTAACCTCGGGGCCGCCGGAGCGTATCGGGCCCACGGTACCGCGAACATGTCCGCCTACTACGCCGCGAAGGCGGGCATCGTCGCGTTCTCGAAAGCCCTCGCGCGGGAGGTTGGGAAAGAAGGAATCACGGTGAATGTCGTCTCGCCGGGAGTCATCGAAAATCCTGAACAGGATGTCGCCGCGGCACGCCGTCGAAAGGACAAGAGCACCGCGGTCGGTCGCCCAGGGACGGGATCGGACGTGGCCGCCGCGGTCCTGTTCCTCGTCTCGCCGGATGCCGACTTCGTGTCGGGCGACGTGATTGGGGTCACGGGCGGCTGGCTCCTCTGAACTCCCGCGAGTTACGTTGGGGACATTCTTGGATGTCCTTTTGACGTCCTAGTTGCCGCCGACGGCACGGACCCTCACGCCAGGGAACTCGCCAGCCCTCGCGTAGCTCTTCTTTTGTCGGATTTGAGATCTCCTCCTCCTTTTCTTGCGGATTTGACGAGCATGAAGTCTCTCGGGCAACGTACCGTCGCAGGCTACGGGGCACCCTTAAGTGGGCCGACCCCGTTTGGGGTCGCGTGAAAGCTGCCCTCGTCTACCACGAGGACTTCCTGCGATACGACTTCGGCGGAAGCCACGCTCTCCGAGAGGAGCGCCTCCGGCTTGCCAGGGACCTGATTCATGCGTACGGTCTCGTCCCGAGCGCCGAAGAACTCCGCCCCACACCCGCGGCGGACGACGCAATCGCCCGCGTCCACACGAAGGAATTCCTCGCGGCCGTCCGCAAGGTGAGCTCGGACCCTCGGGCCGTTTCCTATGACCACGGCCTCGGCACGGCGGACAACCCTGTCTTCGAGGGCATGTTCGAGGCGTCCGCCCTCCAGGCGGGAGCGACGTTACTCGCCTGCGAGGAGGTCGCCGCGAGGCGGCGTCAGCGGGCCTTCAACGTGGCGGGAGGATTCCACCACGCGATGCCCGAAAAGGCGTCGGGCTTCTGCATCTTCAACGACATCGCAATCGGCATCCGGGCCCTCCAGGAGCATGGATTCCGCCGTATCCTGTACGTCGACATCGATGCCCACCATGGCGATGGCGTCCAGCGCATCTTCTACGAGGATCCGAAGGTCCTCACAATCTCCCTCCACGAGGACGGACACTACCTCTTCCCCGGGAGCGGGTTCCCGGACGAGATCGGCGAGGGTGAGGGGGAAGGCTACGCGGTGAACGTCCCCCTTCCGCCGTACACACGCGATGTGTCCTACCTCTTCGCCTTCCAGGAGGTCGTGCCCCCTCTCGCCCGGGCCTTCAAGCCCGAGATCATCGTCAGTCAGCTGGGCGCGGACGGCCACTACCTGGATCCCCTCACTCACCTCATGCTCTCCACGGAGACGTACGAGGCCGTCGGTCGGATCCTCGACGAACTGTCGAAGGAGCTCTGCGGAGGCCGATGGATCGCGACGGGCGGTGGCGGGTACGATCTCACCGCGGTGCCGCGTGCGTGGACCCTCATTTTCTCACAGATGGTGGGTGCGCGCGTGGAGGACGCCCTTCCCGTCGAGTGGCTCAAGGAATGCAACCGGCTCGCCGGTTCCGTTCCCGTGGACAAGGCCCTTCGGGATCACGCGCGAGGTGAGGAGGAGGCCCACGTCCCCCGGGCCGCGAAACGCACCGTCGAGGAACTTCGCCGGACGATCTTCCCGATCCACGGGATCCGTTGATCACAGGACGATTGCGTCGAGGATGAGGATCACACCCGCGACGATGAAGAGAGCAGCGGACACCCGCCGGATCCATTCCGTGCGGAGGACCCGGGCGAGTCCCCGGCCGATGAGCACGCTCGCGGCCGCGATGAAAACGAGGCCGAGACCCGCGCCCGCGAACACGGAGACGGGTGCCCGATAGGACGCCGCGAGGACGATCACGGCAATCTGCGTCTTGTCGCCCAACTCCGCGAGGAAGGCGAGGGAGAAGGCCGACGCGAAGGCTCCGCGGCCGTCCCTCGCGCGGTCCGGCTCCCTCCCGCCCCGAAGGTAGGTCCAAAGGCCGATGCCGATGAAAAGCGCCCCGCCGCCGACTTGGATCGCGGCGAGCCAGGGGTCGAGAAAGGCCCCGAGGATGCCTCCCGCGGCGGCTCCGATCGCCGTCACGGAGAGGAGGCCCAGGGACGCTCCCGCGAGGATGGGCGTCCACGGGTGTCGTGTCGCGAGGGAAATCGTCGCGAGCTGGGTCTTGTCGCCGAGTTCCAAGACGAGAATGAGGGCCAGCGCGGCCGCGAAGGCAGGGAGACCTTCCACGCGGGACCGCCACGGCCCCACGACGTAAGGGCCTTTCGGCGTCCGTCCGCCGTTTTGTCAAAGGGGAAGGACATGCATGCCGCCCGTCCTTGCGTCCCGCGTCGCTCCGCATATAAACGGGCATATACTTTCACTCAAACTCGACCACGTTTCCGCTTTGCGGATTCACGGCAAAAGCTTTAATCCCTCAGGAGAAATTCTATCAAGGGATGGGAAGAGCGGCCTTCCTCGACACTTTCGCGTCGACAGGGGGCTCTCTCGACGGAATCCGGGAAGCTGCGCTGCGCGCGCGGTGAACAGGAATGCCGAGTGACGAGGGAAACGGGAAGGGGGCCAAGGCGGCCGACGACGTGCGGGACGAGTTCGAGGAGAAGATGGACCGCCTCCGTCGGCAGTACGAGCGCGACCTCCACTCCTTCCGGTACGAGATCGAGGAGCGCGAGTATCGCCTCAAGGCCTACGAGGACAAGTTCACGAAGATCAAGCAGCCGCCCCTCCTCTACGCGTATGTCGTGAGGAAGGAGGGTCCCGATCTGGACGGGAACCAGGTCGTCGTGGCCCGGGCGACGGAACTCCTGAAGGTCTCCACGGGCCTTGTGGACAAGTCGCAGCTCGACGTGGGCCAGTACGTCTGGGTGCACCCCCAGACCTATGCGATCGTCGAGGGCAGCTCGATCCGCAACGAAGGCGTGATCGCGAAGGTCGTCGACATGATGGACGGCCGACTCGCAATCAGCATCGAGGGCGACATGGAGAAGCGTCTCATCGATTGCGACAAGGCCACGTACAAGAAACTCAAACCCGGTTTCCAGATCAGCGTCCTTCCGCCGACGATGGCCGTCGTGGATATCCTGCCGAACCTAGAGGTCAAATCCCTGCTCCTCGGCGAGAAGCCGAACGTCCGCTACAGCCAGATCGGCGGCCTGAACGACGCGATCGAGCGGATCAAGGACGTGGTGGTCCTCCCCTACCGCGAGGCGAAGCTCTTCCAGCAGATCGATCTGCACGCCCCGCGAGGCATCCTCCTCTACGGGCCCCCCGGATGCGGGAAGACCCTGCTCGTGAAGGCGATCGCCACGGAGAACGACATGACGTTCTTCAACGTGAGCATCGCGGACGTCCTATCCAAGTGGGTCGGGGAGAGCGAGCGGATCATCAAGGAGATCTTCCGCCAGGCCCACGAGAAGAAGCCCAGCATCGTCTTCTTCGACGAGATCGAGGCCCT
>CAYGBO010000020.1:27859-29298 GCA_964348145.1 uncultured Methanomassiliicoccales archaeon
ATCCTGAGCGAGATGGACGGGCTGACGGAGCTGCGCGACGTCTTCGTGATCGGCGCGACGAACCGCGCGGACCTCGTCGACCCCGCCCTGCTCCGCCCCGGCCGCTTCGACGAGATCATCGAGATTCCACGTCCCGATCGGAAGGCCGCGGAGGAAATCATCCAGATCTACCTCATGGAGGACCTTCCCGTGACCGAAGAACTCGAGGCGACCCACGGTGGCCACGAGAAGGCAATCTATACATTGCGGAGGTTCGTCCTCGACGAGCTGTACGGCGAGAATCGATGGGTCAAGGTGAAGCTCGACAGCGAGGCGAAGGAAGCGATCAAGACGGTGAAGCGGAAGGACATCGTCTCGGGCGCAATCATCGAAGCGATCGTAAAGACCGCGAAGAAGAACTTCGTGAAGCGCGTGATCCCCCTCAAGAAGTCCGACCGGAAGAAGGAAGGCCTCGCCCTCCGAGACTTTGAGATGGCCGTGGAAGAGGAGAGCAAGGAGCACGCGATCACGGAGATGTACGTCTACGAGAAGCGGCAGCGGGAGGTCTTCCGGACCGGTGCGGACCCCATGGTCGGGTGAAGCATGAAGAAAATGGTCCAGGGGACCGAGCACGAATACACCCTGTTCTGTCGTAAGATGGGGTCTATGGGCTTCGATCCCCACACCCTGGCCCTCGACCTGCTCCGGGACTCCGACCTGCATCTCGCCGGCGAGTTCCTCGTGAACGGCTCTCGTGCCTACTACGACGTGGGCCATTTCGAGCTGAGCACGGCGGAGACGAGCAACTTCCACGACCTCGTGATCTGGGAGAAGGCCGGGGAGAAGATCCTGGACTGGATCCGACGGGTCATGGAAGAGAAGTACCTCGTGGAGGGCATCAAGCTCCACGCCTTCAAGAACAACACCTCCCCCGACGGGACGTCCTACGGCTCCCACGAGAACTACTGCATTTCCAGGGACATCTTCTTCCCGGGTCGCTTCGTCCGGGAGTTCGTCCCCCATCTCGCGACCCGCTACATCTACACGGGGTCTGGGGACATCATCGACGGCAAGTTCGTCCTCTCCCCCATGGCCTACCTCACGTCGACCGTCATCAGCGGCGAGACGATGCACGACACGGGCATCCTGAACACCCGGGACGAGCCCCATGCGGACGGCCGGACCTGGCGCCGGCTCCACGTGATCGTCGGGGACGCCCTCATGAACGAGACCGCGATCTGGCTGCGGCACTTTACCACGTCGGCCATCCTCCAGCTCATGGAGGCGAACCAGCTGGAGGACGTCCCGCGGATGAAGGATCCGATTCGGGATCTCTGGCACAACGTCGAGGTGCGCAACCCGGACGAGTGGAAGGTCGAACTCGAGGACGGCTCCTCCGTCTCGCCGATCGACATCCAGCGCTACTATTTCGGCAAGATCGAGTCGATCGTGGAGGGCCA
>CAYGBO010000020.1:29308-34683 GCA_964348145.1 uncultured Methanomassiliicoccales archaeon
GCCACCGCGAGAAGCGGGCCCTGCGGGTCCTTGAAGAGGTCCTCGAGGACCTGGAGAACAGGCGCTCCAAGGACGTCGCGCGCCGTGTCGAATGGGTGGATCGGTATTTCGCGATCCAGGAGGCCAGCGAATCGAAGACGGGGCCCGACGTCGAGATGATGGCCTGCAAGCAGTACTCCGAGATAGGCGCGGAACGATCCTTGTTCTACAAGCGACAGCAGGCGGGCCTCGTCGACCGGATTACGGACGACGAGGCCATCAAGCGGGCGGTCCACGATCCCCCGGAGGACACCCGGGCGAAGCTTCGCCGTGAATTGTGTGAGGCTTATAATGTCGAGATGATTGACTGGTCCCTGCTGATCGTGAACGACGGTGCCCGACGCCGCATTGATCTCCTCGATCCTTACGCCACGACCCTGGAGGAAGCCCATGCAGCAGCAGGTTGAGGAAAAGCCCAAGAAACGGAAGAAGAAGCAGCAGAAGAAGCTCGAGTTCGAGGCCGGCAAGGTCTTCACCCCCGGCGAAGCGAAGGAAGAGGACTTCGAGCTCGACCTCGACTCCGCCCGCTACAAGGCTCAGAAGGGACAGGGCGGCGACCGCCGCACCTGAGGCGTCACGCGCTCTCCGATCGCCCGAAGGGGGCCGCGGGGAGGACCGCTCCCTGGACACCTTTCACGACGCGGGTCGGATCCCGCGGCCTTTCCATCTCGGAGATTCGCCCTCCGGGGGCCCTCGATGCGCGGGCCGGGTAGGTCTATATCGGCCCCTCGCGTTCCGCCCCGTCCATGAAGACCCGGGTCGAGTCCCTCGACAACGGCCTCAAGGTCATCCTCCGCCCCATCCCGTCCGCGAAAGCCCTGTCGACGTGGGTCACGTACCGGATCGGTTCGCGGAACGAGGTCCCGGGCATGACCGGCTCGACCCACTGGGTCGAGCACATGCTGTTCAAGGGCGGCGGGAAGCTCGGGAAGGGCGATATCGATCGGCTCGTCTCCCGCCTCGGCGGCAAGACGAACGCCTTTACGGACACGGACTTCACGACGTACTTCACGACCCTGCCCGCCTCCGCGATGGACACGGCCCTCCTGATCGAATCGGAGCGAATGCGCAACGCAGCCTTCGACCCCAAGGAGGTCGAGGCGGAGCGGACCGTGGTCATCAGCGAGCGGGAGGGAGCCGAGAACCAGCCCGAATTCCTCGTGGAGGAGGAACTGTGGGGCCTCGCCTTCCACGTCCACCCGTACCACTGGACCGCGATCGGATACAAGCAGGATCTCCAACGCTTCGAACGCGATCCCCTGTACCAACACTACCTGCGCTACTACGCGCCGAACAACGCGTTCCTCGTCATGATCGGCGGCTTCGACCCGGCGGTCGCGATGCAGCGCATCCGGGACGCCTTCGGTCCCCTCGAGCCGGAGCCTCCGCCGGAGGCCATGCCCCTCGTGGAGCCGGAGCAGCGGGGGGAGCGGCGGAGCGATCTGCACCGTCCCGGCGCCGCAGACCTCCTCGCCACGGGTTGGCACATCCCGGCCTTCGATCACGAGGACACGCCGCGCCTCCTCCTCCTGACCGCGATCCTCGGCGGCTGGACGGGGTTCACGGCCTTCGCTGCCGGGGGCTGGCATCCCCGCTCGAACCGGCTCTATCGGGCCCTCGTCGAAGGGAAGCTCGCGACGGATGTGTCCGTCCGGCACGAGATGAAGGTCGACCCGGGTCTGCTCATCGCGAACGCGACCCTTGCGCCCGGCGCATCCTTGGATCGCGTGGAGAAGGTCCTCGACGGGGAGATCGAGAAGCTGCGGAAGACTCCGCCTGCGAAGTCCGAGCTTGACCGGGCGAAGCGTCAGATCCGGTCCTGGTATCGCTACGAGCACGACGGCGTCACGTTCCAGGGCTTCCTGCTGAGTTCCCTCGAGATCCTCGAGTCATGGGACGTGGGGGACCGGGTCCTTGCGAAGGTCGAGAGGGTCCGTGGGGAGCAGGTGCGGGACGCGGCCCGACGGTATCTGATCGACGATCATCGCAGCCTCGTCCGCTTCCACGCCCAGGAGGCCTAGGGATGACCCTGCCCGACCGGACGGTCCTGGAGAACGGGGCGATCCTCGTCTCCATGGCCACGCCATCGAACCCCTTCATCGCCTTCCGCGGGAGCGTGCCCTCGGGCGTCGCGGCGGAGGGCGACCGACGCGGCGTCGCGGAATTCATGGCCCGTCTCCTCCTGAGCGGCACGAGCCACAAGAGCGCGGCGAAGATCGCGGATCGTCTCGAGGGAATCGGTGCGACCCTGGAGTTCCACAACTCGGAGGAGCTGCTCACCTTCCAAGGCCGGTGCACCCGCGAGACGGTCGAGGTGACGGTCCGCCTCCTCGTCGAATGCCTGTCCCGGCCCTCCTTTCCGGCGAAGGAGGTCGAACGCGTGCGCGGAGAGATCCTCAACGACCTCCGCCAGGAACAGGACGACACGCGCGACCGGGCGATGCGTCGTCTCGCCGAAGCCATCTTTCCTGGCGGCCATCCCTACGGACGCGACCCGAAGGGGGACAGGGCCCGGGTCCGGGCGATTCGGAGAAGGGACGTCGTCGACTTCCACGGGGCCCACGTCGGCCCGGAGAGTCTCATCCTCGCCGTCACGGGGGACGTGGACCCGGACTTGCTCGAACGCAAAATTGCGAGACCCATGGCCCGGTTCCGAGGGGACGCGGAGGAAGCCCGTGCCATCCCGTCGCCTCCGCCCCACAAGTCCCAGTCCGCGTGGATACCCATGCCCCACAAGTCCCAGGTCGACATCGCCGTCGGGGCCCGTGCGATCCCTCGGCGTCACGAGGACTACTACGCCTTTCACCTGTCGAACCTCCTCTTCGGTCGGATCGGCCTGTACGGCCGCCTCGGCCGGAACCTCCGGGACGAGCAGGGCCTCGCGTACTATGCCATGAGCCACCTGGAGGCCCGCACGGCGGGCGGTCTCTGGGCGATTTCCGCGGGCGTGAACCCCGCGAATCTGGAGAAGGCGATCCGTGGGATCCGGGCCGAGCTGGACCGGCTCACGTCGGAGCCTTTCACCGCCTCGGAGATTGCGGATGGGAGGGACAACCAGGTGGGATCCCTCGTCGTCTCCCTCGAGCGAAACGCGGAGATGGCGGCCCAGCTCCATCGGATGGAGTACTACGGTCTCGGGATGGACTTCCTCGAGCGCTACGCGGACATCGTTCGAGCCTTGTCCGAGCCGCACGTGTGCGAGGTCGCCCGGAAGTACCTGAACCCCTCGATCTGTTCCATGGTCGTCGCGGGTCCCGTCGGGCGAACGCGAGTCGCCCTCTGATCCTGCGGAATGCGAGCCCGAGCAGGATGCGCACGATCTTGTCGACGATCGTGACGGAGTCACCGGCATCCGTGTCGAACGTGGCGCGCCTCTTCCGCCTCATCAAAATCCTTTCCGCTCGCATGGGCCCTCGGCCCGCCTTGGAGGGCAAGCCGCTCGCGAGATCGCCGCCCTCACGGGAATCGAGTCGGGCGCCTTGCCCGTGGACCTCGGGGGACGATTCTCAGCGTGGGCCTCCATGGAGCAGGGGGGACCACGTCATTTATGTCCCCCAGTCCGATACCCTCGCGGAGCGCGAAGCGGGGGGCGACCGTCATGGCAGAACTTGAGTCCTTGAGCCACGTGGGCATCTTCACTCGGGACCAGAAGAAGGCGAGGGAGTTCTACGTGCAGAAGGCAGGTCTGAAGGTGCGGGATTCCCAACCGAAGTTTGGCTACCTGGCCCTGGGGACCACGAAGGGCGGAACCGATGCGAGCCTGGATCTCTGGCAGCCCGATCCTGCAACCTGGGGCGACAACTACGAACCGTCCATGAAACTCGTTGGTACCGTGACTGGCGTGGGCTTCCGAACATCGAATCTCGACGGAACCCTCGAGACACTACGCCGACGTGGCGTCTCCGTGGAATTCTCGCGGGAGGAAAGCGGAGACCGATACGCGCGGTTCACGGACATCGACGGAAACGTCCTGTTCCTGTTCGAGACCCGCGCGACGAAGGCGCGCAGGACCGGCCTGACGACCCTCGACTTCATCACGGTCGTCACGAGGGACGTGGCCCGGTCGGAGATGTTCTTCACGAGGGCCCTCGGGATGAAGGCCGAGCAGGCCGGCGAGAACTTCTTCGAGTATCGCCTCACCCCCGAGGGGACGGCGATCTCGCCTTTCATGCCGCAGCGGGACATGTACGAGAACCCCGAGGACTTCGAGGCGGACATGGGCCACATCGGGGAGAACACCTGGATCATGTTCCAGACGAAGGACATCTTGGCGGCCCAGGAAACGCTGATGAGCCGCGGCGTGCGGTTCAAGCGCAAGGCGGAGCAGGCGCCATGGGGCGGCATGGAGGCCGAGTTCTTCGATCCCGACGACAACGTTTACGGGATCATGGAGCCGGCGTCGGCCGCGCGGCGGTAGCGAGGCCGGGGCACGGCTCGTCCGCCGGATCGGTCGGGACGATCCCCTCCTAGAGGCCCTCGACGGCCTGAATCGACTTCTCGAGTTCTTTCCCGAGCTTGTCCCGCGCGGCCGGCATCGTCCACAGGTCATCGATGTCGGGGCGCGTGCTGCGGCACACTTCCAGGAGTGTGTCGACCGTCGTGCCTCGAAGGGTCTCGAGGACGAGTGCCTTCTACGCCCGGAGTTCGTTCTGGTTCTCCCGGACGACAGAGCGATAGAGCCAGAACTCGCACCCCATCCAACGCTCCACGTAGGACCGGGCGAGGGGCCGGACGCGTTTCGCGACCTGGCGGATGAACGTCTCCTTCGCCAGGCTGCGGAGCAGCGGTTCCCCCTGTTCCGATGGGGCTTCCACCGGGACCGGAAAGACGCCCATCTGCGATAAAAGATGGCCAATGTCGGAAGCCCTCGGAAGGACCGGAGGAGGTTCATCGTCCCTTCGAGTCCGGACGATGGAAGCCACGACCACCGAATCGCCCCCGAGACGACGTCGAAGCCAGGTGTGACGTCGAGGACCCTGCGGTCAGTACATCTTCGGCTTCGAGCTTGGCTCGTTCCAGTAGGGCCGCGTCGTGATATACTTCAGCTTCGCCTCGAAGAGATCGTTGAAGAACTCACGGTCCGTGTCCTGCATCTTCGCGAGGAGCTTGCTCGCGGTCGTCGGACCGACGCCGTACACGGAGCTCGCGTAGACGGCCCTCCGACCGTACACGGCCACGAGATCGGCGACCTGCTTCGCCCGCGTGAGGAGCTTCCGCGCCTCCTCGTCGAGGTCGAGCTTCCGCATGCGCTTTGCGAGGGCATCCCGAACCGTCCACGCGGACCAGCCGAGGACCGTGAGGAGGCGGGAGCCGCACTTCGCGCAGGACGGCCGGTC
>CAYGBO010000021.1:0-15839 GCA_964348145.1 uncultured Methanomassiliicoccales archaeon
AACGCGGTGGAAAGGCAGAAGAAGTCGTTGTCGCGAAACTCGCGGGCGGTTATGAAGGCGGTGAACACTCCCAATCCACCAAAGGAAAAGGAGAGGAGGAGGATCGCGGCCTCGATGGGGATTCCGGCGACCTCCGAGAACCCTGAGATCAGGAACGGGCCACCCGACGGGTAGCTGAGCGGGTACCAGCCGAACCAGGACAGCGGGCTGAGGGTCAACTCCGCAAAGCCGTCGTTCGATATGTTCGTCGCGAGGTTGTGGATGAAGAAGGAGTCGACGCCCATCTCGTGGGGAGTCCGCGGATACCTCAGGACCAAGCTCAGGACGATGAAAAATGCGAGCAGGCTCCGGACCACGCGCCGAGGGAGCTTCACGGAGCCTCGCCTCCGCGTCGACTTGCGATGACAATGAAATGAGCGGCCAGATTCGGACGAATTCGCGCGAGCAGGGTGGCGAGAGGGTTCCTGCCGTAGTCCTGCCAGTACCACTCCCGTGGGACGAATCCATGGCGCTCCAGGAGCTGGGCCAACGTGACGGGATCGTACCAGCACGTGTGCTCCGGGTTCACCCGCATCCGGAAACCCGCGACCGCCTTCAGGACGCCGTTTGCGGACCAAGGGTTCGGCGTTACGAGGCAGAGGAGCCCATCGGGGCGCAGATGCTCACGAACCCGGTCGAGGAAGAGACCTGGATTCGACAAATGCTCAATGAGATCGGCCGCCACGACGACGTCGAAGGTCTCGCGCAACTCCATCGTTTCGACGTTCGCGGTCCGGACATCGTACCCGGCGGCTCGGCGCTTCGCAACCTCATCCGCCGCAATATCAACTCCCACGGACTGGCGCGCCGCCTTGGCGATGTGATAGTGGCTCGTGGAAGCGAGGGTTCGGGGATCCTCGAGTTCTGATCCCACGCAGCCGCAGTCGAGCACGTCCTTTCCCCGGCACAGCTCGAGGATCCGCGCGAACTTGCTGTCCGTGAATCCCCAGGCGGGAAGGGTTTGCCAGTGGGATCGGCCGACGAGCCGGGCAAGCCAACTCATGGGACGACCTCCGGCGCAACCGTCCGGTAGACCTCGAGAATGCGAGGGCCGACAGAGGGCCATGTGAATTCCGGAGGGATCGCGATGGTTGTCCCTGATCCCCGGAGCCTCAGGGCGGACACGATGGCCTCTGGCAGTTCGGCCGGGCTCTGAGCGAGGATTCCCCGGCCCCCTCGGAGGACGTCGTCGAGGCCGCAACCGGCCAGGGCCACCACGGGGCACCCGGACGCAAGAGCTTCCAGTGCGACGGTGGGGAGACCCTCGAATTCGGACGCGAGGACGAGGGCGTCGGCTCGGCGATACCACGTCCCCATCCGATCCGGCGCCAGGTTGCCCAGAAACCTTACCTTCGCACCGTTTGCGATGCGACGCAGGCGGTGTTCCTCGGGACCCGTACCCGCAATCACCAGGGTGGCCTCTGACAACGCCGCCGTGTGTGCCACGGCGTCCACAATTCGATCCACGCGCTTCTCCACGGACAACCGGCCCGCGTAGAGCAGGACCCGGCCCGCGAGAGAGTCCCCGGGAGCGGATTCTCTTCCGAGATAGCGGAATGAGTCCACGTCGACCGCGATGGGGATGACGTGGATGCGATCCGCCAAGCCTGGATAGCGTCGTCGATAGGCTCTCGCGGTGTCCGAGTCGACCGCGATCAGCGCCTCAACATGACGTATCGCCTTTCGCTCCGCGCGGCGATAAGCCCAGGCGAGCCAGGGGCCTCGACGCCTCCGAATGCCCTTCATGGGATTTCCATGCAGCGTGCAGACGGCCGGCGGAACTCCATCCTCGAAGGGAAGGACGAGGAGGTCGTCCGGTCGCTGAGCATGAAAGAGGCCGATCTCGGACGTGTCCGCCCGCCGTCCCCATCTCCCCAGGGCCCGCTGGAATCGGAGGGAGGAAGGCAGGAATTCCCGCGAGACGGGGACCACCCGGCAGTCATCAGGAACGCCCGCGGCGGGACCGTTCGAGAGGATGTCGACGCCAAGCCCTCTCGCGGCCAGGAACCGGGCGAGGCCGAGGACGTAGGGCCGGGTTCCGCCAGGCGCGCCTGGCCGCAGATCTGCGCCCGTCACGAGGGCGACCCGCCTTCCCGTCCCCCTACCCAAGGTGGGATCCCCCCACGCTCCTGTAGATTTGCAGGAGGACGCCGCGCATCCGACTCCCTTCAAAGCGGCCGCAAATCTGCTCGGCCTTCGCCAGGGAGGGGGTGCAGGCCTCGGGGGCCCGCAAAATCCCGCCAATCTCCTGGGCGAGGCTGTCCTCGTCCCCGGGGGCATAGTAGCGGGCGCCGTCCTCGAGGATGCTCTGCATAAACCGAAGGCGAGGCACGACGAGGGGCTTACGGAGATTCGCGTAATCGACGATGCGCGTGGGCCACGAGAGTTCCGTGAGGGGATTCGACTCGAGGGTCACGATCCCTACCTCGGAGAGGGCCATGAGGGCTGCCGCCTGGGCGCGGGACAGCCGGCCGACAAAGCGCACGCGCTCCGAGAGGCCGAGGGATTCGGTGAGGCGCCGGAGGGCCCTGAGATACGCAGGCTCCCCGTCTCCCGCGATGATCAGTTGCGCGTCCGCGTCCGCGGGCAACCTGGCAATCGCACGGATGAGCGTCTCCAAGTCTCTCTCCGGGTTAATTCCCCCAGCATGGACGATGAGCCGCCCCCTGGGCAGTCCCAGCTGGACACGCAAGGCCTCGGGGTCCTCTTCCCTGGGGAGCGGACCGCCCGGGTTGTAGACGGTCGTGAGGTGCTCGGGGGGAACGCCCCGGCGGATCACGGCGTCCCGGATGCCGTCGTTCGCGGTGACAACGTGGTCCGCGATTCGGCAGCTGAGACCTTCGAGAAGTGCGGCGAGGCGGCACCAGAGGGATCGGCGACGGAGCCGAAAGCGGGCCGCAAGGATTTCCGGCAGAGCCTCGTGGAGGTCGAGGAGGACCGGCACGCCAAGGACCTTGAGGGGCAGGGCGCAGAACACGAGGAAATCGGGCAGGGAATGGACGTGGACGAGGTCCAAGGGGCGGCGGCGATGGAGACGGATCAGGGCGACCGCACTGAGAAAGAAGAACAGGGCGTACTGGTAGGCGTATCGGACCTTGCTGCCTCGCCGAACTTGGAGCGGGAGTTCGTGCAGGTGCACGCCCTCCAGGTGCGTGCCGACGGATCCAGACTTGGGTCGAAGGGTGAGCGCGTGGACATGGTAGCCGTTTTCGAGGAGGGTCTCTGCCTGACCCCGAACGCGCGGATCCCACGGATACTCCGTGTAGGCGACGACGGCGACGCGCGGCCGCTCCCTCGAATCCTCCGGGAACTCAGGAGACACGGCCTACACCACGCTCAGGATGATTGCGACGACTCCGGCCAGGGCGTAGAGACCGAGGAGCGTCCTGACGAGGGCTTTCTCGGACATAGGCCTCCTCGCGAGGATGAGGTAGGCGAGGGTGTACCGGGAGGTCCCCGGGGGGCATCGAAGCTTCCCGTCGGGCCCGATGGTCGGGTCGTGGCAGGCAGCGCGACGTTCGCTGTTCGTCCCCGTGAGCCCGTAGTACAGCGACGCGCCCGCTTCGTAGAACGCGGGAGCGATGGCGATGAGTCCGTATATCTCGAGGTGGCCGAGGATCGCTCCTGCGGCGATCGCCGCCCCCAGGCCGAGGGTCCCGATGTCTCCGATGAAGACCTTCGCGGGGAACCGGTTGAAGTAGAACAGACCGGCTGAGCATCCGAAAAGGGACGCGAAGATGAGGAGGGCGAACTCGGAGATCCCGTGGAGGTAGCCTATGACGAGCAAGGTGAGGGACACGATTGCGATCTGACCGCTCTCGAGGCCGTTGTAACCGGCCGACATGTTCATCGCGTTCGCGACCCCTGTCACGCCGATGGGCACCAGGACGAGCCAGTAGAGCAGGTAGAAGCGTCCCGTGAAATCGAGGGCGTATCCGAAGGGGAGGTCGATCACCTCAGGACCCAAGTGGACGAGCATCAAGGGCAGGGAGGAGAAGGCGACCACGACGGCCTTGAGCCGCTGCTTCAGGTTCGAGATGTCGTCGATGAGGCCGATCATAGAGGCCATGAAGAAGACGCTGATCGCGGCGAGAAAGGGAGGTTCTGCCACGTTTCCGACGAGCTTCTGGAGGCCGACGATCAGGCTCAGGGAGACGGAGAAGGAGAAGAGCGCCGCGATCCCGCCAAGCTCCGCCACCTTCGGCTTGCGAGGTTTGTTCACGTCCTGTCCCACCATGCCCCCGACGTGCATCTTTCGGATGAGAGGAGGCATGAGGAGGAAGACGAGCCCGACGGACAGGACAATCGCGACGAGGACCGCCAGTCCGTCGAGAGCCGCGAGGAATGTCACGACGAAGGTCTGGTGTCCACTGTCCGGGCTGGACACGTCGAAGTCCACCACTCGCCCACCCGGGTTTCTCGCTATTTCAAGGCTTTTCGGTGGTTCTCGGCCTCGATAGCACTCGCGCGCAAGCCCCGAATCGCGCGGAGGAAGATTTCATACCTTGAAAGGAATGCGGGTGGACGGTCCATGACGACGCGCATCCACCCGACCGCGGAGGTGTCTCCTGACGCGTCCGTCGGCGAAGGGACCTCGATCTGGCACTGGGCCCAGGTCCGGGAGGGCGCCCGAATCGGTCGACGATGCAACGTGGGCAAGGACGTGTACATCGACGCGGAGGTCGTCGTGGGGGACGAATGTAAGATCCAGAATTTTGCGACCCTCTACCGAGGGCTGACCGTGGGCCGCCGCGTGTTCATCGGACCCCATGCCTGCTTCACGAACGACACGTACCCTCGCGCCGTGAGCCCAGACTGGAACATCGTCCCAACGATCGTCGAGGACGGCGCGTCGATCGGAGCGAACGCGACGGTCCTGTGCGGTCTCACGATCGGCCGGAACGCGATGGTTGCCGCGGGAGCCGTCGTCACGAAGGACGTCCCGGCCCACGCCCTCGTCGCGGGGGTTCCCGCGAAGATCGTTGGATGGGTCTGTGATTGCGGTCGGCCTCTCGACGGACGGATGCACTGCGCTCACTGTGACAAGACGGTTCCCATCTCCAGGCCCACGCGCTCCCGTCGCCCCAAGGCACGGCGGACGTGAGCGGCGAATCTTCATAGCCCCCTCCCCCATTCGCCGGCCCCGATGATTCCCATCGCGCGGCCTCTCCTCGGCACGGAGGAGTTCGAGGCGGTCCGCGAAGTTCTCGCGTCGGGCCGGCTCGCCCAGGGCCCGCGGGTCGAGGCCTTTGAGAGGGCCTTCGCCGGCTACATCGGCCGGAAACACGCGATCGCTGTTGCGAACGGCACGGCGGCCCTTCATCTCGCGCTCCTGGCCCACGGCATCCCCGCGGGGCAGGACGTCCTCGTCCCTCCGCTCTCCTTCATCGCTTCCGCCTCCACGGTCCTGCTCGTCGGAGCCCGTCCCGTGTTCGTCGATATCGACGGATCTGCATACACGATGGACCCTGCGAAGCTACCGGATGCGGTCACACGCAAGACCGCGGCAGTCATGCCCGTGCACCTGTACGGACAGACGGCCGAGATGGAGCCGATCCTCGAAGCTGCGAAGGAACGGGACCTCCCGGTGATCGAGGACGCCTGCCAGGCCCACGGAGCGGAGTACCACGGGACGAAGGCGGGGAACCTGGGGGACACGGCCTGCTTCTCCTTCTACGCGACGAAGAACATGACGACCGGGGAAGGTGGCCTAATCGCCACGGACGACGAGGAGGTCGCTCGGAGGGCGCGGCTCTTGCGGGACCACGGCCAGGCGTCGAAGTACGAACATGTCCAGCTGGGCTACAACCTCCGAATGACGGAAATCGCGGCGGCCATCGGACTCGTGCAGCTCGAGAAGCTGGAGGGCTGGGTCCGGGACCGCCGCCGGCACGCCCACGCGCTCACGAAAGGCCTCGATGGGATCGAGGGGCTCGTGGCTCCCGCGGAGGGCAACTGGATGGTCCATTCCTTCTACCAGTACGTCGTCCGCGTCGAGCCGACGTTCCCTCTCGCCCGAGATGAAATCGTGCAGACCCTGACGGAGGAAGGAATCGGCTGCCGTCCTTCGTATCCGATGCCCCTCTACAAACAGAAAGTATTCCGGGATCTGCGAGTCCGTGGGAAGTGCTCCGTGGCGGAAGGCGTCGTCGGACGGCTCTTCGAGCTCCCTGTCCACCCAGGTCTGCGCTCGGGCGACTTGGATCGGATCCTGGAGGCCGTGGACCGGCTCGGGAAGCCGACCTGAACTTGGGGCAGACCCGAGCCTTCTTACGGGTCCTCGGAGATGGGGACGCCGGAGCGGATACCCCGTTGATCTGTCGGGCCTGCGGCGGCTGGAATCGAGACCGCGCGCGCTTCTGTAGGCAGTGCGGCGGCGCCCTTGCCTCGGAACCCCAGGCCGAGGTCCCGCCCTCAAAAGGCGCGACCGCACCGGAACGGCCACAGGCCCGAGCCATGCTTGCCCCTCCCGCATGGCGGCCTCGGGTATGGTGGCACGGGATCGGCGTGTTCACGATCCTCGCGGCGTTCCTCGTTTTCATTGACGTGGCGATGGACGGCCTGGTCGCGTGGTCCCTCGTCGCAATCCTGGGCCTCGCCTTCCTCGCGGGCGGGATCATGATCCTGCAGTTCCTCGCCTCTGCGGACCGGTCGGACAGGCGACCCTTCCTCACGGGAGCGACTCTCCTTGTCGCAAGCGTCGTCCTCCTCCCCGTAACCCTCGCGTACCAGAGTACGGCCACGTGGACGGAGTCCTTTACGATCCCCTATGATCCATCGATCCGGACGATCCTCTTGGGGGTCACGGACGATGTGGGACAGGTCCGGGTCGACTTCGCCGCGAGCTCCTCGTTCCTCGTGCGGGCGGAGGTCGTGCACGTGGGCGGGCTCTTCACGAGTCATTCCGTCGGGGATGTCGTACCTACGAACTCGACCTCCCTGGACACCCTGTCCTTTCACCTGACCGCTCGCGGTGTGCCCGGGCTCCTGTTCGTCGGTGGACACGACGTACGGGTGACGCTCAACCGGAACTTGTCCGTGTCCCTAGACCTTCAGAGCACCACGGGGAGCGTGGCCATCGACATCCCGGCGGACGTGGAGGTACGCTCGATTACCGCGACCGTCACGACCGGCAGTGTCACCATGGTGAGCCGCAACGCCAGCTATGTGAATGGTGCGACGGTCCGCGCCACGTCAACGACGGGAAGCGTGGCCCTTGAACTCGTCCAAGACGCAGGCTCGCCCGGAACGGTCGGGGTGCGCGGTAGCTCGGCAGCAGGCCGCGTGACGTTCCGACTCACCCGAGGTCCCGACGTGGCGGCCCAGGTGCAAGCGTCGGTGCCGACCGGGTCCATCGGATACGATCCTTCGAAATACCAGGGGACGGAGAGCCTCCTCTACGCGCCCTCCCTCGTGGGCTACGAAACCGCAAGGCTCAAGTTTGATGTCCAGCTGACGTCGACAACGGGGAGCATTGAGATCGGGTGAGGCGCCGTGATCTGCCCTCGGTGCGGAGAAACGAACGAGCCGGATGCGCGGTATTGTGACCGATGTGGGGTCGACCTTACGGGACCGACAGAGGGATCGTCCCGGGCCTCCCACCCCCGGGAAGCAACCCCGTCGTCCACCCCGCAGCCCCTCGTCGTCTATTCCCCGGCCCGGCCACGAGCCTGGTGGTACCCCATCGGCGTCTGGGTCATCCTGTCCGCCTTCTTTGTCTTCCTCGATCTCATGACGAGCGGTGGAATCGAGTGGGCCTACTGGCCGATCGGCATCATCGGCATCTTCATGGTGGGGTTCCCCCTGCTCCATCTCCTCGAGGCGCGCTTGTCGGACCGGCGCTGACGACTTCCGTGCCTTTGAACCGAGGACGCAAAAAGGAAAAAGGTCCTCACGAGATACCTCGCACCCGAGAATTCGTGGGGTCGCCGCGATGGGCCGGATCGAGCCGCAGGAGTTCGAGAGGAGCCTCCACGACGGAGCGATGCGGGAAAAGCAGCTGCGCTGGGCCGAGGCTGCTTCGTTCTATCGCGACCTAGTGCGGAGCCTCGGCTCGATCGAGGCGGGCGATCGTCAAGGGAGGGCGATGCGGGCCCTTGCCCTCCTACGCGAGGCGAATGCCCTCATGGAACTCGCTCGGTGGGAAGGAGCCCGGGAGGCCCTTGACAGTGCCCTTCACGATGCGAAAGCGAGCGGGGACGGATCCGTCCTCGCCCAGGCACTTCTTGCGGCGGGAGTGTTCGCGGTGAATCGCGGCGAGAAGGAGCGGGGCGAGGCTTTCATGCTTGAGGCCCTCGACCGCTTTCGGACGCGCGACAACCCTCCTTCGTTGCAGGGCCGCGGGTGGTGCTTCCTCAACCTCGCGAGCCTATACGGCACAACGGGCCGCATCGACCTCGCCTTCGTCACGTTCCACAAGGCCCGGGAGATCCTGGGAACCGCCAAAAACTGGGCCGGCGTTGCGGCCGCATGGGAATCCCAGGCACAGCTGCGCCGCGCTCTCGGAGACGAGGATCGGTGGCGCGAAGACCTCGCGGAGGCCGTCTTATTCTACGATCGGGAAGGAATGCGCGAGAAGGCGAACCGCCTTCGAACCATGATTGGACGTCGGGCTCTCTGACGCCCGCGCCCATGCTGCGAGACGTCGGCGGTTCCGCCAAAGGACCCGGAAGACGCGAAACGATTTCAAGCCGCTAAGCCCTCAGGGTCTCTCGCATGGAGGACCCCATCTACGCGGCGAATGTGCTCGCGGAGCGGGCATGCGCCCTCTGCGGGACAGATCGCCACGCGAGGAAGACACCCCTCGAGACGGCATGTGCCGCCTGCGGGTCCGCCGCGGAAGGAGATGAACGCCTCCTCGTCGTGGACGCCCATGCCGCTGGAGTGGCCTGCTCGATACATTGTGCAGAGGCCCTCCTTCGGGAGGGCCTGAGGCCAGGCGGCAGGTGTCCCGTGTGCGGTTCGACGGGAGATGCGACGAGAGCTCGCCTACAGTCCTGCCGTACCTGTGCGGCCCCCCTCGGCCCGGGAAGGGGGTACCTTGCCTTGTGGCGCGCAGGCCGCATGTACGGCTTCTGCGCCCCCGAGTGCCTCGACAGCTTCCGGAGGAGCATGAATCCGTTCTGCGGGTAGCGCCAGGTGACGTGGGGCGAGGAGACGTCGGCGGTAGCGCGGGAGGAGTGCCCAATGCCCAATCCCACGATCGAAATCGAGCAGCTATGGAAGTCCTACGACGGCCAAGAGGCCCTCCAGGGTCTGTCCTTGTTCGCCCGTCAAGGGGAAATCCTGGGACTTATCGGCCCGAACGGCGCGGGAAAGACGACGACGATCAAGATCCTCGTGGGGCTACTACGGCCCGATGCTGGCGTCGTGAGGGTCCTGGGTCAGGACATCCTGTCGGATCGGGTGAGCTACAAGGCGGGGATTGGATACATGCCGGAGGCCGTCACCCTCCCGGACTATCTCACGCCCCTGGAGTTCCTCGGGTATGTGGCCCGGATTCGCCGGCTTCCTCGAGAGGAGATTCCCTCGCGGTCCGTGGAACTGTTGAAGTTCTTCGAGCTGTCGACCCGAGCCGAGGACACCATCGCATCCCTGTCGAAGGGGATGAAGGCGAAGCTTGCCTTCGCCGCCGCGACGATTCACCGACCGTCCCTTCTCGTCCTGGACGAACCCCTCATCGGGATCGACCCTGCGGGGCAGTACCGACTCAAGGAGTACCTCGCGGAACTCGCACAGGGAGGCGGCACCGTCCTCGTGTCGACACACCAACTTGACACGGCGGAGAAGCTGTGCCGTCGCGTGGCAATTATCCATCGGGGTCGGAACGTCGCCACGGGAGACCTGAATGCCCTGCGGTCCATGGCGCAGACGGGGACAGACGGCAGTTTGGAGGAAATCTTCCTCCGACTCACGGAGGAGGCTGGGGCCCCAGAGCCGGAGCCGCCAAAACGCCGGCGTGGGCTCTTCCGAAGGGGATGAACCGTGGGGCGAACCTTGACCATCGTCTCGTACAAGCTGCGGTTCTTCTTCGGCCCCGCCCTCCGAGGTCGGGCGGGTCCCTTGCTCTACGCAGCCTTGATCCTCTTGTTCGTCCCCTCCGGATGGTTCGCGGGAGCCGCATTCGGTACCTTGCTCCTGGAATCGGACGCCAAGGCGGCCGTCGACTTGCTTGGCACACCCCTCGCCGCCATCTTGGCCCTCGCCCTCGTGTACTCCCTCGGGGCCGGCGTGACGGCCCACGTCTCCGAGTTCGACTTCTTCTTAACGGCGAGCATCAAGCCCAGGGAGTACCTCCGGGCGGATCTCTTTTTCCAGTTCCTCTCCCTCGTCCTCGTTGGCGGCCTTTCCGTAGGCGTCGCCGCCACCTCCCTTGTCATAACTGCGGGCCGTCCCATCGAAACCGTCGTGCCGCTGCTCGCGATTCTGCTCGCCTACGGGTTCCTCGTGCTCATGGTCTCCCAGGTGCTCGTGGTCCTGCGGGTTCGCTACCCTCGGCGGCCCATCCGTTTGCTTACGGGCGTCCTGCTCGTCCTCGCCCTCCTCCCCTCCGTGGGCGTCGCAAGCCCGGACTTCCCTCTGAGGTTCAACGAGATACCGATGCCCTCCACCGGCTTCGCCCGAGTCGCCTACGCGGTCTTCCTGGGCGCCCCCCTCGCGATCGCAGACATCATCATCGTGGTGGCGTACCTTGGCTTCGTCGGATCTGCGTGGTTCGTTGCCTCCGACGTGTACATCTTCCATGGCATCCGCCCCACGTTGTCCGCCGGGTTCGGCCAGGTGGACATGGCGAGTCGCATGGAGACCCAGCGGCGGCTCATCGGAGGACTGGGCGGGGTGACGACGCGAATCCATCTTCGACCCGAACGCGGCGGCGAGACGAGTCTCATGACCCGCCTCCATCTCATACGCATCTGGCGGGATGGCAGCATCATCTTCGTGATCCTCTTCGCAGCCATCGCGATGATGCCAATCCTCGTTGCTGGAGGTGACATCGACGCGCCAGCGTCCTTGAGCGTGACGCAGATCCTCCTCTTTCTCCTCGCAATCCTGGCCATCAATTGGTCGTACTACGAGCGGGAGAACCTATGGCTCGTCCTTACAGCACCCGGTCGGATGGGGACGTACTTCCGGGGGCTGCTCCTCGGGCTCGCGACGATTGGACTCGCCGTTTCCCTCGTGTTTCTGGGGGCGCTCAGCGTCGCCGCAGCGGTCCGTCTGTCCCTGTACGAGGTCGGCCTTCCCGTCGCGGCTCCCATTGCCGCCGCCATGACGGCCGCCGCCCTTCTCACGCGGGTCAAGCTCAAGCCGGCGGCCTTCTCTCCGGCGATCTTCGGCATCCTGATTCTCGTCGTGCTGGGTGGGCTCCTCGGTGGCCTTGCAGCCCAAGGCCTTCTCGTCGCGGGCGAGAGCCTCGGGAGATTTGGAGGAATCCTGCAAGGGGCCCTCCTCCTCGGGTACGTTGCCGGCCTTTCCGCCTTCGGACTCTGGAGCGTGACGCGCCTCGCAGCGGGCTTCCGCCTGTGAACCGGCTCCTCCGCGGATCGCGGGCGCAAGGCGCTTAGTAGATCGCTTCCTTCGCCCTGCGGTCAAGGGCTCGCTGACGGAAGTGCTCGGGTTTCCGGTCGAACGCGAGCTGGCACTTCTCCGAGCAGAAGTAGTAGGGCGTGCCCTTGTACCAGATCATCCAGAACGCGTTGTGCGGATTGAGGGATTCCTCGCAGACCGGATCGACCGCCACCCCGTCGGACCCCTGGGCGCGCGATGGCACGAGGACTTATGAAGCCTTCGCGAGGAGGGCGCGTTTATATCCCGTCCGTCCATTCGCGCGGCGTGGCGATGCGCGTTGGGGTCATCGGCGTAGGGGCCATGGGCCAGAATCACGTGCGGGTCCTCTCGGAGATCGCCGATCTCGTGGGCATTGCGGACCCGGACGTGAAAGTCGGAGGCGGCGCATCGAATCGCTTCAACGTGAGCTACTTCCCCAGCTACCGCGCGCTCCTCAAGGAAAAACTCGACGCCGTGAGCGTGTGCGTGCCGACCCACGCCCATGAGAAGGTCGCCTTGGACGCGATCGACGCGGGCTTGAACCTCCTCGTGGAGAAGCCCCTTGGCGCGTCCGTGAAGGAGGCTCGCCGCATCGTTCGGGCTGCAAAGGCAGCGGGCGTTACGTTGGCGGTGGGCCACGTCGAACGGCACAACCCCGCGATCGCCGTCGTGAGGAGACACCTCGAGAAGGGGCAGTACGGGGACCTCATCACGGTCTCCGCGCGGCGGGTCAGCTCTTTCCCGACGCGTGTCCGAGACGTCGGCGTGGTCATGGATCTCGCGGTCCACGACATCGATGTCCTTCGGTATCTGGTGGACGCGCCTGTGGAGAGCGTGTACGCTCTCGGCGGGCGAAAGATGCACGACCGATTCGAGGATCATGCAAATGTGCTGCTCCGGTTTGCGAACGGAGTGAATGGATTCGTGGAAGTGAACTGGCTCACACCCATGAAGGTGCGGCGCCTCGCCCTCACGTGTCTGAAGAACTTCGTAGAGGTGGACTACACGGACCAGGCCATCACGGTGAGCTCGAGCACCCTCGGGACCCTCGATCCCTTCAACCTCTACCAGATACCCCTCGAGCATCATGCCCAGCGAATCCACGTCCGGAAGGAGGAGCCGCTGAGACGGGAACTCGAGGACTTCCTCACGGCCGTGCGTCAGAAAGGGGATCCCCTCGTCACGGGCGCCGACGCCTTGGAGACCCTTCGGGTCGCGGAGGCCGCCATGGAATCCCACCGCCTCGGGAAGGTCGTGCCCATGAAGGCCGACGCATCCTCCGAGGAATCGACGTGAGCGGCTAGAATTGTCCCTTCCCGATCCCTCGGTACAAGAACCCGGCCTTTGCGACCTCGGGTCCCTCGAACAGGTTCCGCCCGTCCACGATGACCCGTCGGCGCATGGACCGTCCAAGGGACGCGAGTGCCAGGGATCGGTAGACGTCGTGGGCTGTCACGACCGCGAGGCAGTCCGCGCCCTTCACCGCGGACTTCAGATTGCGGAGGATGGGAAAGCCCTCTTCGGACCGAGCGAGGGGGTCGTGAATGACGACCTCCGCCCCCCGGCGCCTCAGTTCTCGGACGAGAGGTTTCGCGGGCGCATTCCGTGTGTCCTCCGTTCCCTCCCGATAGGCGAACCCGAGGATTGCGATGCGGGCGCCCCGAATCCGTCGCCCGCTCGCTTTCAAGGCCTCCTCCACGAGCCGAGCCATTCGCTTCGGCACCGCGTCGTTTACGGCCCGGGCAACCGGGATGAGCGAAGGTCGGACACGCCGGGCGGACGACACGAGGAGCCAGGGATCCTTCGGGATGCAGTGGCCCCCGACTCCGACGCCCGGGATCAGCATCGCGCGGAAGGGACACGTGTTCACGAGCTCGCGAACCTGGTACGCGTCGACACCGAGATCTTCGGAGATCAGGGCGATCTCGTTCGCGAAGGCGATCTGGACGTCCCAGTACGTGTTCTCCGCAGTCTTCACGACCTCCGCGGTCGTCCAGTCCGTGAGATGAATCTCTCCCTCTACGAAACGCCGGTAGAAGGAAATAGCCCTGCGGGCGGCGCGGTCGTCCTGGACCCCGAGTACCCGATGAAGGTGAGCCAGGTTATGAAGGAGCTTTCCCGCTGTCACGCGCTCCGGACAGTGTACGACGTGCAAATCCCGGCCCACCCTCTTCCTCGAGGAGCGCTCGAGGGTAGGCCGGACCACGCGCATCATCGTGCCAGGCGCAATCGTCGACTCGATCGACACAAGGCCCCCACGCTTCAGGTGGGGGCCCAGGGATGCGAGCGCAGCCTTCAAGGCGCGGTGGTCCGGACGATGTCTGACGAGATCGATCGGCGTTTCCACGGATACCACGACGACGTCCGCGGAACGCACAGCGGTCGGATCCGTCACGGCCTTCAGGCGACCCTCCCTGACTTGCTTCTTGAGCAGCGGTGAGAGACCCGGTTCCCTCCCGCGGAGGGGATTCCTGCCCGCCGCGACTGCCTTCACTTTGGCTGGGTCGATGTCGATTCCCACGACCCGAACTCCTGTCGCGGCAACCATGGCGGCGACGGGCACCCCCACGTACCCGAGACCCACAACGGCGACCTTCACGGGCGCGCGCATGCGGCCCTCTCTGGATAAAGCTTTCAATGGGGATGTTGCCGTCGGATAACGAACGGATGGAGATGCGCGACCGGAGGTGCCGATACACAAGGCTTTAGTATCAGCGAGGGACCATGGAGGGTGGTCCGGGGGAGGAGGTCGGATATCTTTCAATCCCTCCCTTGGGGAAGGAGGAGTAACGGATGGTAAGCATTGCAAAGCAAGTCGTGCGCACGTCCCTGGACCTCACGGATCAGGACGTTCTGCTCGTCCACGCCTGGAGCCATACGGCGGACCTCGCTTCGGAAATCGCCCGTGAGGCCATTCGAGTTGGAGCGGACACCCACGTGGCCTACTTCGACGACCGGATGTGGCTGGCCACTTTGGTCGAGATGGACGAGAAGTACGCGACGAGGAAGCCACGTCTGTTCGCAGGCATCGTGGAAACGATGACCGCGGAAGTCGAGCTAGAAGGGCCTCAGGACCCGAAGGTCTTCGACCGCACGAAACCCGAGCGGATGGCCGCCATGGAAACCTGGTGGAAGGAATTCCATGACCGGCAGCGAGAGAGGAAGGTCCGCTCCACGCATGTCACCCTGGGTCATGTGACGCCCCAACGGGCGCGGAAGTACGGCGTCAGCTACCCGAAGTGGAAGCGGGCTGTGACGGCGGCTCTTGGCTATGACCTGAAGAAGCTCTCGACCTCCGGGCGGAACGTCGGCAAGAGACTTGCCGGAACGCGGGAAATCCGCATCACCGGGAAGGGGACGGACCTCACGCTGGGTGCCCAGGGCCGTGAGGCCTTCGTGGACGATGGGATCATCGACGCGAGTGACATCCTCCGAGGAGCCCTGCACACTTCGCTGCCGACGGGCGCTGTGAACCTCGCCCCCTTGGAGACCGAAGCGGATGGCACGGTGACCTTTGCGACTGCCCCGCTCTGGGGGAAAATGATCCGCAACCTACGGTGGAAGTTCGAGGCGGGACAGCTCGTGGATTACGATGCGGACAAGAACGTCAAGGCCTTCGCGGACTACTACGAGGCTTCCAAGGGCGACAAGGATCGCATCGGCTGGATCTCCGTGGGACTGAATCCCCGTGCCACGTACCTCGGCGGGTTCCTCGACTCCATCGTCTCGGGCGCGGTCTCCATCGGCGTGGGAGCGAACGACGAACTCGGGGGGACGAACAAGGGTCTGTTCGGCTGGGGTGCCACGCTTCCGCACGCGACCCTCGAGGCCGACGACATGACCATCGTCACCGACGGAACGCTCAGCGCGTGAGAACGGCCCGTTCCTGGACTGAGATGCATCCCGCGTGTCCCGGGACCATATCGTTATAAGCCTTCGGCCCTCTGCGCACGACCGTGAGAATCGCAAGCATCGTCGGGGCCAGGCCCCAATTTATTAAAGCGGCCATGGTGAGCCGAGAAATCCGACGGCGCCACGAAGAGGTCCTTGTTCACACCGGGCAGCACTACGACGAGAACATGAGCGAGGTGTTCTTCGAAGCCCTCGGAGTCCCTCAACCGGACTACAATCTCGGCGTGGGTTCGGGCAGCCACTCGACCCAGACGGCAGAGATGATGAAGGGGCTTGAGCCCGTCTTCGAGAAGGAAGGCCCCGACCTCATCCTCGTCTACGGAGACACGAACTCGACCCTT